>CBJNFW010000071.1:0-30632 GCA_966435935.1 uncultured Nocardia sp.
TGAACTCGGCAATGCTGCCCGGCCAGCCGTGCGTCAGGACCAGGGGAGTGGCATCGGCACGCGCCGACCGACGGTGCAGGAAATGGATTCCCAGATCGTCGATTGTCGTGCGGAACTGGCCGATTCGGTCGAGGCGCTGCTCGAACGATCGCCAGTTGTATTCGGTGCGCCAGTAATTCACGACATCGACCAGGTCGGCGATCGGAACGCCCTGCTCCCATCGGCGAGGGCCGGGCGCGGCGCGATGGACCGTCTCCGCCTCCGGTAGCCGCGCGGCGGCCAGTCGTGCGCGCAGATCGTCGAGGTCGGCGTCGGTTGCGTGGGCTTCGAATGCTTGCACGTCGTTGCTCGGACGGGGCATGAGACCTCCTGGCCATCGCGGAATCGGCTACCACCTGCTGTGAACCGGCTAAGACGGTTCTAACATGCCGCGATATTCGCCAGCAACCGGCTAAGGTGGTTCCATGCCTGCTGGGCTCCCCGACTTTCGCCTCGGCAATGTGCTGGCTACCAGCTTCACGGCGACTCTGACCGAACGCTGTGGCGACGCCGTGGAACGCATACCCACACCGCAGCGGCTCGTCGACTGGCTGGCGGTGAGCGGCCTCGCCGTGGACTCCTGCACCCCCGCCCAGCTCGAACTCGCTCGGGAACTGAGGGAATCGATCCACGCCGCCGCGACAGCGGCCGCGATCCACGACGCCCTCCCGGCGGCCGCGGTCCGAATCATCAACGAGCGCAGCATTCAGGGTCGCGCGGCGGCCGTGCTGACTCCCGAGGGCAATCGGCGATGGCGACTCGGTTCGGCGTCCCGCGTGGAGGATGCCCTGGGCGTGATCGCCGCCGACGCGGTCAGCATCATCGCGGGTGAACGAGACGGAAAGCTGGCCTTGTGCGCATCGCCGACCTGCCGAGCGGCCTTCTTCGATACCAGCCAGAGTCGCACCCGCAAATGGTGCGATATGAACACCTGCGGAAATCGTCAGAAGAAGGCGCGCTTCAACGCCAACCAGCGCAAGAACGCCAGAGGCCGATCACATCCGACGAGTACCCGATAATGCGCTGGCCGACCGAAAACTGCTGCCCAGGGCGAACATTCGTTCGTACTGATGGGTGCGTCCGCAGCGGCGGGCCCATTCCGGCAGCACTCGCGGGTTGGTTGTCGTCGGCGGCGACAGCTCGAAAAACCTGAGGGGGCAGCGTGATCCAGGTGCAGATGATCGGTCCGGACGATTGGGCGATGTGGCGTCGGCTCCGGCGGGACGCGCTGACGGACGCACCGGCAGCGTTCGGATCGGCGCTCGCCGCATGGAGCGGCTCAGGCGACACCGAAATGCGATGGAACGGGCCGCGGCTCTGCCGCAGTATGAGGCATTACCGAGCCGACATCTCCCGCCGTGCGGCGGGAGATGTCGTGGCTGGTATTTCGGGTAATGCCTGCTACTCGGCGGCGCGGCTGGTGAAGTCGAAGGAGCCGCCGTCGATGCCCCAGGAGATGATCCGGTCGGGGTGGATTCGGATGAGCGCGCGTTCCTGGGGCGGGAACGGCGGCTCTTCGTCGTCGAGAGCCTCGGCGGTGCCGCGCACCTCGATGCCGCGAATCACGTAGGGCTCCACCGAAACCTGCTGGTCGACGACGAACGACACTCGGCTGCCCGCTTCGACGTTGCGGTACTTCCGGCTGGCACGCATCCGCATGCCCCCGATGTCGATAGTGCCGTCGGCGTTCACCCGGTAGCTGGTCGGGTTGTTCTGCACAACGCCGTCGGGGGACACGGTGGCCAGCCGGCCGATTCCGGCCTCGGCCAGGAACTTCTGCTCGTTGGTGGTGAAGGACATGGCGGTTACTCCTCGATGGATTCGATATCGGGTGTGCTCCCGGCGGTCGGCCGGGAGTTGTCGGGTCCGGGGCCTACCTCGTGGGCCGGGATCAGAACAGGATCAGCGCGGCGCACAGTCCGGCGATGGCGATGCCCTGCAAGGTGACCCGGTACTTCAGGATGCTGTCCCACTTGTCCTGCAGTGCACGGGCATCGGCCGGAATGATGCCGCTCTGCGCGGCGGCGGTCTGCTGGGTGTTGATCGGCTTGGCGACGCGGACGTAGAAGCCGAGCCAGGTCAGCAGTGCCGCCACCGTGATCGCCGCCGCGACGGCCGCGCCGATCTGCCCGGCCAACAGCGCGATGACCAGCGTGAGCACGGCCGTGACCACGCCGCCCGCGCCGAAGACCGGCATACGCTTATCGCCGTAGTAGTGACCCCATCCCGCACTGATGGTCACGGTCGCGTCGTCGAGCTTGCGGTACACGGACCGGGTGATCACGGCACAGGAGATATCGGTGCCGTAGACGACGGCATTGGCGAGAACGGCTACGGCGGCGATGACCTGGCCGGTGACGATGAGCATTTCGGCTCCCTTTCTTGAGATCTAGCATCGCTAGCAACTGGAGCAACGGTAACACCGGGTCGCTATCTTGTCTAGCTCTGCTAGTTTTTCAAGCGCTGCCACCATAGGCGGCGTGATCGACGCACGGGCAGGGGGTTCTGCGGGCGTCCCCGCGCGACTCGACCCCGAGGGTGAATCGCTTGCGAGAGTTGGAAATCCGCGTCCGCGCGGCCGGAACGCCGCGCTGACGGCGAACGGCACAACCATTCCGCGAAAACTCCGGATTCTCGCAGCCGGGAGCAGTCTGCCGGACACGCATGCCGATGCCGTTCCCGACCACCATCAGCGTTTTCGGCATGCCTGGGTCTCAGGCCGTAGTCGTTCATCGCCGCGGCGACGTCCGCGGGCTCGCCGTCGAACGGATTCTCCCTGGGGCGCATCACCATCGGTCGCCGGGACTCGGGCGTCGGTTACGCACCCGCTGGACAGGAAGCGCTGGCGACGTCACGGAAGACGCACCCGTCGAGCGGTAGTAAAACCGGGGTCCGCGGATGTCCGGGATTCCGAAACAGATCCCCGGCACTCGGTGTTCGACCAAGCCGACGCCGAATCGGTTGCCGCCCAATGCGAGCCGATGCTCAACGCGCCGGCCGAGGAGTTCCCGAAGGTGGCAGATCATCTAGACGCCGCACGAGCGGAGCTGTCAGTTGTAAACCAGGTTCCCCGAACAGATTTGGCGTCGGAGGGTCGATCAGAGAAAGGCGGGTACCACGCGGTCCTCGGTGCGCACCGCGAAGGCGAGGGGCCGCGCGGCCAGTCCCGCGATCGTGCCCCTCGCGCGCCCGCGGCGCCTGGTCGAAACCCGCGGCGGCAGTACCGCGAACAGCGTCGCGAGCGCTGGAAGCGGGCGGATGAAGACCGTGTAGTCGACGATCTGTCCTTGTTCGTCGCACCGCACCGAGTTCATGGCTTCCAGTTCCACTCCGCGCACACGGGCGCGGAACGCGAACGACCCGGTATCTCCGGCCGCGATCGGTTCGGTGGTGGTGAGGTCGTCGAGGACGGCGAAGATGTCGCGGTGCAGCTCGGTGACCTCCTGCCGGCCCTCGAACCGCACTCGCGCCGTCATCGGGGAGTGAAAGACCACGTCGGGCGCCAGGAACTCGGCGAGCGCGTCGGCGTCGCCGCTCTCTCCGGCGGTGCGCAGGGCCGCGAGCGCCGCCCGGACCGGCGAGGTGGAAACGTCAGCGGGACCGGAGGCAGACATGCGAACCCTCTCCTGGAGAACTATTCGATGAAGCTTGATAAAATCAAGTCTCATGGAGGAAGTCAAGCAAAAGTCGGTGCGTTCCTATGGGCAGTTCTGCGGTCTGGCGCGCGCACTCGATGTGGTCGGCGACCGCTGGAGTCTGCTGATCGTGCGCGAACTTCTGCCCGGCCCCAGGCGCTACGGCGAACTGGCGGCGTCGCTGGGCGGGATCGCCACCAACCTGCTCGCCGACCGCCTGCGAAACCTGGAGTCCTGCGGGGTGATCGAGCGGCGCCCCGGCCCCACGAGGGGTGTCGTCTACGCGCTGACACCGTGGGGCGGTGAGCTGCGTGAACCGCTGGAGGCGCTGGTGCGCTGGAGCGCCCCGCTGATGATCACCGGCCGGGGCGGCGACACCTTCGAACCTCGCTGGCTCGCCGTCGCACTCCCGGCGCTGCTGCGCGAGAAGACTGCGGAACCCCCGGCCGAGGTCGGCATCGAGGTGGGTGGCTCGGTCATGATCCTGCGGATCGACGCGCACGGCCCGCACGTGACCGTCCAGCCCGACCGACGCCCCGACACGATTCTCGAGGCGGAGCCGGAGGTGGTTCTCGCGCTGGCCGCCGGGGCGATCACGGTCGAGCAAGCGCTGGCCCAGGCGAACGTGCACGGCGATCGGCGCGTGCTCAGCACGGTGCTGGCGGGAGCGCGGGAATGAGCGGACTGCTCGACGAGGTCCTCACCGCCCACGGCGGCCTCGAACGATGGCGGGCCGTCACGGCCCTGACAGCGCACGGCAGATTCGGCGGTCTCCTGCGCTCGCGCTTCCCCGGAAACCGACTGGCCGAGGTGGAGGTGCGGGTGCGATTGGCGCAGCAGCACGCGGTTTTCCGCGGCTTCCCGCAGGCCGACCGGCAAGCGGTATTCGATCGAGGCGACGTCCGAATCGAGACTCGCGATGGCGAACCGATCAGCGCCCGGCGCAACGCCCGCGCCTCGTTCACCGGCCTCACCGGACTCCGCCGCAACCTCCGCTGGGACGCTCTCGATGCCACCTACTTCGCCGGATACGCGTTCTGGAACTATCTGTCGCTACCCCTGCTGCTGACCCGCGACGGCATCACCCTCACCGAGGGCGACATCCGGTCGGAAGGCGGCGAGCGGTGGCGACGTCTCGAAGTCGCCTTCGCGCCGCATGTGCATACCCATTCCGTACGACAGACCTTGTATATCGACACCGGCGGCCTCGTCCGCCGGCACGACTACGTTGCCGAGCCCGTCGGCCGGTGGGCGCGCGCCGCGCACTATTGCGGCGAGCACCGACGGTTTGCCGGACTCACCTTTCCCACACGGCGACGGGTGTACCCGCGAGGTCCGGGCGATCGGGCTCTGGGGCATCCGATCCTCGTCGCGCTCGACATCGACGACATCGAGGTCGAGACCTGACGCAATTCATGCGGGTCGGAGCTGGTCAACCCATCCGAGGGGGTACCGCGGGCCCGACATCCCCGGCGTTTCCGCTCGCGGTCTGCTCGATGCCGTCGATCGTGCGAGTCAGGCGCGGCACTGCCTCGTCGAGGTCGTGCGCGGACAAGGCCTGGTTGATGATCAGCCAGTCCGCGATGTCGTCCCCGCGGACGTATTTGCGAAAGCAGTTGTAGATCGCGTAATAGGCGAACTCGACCGGGTCGGGGAAGGCCAAGTCGTCGTCTTGCATCGCGGTGATCGGCTCGCTGTAGCGGCTGTCGACATCCGCGAGATCCGCACCGGCCCGGGCGGAGCGAAGGGCATCGGCCGGAAGCTCGACGTCCACGTGGTGCCGCAACCCCACAATCGAATCGAGGTAGCGAAGCGAAGCGGGTTCTCCCTGGGCGTAACTGGTCCAGGTCGGCAGGGCATCCTCGCACAGTGATAGGTGAATCTGTCGTCTGTGATCAGCTTCCAGCCGGAAGAAGCGTTCGCTCGGCGTATGAGCTGGTCGCATCAGTCGAGTTCTTTCACCAGGAAACGGTCGATCTCCACCAGGTCGTGTCCGACCCCCGATTCGTCCCACCAAGTGTATTCGGTAGTCGAGGTCAGCCCGGTGTCGTCATATCCGAGTCTTCGGTAGAGGCGCGCGGCGTCCGGGTTGGCGGTGTCGACGCCCAGGCCGACCCGAGACATGCCGCGAGCGATCGCGCGTTCTTCGGCGGCCGCAACGAGCGCTGTGCCGATCCCCTGGTTGCGTGCCCGAGGGGGCACTTGGAGAAAACACAATTCTGCACAGTCGGGAAATGTGGCGCGCACATCGCGCTGCGTCGGACCAGCCCAGTTGACGACACAAGTGCCGCAGGGGATTTCGTCGACCCACGCGATCAGCAGGGTCCATTGCCCGTCACGCTGGCGTTGGAAGTGTGCTGCATGCGCGTGGTTGTGACCGGTGGGCAGATGTCGTTCCAGCGACTCGATATCCTGCTCCTCGCACTCGCGTATCACCACACGATCGAGGCTATCTCGGGGCCGCCGGCTCGGCATGCCTCGTCGATACCACTCATGTCGCATGCCGCGCGAAAACAGCTGTGTAGGGCCGATATCCGTGCTGCGAGTAACCGGGTGGTCGGGTGCGCCGAGAGGGTTCGGCGTTTGCCCGGGCTGGACTTCTGCGCAGGCCGGTGTGGTGGGGCCGCGCGGCGCACGGAGTGCCGGCCGACGCGGTTCGCTGTGGTTTCCGTTGGTCGAGGGGAGGCTATGTGTCGAGCCAGGTTTCGCTGTCTTCGAGGGTGTCCGCGGTGTAGACGACGGCGTTGTCGGTGAGGTCGAGTAGTTGCCATTTGTAAGGGGTCGGGTTGTTGCGGACGAGGCGATAGCCCAGGGTGGTGGCGCGGGCGGTGAGTGCTATCGCATCGAGCCAGAACGGGACGAATGCCGCCGGCGTCTCGGGGATTTCGAAGTTCTCGGTCATGACCGGCGGGGTCGGCTGGAGTCGGGGGTGATGCGTCCGGCGGCTACCAGGGCCGCGAAGGCGGCGCGTTTGCGGGCGCAGGTGTGGTCGCGGTGGAGTTGCATGTCGCGGTGGGCGTCGGCGAGGCCGAACGGTTGCGCGGGAGGGCTGCACGACGAGAGTGCGAAGGGTCCCGGCCGAGCCGCTGAGGCGAGCCCGGCGGTCGCCCCGGCAGGAAGCTGCGGAATGCAGCGGTGTGTGGTCGAAGTCCGGGATGAGTTGGGACAGCGGCAGTTCGGCATAGCGGCGCGGCTCGACGGCGCGGGCTGACGCAGTGCTCGCGCGTGCCGGGCGTACGACGGCCGGCGGTCCGGACGGGGAGTTGGCCACAGGCAGCCGACGGCGAGTACGGCTGCCGCGGACCCCGCGATGACGGTGACGATGCTGGACAGTTCATCCCACGCGGACATCGGGTTCACGGGGCATCACCGTGCCCGCGCAACTCCCGGGCGAGCCGGTCGAGACCGTCGAGGGTCTTCCGAAACGGTTGCGGCTCGGTGATATTCGGTGCGCGCTGCCCGGTCACCTCGGCGGGCCAGGCGAGGCCGCGGCGATGCGCTCGCTCGTCCGGACCGGTGAGCGGCGGGACGACGCGACCGTGGTGGACGAGCGTCGCGTAGGCCACCCACTTCCAGGCGCACCTGTCGATCCGGCAGTCCAGGTGGCGCTGCATCTGCGCGTGTGCGAGGCCGAGTTCGGCGTGTTCACACACTTGCGACGGGATGACGATGGTCTCGCCGGTTCTGGTGTAGTAGAGCATGTTTCCATTTCTTCTGGTCGACGGATTGGCTGTCGGTTCGGGAATACGCAATGCGGAAAAACATTGCGGCATCGGCAAAACGGACCACCGACCGACGAGATTCGGTGGCCGCGGACGTATGCCAGTAAATCACCGAACGGGTACTGTGGGGGTCCGCCGTCGGATTTCGCCTGAAAATGAAATCGCTCCATATGGTTTGGAATGTTTGGAACATTCCAATTGAACTGGAATGCATCCGAATGCAGTACATGACGGTGGTCCCGCAAATGAAAGGTAGGTCTTTCAGTGTCCGACGAACCGCACAACAGTTCTCTGCCGCGCCGCGAACTCGGTCGCCGCCTGCGTGAGTTCCGGGAGAAGCGCAAGATGACCCGCACCACCGCCGCTCGCCGGTGCGAGATGGGCTCACAGACGTTGTGGCGGTTGGAAACCGGACGCAGTAGCACCATCAAGCGTGTGACGGTCAATCTGCTGTGTGACCTGTACGAGGTCACCGACGAGGACCGCGAGGTTCTGCTCTGGCTCGCGGCCGAGTCGCGGAAGGATGGGTGGTGGCAGTCGTTCGCTGGAGGATTCGCATGGTGGGCAGAGTTGTATATCGGCCTCGAGGCGGCGGCATGCTGCCACTCGACTTGGCAGTCGGTGATTCTGCCAGGGTTGCTTCAGCTCCCGGAGTATCGGCGAGCAATATGGCAGGCGCAGGGTCGGCCGGTGGACATCGATAGCGAACTCAGGCTACTTGCCAAACGGCAAGAGCGGCTTGCCGATCCAGATTTTTCTTTCAAAGCTTACTTGAACGAATCGGTTTTGCATCAGAATGTTGGCGGCAAGGAAGTCATGATCAGACAGATGCGTCGCCTGTTCGAAATCAGTAAGCTTGCGAATGTTTCAGTTAGGGCTGTTCCATTCGGTTCTCCGGTGCACCTGGGACTGCACAGCAAAGATTTCGTCTTCTTGGAGTTTCCAGAACACCCGAATCCAGCTCTCACTGAGTCGCCGGTCATCTATGTCGAAAGCGTGGCAGGCGCGCTCTACCTGGATAAACCCGCCGAGATCGAGATGTATCGGACCATTCGAGCCGATATTGAGCGAGTAGCCTTGAGCGAGAACGACACCCGCAGTCTCATCGAGGCGAGGCAGAAGGAGTACGGATCATGACCGTTGATCTATCGGGTGCACGGTGGTTCAAGAGCAGTCGAAGCGTGAGTGGCGGAGACTGTGTCGAGGTGGCCCATTTGGGCAGTGACATGGTCGGTGTCCGCGACTCGAAGAATCCGTCCGGTCCGGCACTGATCTTCGGTTCGGCCGAGTGGGACGCGTTCACCGATCGACTCGCGGAGGGTGGGTTCGATCGATGAGCTGCGTTCGTCGGCCATCGGATCGACGTGGCTGATCGATCGGTCGGGCACGGCCCGTGAGTTCGCTGCGCGGGAGGTCCGGGATCGGGAATAGTGTGGGGGCGAATCGAATTCGGCGATCGTCATCCGGCCCCGTCAGCAGAACGCCCGGCAAGCAAACCCGCCGCGCGTGATCTGGAATTCCAGCGGTGCTCGGCCTGGTCGATCTTTTTACGAGCGCGGCGGCGCTGACCAGTTCGCGCAGCTCGGTATGCGGTACGAGCGGATGTCGGTCCGAGCGCCTCTCCTGCCGGGCGGCTTACCCTATTGTGACGCGCATGCGGTGCGGGCGCCGAAGTCCGCCCAGGGCGGCATGTCGGGTCCGTCGAGAGCCCTGTGGTACCAACCCGTGCCGTCGAGCCAGGCGTTCAGCCAGTCGGCGAGGCTCGGGGCGTCTACGTACCATGCGCGGTCGGGATCGCCTGCGTTCGGTTCGAAGAGCAGGACCGGGGCTCCCGGCGTCAGGCAGTCGACGCAGGCATACATCGAGCAGCCCCAGTGTGATATCGGTCGCTATCTGCGGGTGGTGATTTCGTCGGGGAGGGGCGTCATCTGCTTGCGTTCGGCCGTCTGGGGGGTGAACGACGCCGAGCCGAGACTGTGTGATCGGTCACAGCAACATCGCGGTCGGGGGCCGGTCGCGCGGGCGATCCAGGTGTGAAACCTGTTGCACCCAACCGCGCGTCGTCCTGCGCCGAATACCTTGTGTACGGCTCAATCCCTGCCGCAGGCCGTCCGGCCTGCCCGACATCGAGGCTCACACAGCGCCCGCCGATTCGGCGGCACTAGACTCGGCAACAGATCCGGTGGAGCAGATATGGAAAGTAGGCAGCCGAACGTGACCAGTGCCATCGCATTGGGTATGCCCGCCGCACCAGCGGCGGTCCTCGCACCGCGACGCAAAACGCGCCAGCTGATGGTCGGCACTGTGGGGGTGGGCAGCGACCACCCCATCTCGGTGCAGTCCATGACCACCACCAAAACCCACGACGTCAACGCCACTCTGCAACAGATCGCGCAGCTCACCGCCTCGGGCTGCGATATCGTGCGCGTGGCGTGCCCCCGGCAGGAAGATGCCGACGCGCTGGCCACCATCGCCGCCAAATCCAAGATCCCGGTGATCGCGGACATCCACTTCCAGCCGCGCTACATCTTCGCCGCCATCGACGCGGGATGCGCTGCGGTGCGGGTGAATCCGGGCAACATCAAGGAATTCGACGGCCGCGTCAAGGAGGTCGCGAAGGCGGCCGCCGCCGCGGGCATCCCGATCCGCATCGGTGTCAACGCCGGTTCGCTCGACAAGCGGATGCTGGAGAAGTACGGCAAGGCCACCCCCGAGGCGCTGGTCGAATCGGCGCTGTGGGAGGCGAGCCTGTTCGAGGATCACGGCTTCGGCGATATCAAGATCTCGGTCAAGCACAACGATCCGGTGGTCATGGTCGAGGCCTACCGGCAACTGGCCGCGCAGAGCGACTATCCGCTGCATCTGGGCGTCACCGAGGCCGGTCCGGCGTTCCAGGGCACCATCAAGTCGGCGGTGGCGTTCGGCGCGCTGTTGAGCCAGGGCATCGGCGACACCATCCGCGTCTCGCTGTCCGCGCCGCCCGCCGAGGAGGTCAAGGTCGGCGACCAGATTCTGCAGTCGATGAATCTGCGGCCGCGCAAACTCGAGATCGTGTCCTGCCCGTCCTGCGGGCGCGCGCAGGTCGACGTCTACACCCTCGCCAACGAGGTCACCGCCGGGCTCGACGGGCTCGAGGTGCCGTTGCGCGTGGCCGTGATGGGTTGTGTCGTCAACGGCCCGGGTGAGGCGCGCGAGGCCGACCTGGGCGTCGCCTCGGGCAACGGCAAGGGCCAGATCTTCGTGAAGGGCCAGGTCATCAAGACCGTCCCGGAGCATCAGATCGTGGAAACCCTCATCGAGGAGGCCATGCGCATCGCCGAGGAGATGGGCGAGGGCTCCGGTTCGGGCGAGCCTGTTGTCACCGTCGGGTAATGACCGGCGTAAATCTCCGCACGGTCCGGCTGTTCGTGGCAGGCTGTGATCGTGCGGAGCGTGCTGGAACCCACTCGACGGAATCGGTTGTCCGGTGCGCGTCAGTTGGTCAATCGCGACTTGTCCCGGGTGTTGCAGGTCCTGGACGCCGATCCGGTCGCGTCCTGCATGGTCGTGGCGAGACTGCAGGAATACGGGATCGAGACCCGCAGCGGGCTCGGTGAGGTCTGGAGCCGGGGTGGCCCGGCGAAGTCGCTGTGCTTCTCCGGCGCGAACCTGATTCCGCTGCGCGGCGGTCCCGACGATCTCGAGGCGTTCGCCGATCGTGCGGCGCGCTGGCCGCGGGTGTGTTCCTCGGTGGTGGGGCGTCAGGAGTTGGCGCTGCCGCTGTGGGAGCTGCTGAGCCGCCGGTGGGGGCCGCCGCGCGAGGTGCGGCCCGAACAGCCGCTGCTGGCCCTGGAGGGGCCGTCGGCGGTACTCGCCGATCCAGCGGTGCGCCGCGTGCGCACCGATGAGATCGACCGATATCTGGTGGCCGCCGTGGCGATGTTCACCGAGGAGATCGGAGTCGATCCGCGCGCGGGGGACGGCGGGCGCGGCTACCGGCGGCGAGTGGCGAGTCTGATCCAGTCCGGCCGGGCCTGGGCGCGTTTCGAGGACGGAGAGGTCGTCTACAAGGCCGAGGTGGGGGCGATCTCCCGGCGCACCGGGCAGATTCAGGGCGTGTGGGTGCACCCCGATCGGCGCGGGCAGGGGTTCGGCACCACGGGCACCGCCACGGTGGCCAATTCGGTGGTGGCGTCCGGGCGCACCGCGAGTCTGTACGTGAACAGCTACAACGAGGCTGCCCGTCGCGCGTACGCGGCCATCGGATTCCGGCAGATCGGCACATTCGCCACAATTCTGGTGGACTGACCGGCGCGTACCGCCGGTCGGCGCCGTGTGTCGCCCGGTTGGCCGGGCATCGGCTGGATACCATTCCACCCGATGGTGAAACCGCGAATTGCGCTGTCACCGCGCAACTGTGGGCATCCGCGCCGCCGGACCGGTGTAGTGTTGACGGCCGTGGTGGTCGCGGTATCCGCGCAGGCGTGTGCCGCGGGGCCGAAGGGGCCGCTGGCCACCGCGGCCGATTTCGTCGCCGACTTCGCCCGGCACGATGTGCGAGCGGCGGCGGGCCTGACCAATCAGCCCGACCGGGCCGCCCCGGCACTGGCCGCGGCGTGGGACAACCTGGGCGCGCGGACGATGTCGGCACATACCGGATCGGCCCGGGTCAGCGGCGATACCGCCACCGTCGACTACACCTACGAATGGCATCTGGCGAAGAATCGCGTCTGGAGCTACACCGGGCAGTTGCGGATGGGGCGCGTCGACGGCGGCTGGCAGGTGCGGTGGACCGCCTCGGATATCCATCCGCAGCTCGGCGACACCCAGACGATGGCGTTGCGGGAGACGCCCGCGCCGCGCGCCCGCGTCAACGAGCGTTCCGGCACCGATGTGTTGATTCCCGGTGTGGTGCACCGGATTACGTTCACCCTGGCGCAGGCCACCGATCCTGGGTACAGCACCGGTACGCTCGCCGCGGCATTGCACCGGTTCGACGAGAGCCTCACCGCGAACGGCATCGCGGACGCCGCGCGCAAGGCCGGCGGCGCGTATACCGTCGCGCTGCTGACCGAGGTGGAGTTCAACCAGGTCAGCGGCGATCTGCTGGGACTGCCCGGGGTCACCACCGCGAAGGAGTGGGATATGGTGCCCACCGATCGCGGATTCGCCCCGGACCTGATCACGCAGGTCCACAAGACCGTCATCGACGAGGTCGACGGCAGGGACGGCTGGGACGTGGTCACCGTCAATGCCAACGGCGTGGATACCGACGTGCTGAAAGAGATTGCGCCGCAACCTGTCCCGTCGTTCGCGCTGAGTCTGGACCGGGCCGTGCAGAACGCCGCGCAGCGGGCCGTGGACGGGCGGCCGGACAAGACCGTGATGGTCGTCGTACAACCCTCCACCGGCGCGCTACTGGCTGTGGCGCAGAACGAACCGGCCGATGCGGACGGGCCGATCGCGATGTCGGGGTTGTATCCGCCCGGATCCACCTTCAAGACGGTGACCGCCGCCGCCGCGCTGGCCTCGGGGATCGCCACACCCGATACGGTGCTGCCGTGCCCGGGACGAATTGTCATCGGGGAGCGCACGATTCCGAACTACGACGAGTTCGCCCTGGGCGATGTGCCGATGACACAGGCGTACGCGCGCTCCTGCAACACCTCCTTCGCGAAACTGGCCGGCGCCCTGCCGGCCGACGCGCTCACCACGACGGCCACGAAATTCGGTGTGGGCCCGGACTATTCGATTGCCGGGCTCACCACGGTCTCCGGTTCGGTCCCGCCGACCGGCAACCTCACCCAGCGCACCGAGAACGGCATCGGCCAGGGCCGGGTCCTGGTGAGCCCGTTCGGTATGGCTCTGGTCGCCGCGACCGTGGCCCACGGCGCCGCGCCGGTGCCGTATCTGCTGTCCGGCCACCCCACCAAGGTCTCCGCCCCGCGCCCGGCCCCCGCCCCGGCAGTGATCGACGGGTTACGCCTGATGATGCGCCAGGTCGTCCTGAACGGCACCGCCACCCGCATCGCCGACCAGGGCGAGGTGTACGGCAAGACCGGTGAGGCCGAGGTCGAGGGCGGATCGCACTCGTGGTTCATCGGCTATCGCGGCGATATGGCCTGGGCGACCCTGCTCGTCGACGGCGGCAGTTCCGACAACGCCGTCGAGGTCACCCGGGATATGCTCGCCGCGCTGCCGCCCGGCGAGGCGTGATTTCCGGGTGCGCGGGGGGCGGCGGCGGCGGGTCGCGCTCACGTAGTCGGAGGTGGTCGTCGATATGCGCCGTCGAGCAGAGAAGGGGCAAGGTCTGTGCGGGTGAGCATCACGGCATGCTGAGCGAGGGACGCCGACGACGAGGATGGGCGTTGTCGTCCGGATTTCGCGGGTGTGTGGCTTGCGCGGCGTGTGGGGGCCGCCGCGCTGTGGAAAGCGTGCGGCCAGGCGAGTGCTTGGCGGGCGTCGCATCGGGATGTCGAGGCGTGATTGCCGCGCGTCTCGGATATGAGTACAGCAGAGTGCGAAACCGCTACTGGGAGAAGAATTTTCGGCAGATGTCCGCTGCTCGGGGTGTGGCACGGGTGTGCGGCGGATGGAGTTGCCGCGTGTTTGTCGTGCGTCCTGCCCGGGACGGACCGCGCCGAGGACTCAGCGCTGGGAAATGGGTTTCAGGTCGCCGTGCGCGGCCGCGGGGGCGGTGTTCTGATCGGGGGTGGGGGAGCTGACCGAATAATCGCCGAGGATTTCGACGGCGCCGGTACCTGCCAGGATCATGCCCGCCGTGATGACGGCTAATGTCGACCGCTTCATGGGCTTCTCCCTTGTCGATGAGGGTTTTTCCCGTGGGGGCGTACGAGATCGAAGAACCCGGAACTGTGATCGCCGGTTGTTAGCTGGTCACGAAACGGTAGAACGGGACGCTCCGCGCCGACAACCCCCAATCAGGGAAAAGCCGTCGAAACTCACCCGCTGCGCAGGTCAGTGCACGGGTCTCGATTTGATCTCGCTTCGGTCCTACTCCGCGCGTCGCAGGCTGGCGGCGAGGTGATGCTGTTCCGGCTGGCCGACCGCGGCCATGCGCAGGGTGTAGTCGATCGTGTCGCCGGATACGCGGAAGGTGCGGGCCAGTGCGGTCACCATCTTGGCCGTGGTGGTCCGGCCGATCGACGTGGAGCCCATGTCCAGGTGCAGGCCGTCGTCGTCCACCGACAGCGTGCCCTCGCAGATCTCGGTGATGCCGGTCGGGTGCGCGAGGATCAGTTCGATCCGATCCGGGCCCGCGCAGCGCAGGTAGCCGGTTTCCGCGTGCAGCGAGCGGCCGTCGGTGGCGTGCCGGGTGCGCTGGCGATACGTGAGGAACGGACGGCCCACGTGCCCGAAGTGGATCTCCTCCTGATAGTCGAAGGAGTCGATGGTCGGGTACTCGCCGTGCCCGGAGCCGCGCCAGACGCCCAGCAGAGGAGCGAGCCGGGCGATGTCGGGGTGGGGCGCGACGGGGGCGTTGGGTTCGGACACGGCGGTCAGCATAGTGCGCGCCCGAGTGCCAGGTGCGCACTCACCGTGCTGATTCGTCACAAGGGCCGTTCGGGGGCTTGACAGCGCGACGGTCGCGAGAGGCGGATCGCGGGCCGCTTGCGCGGCGGTTGCCGGGTGTGCGCGACAGGGGCTCAGCGGGCTCGGTGCCTCTCGTCGCGTTCGACGTCGGTGATCGGTGCGTCCGAACCGGTCAGGTAGCGCACCAGGGTGGCGTGATCGTCCAGCACCAGCCAGCTGATGTCCTCGGACAGCCCGGGGCGGGCGGCCTTGATCGTCACACCGAGGTACGCGCGGCCGCGGGTGTCGGTGCACACCGCCGGGGTCGCGGTCGCGCCGATCTTGGCGATGGCGCAGCGGGTGACCGCGCGTTCGAGCGCGGGCAGGCCGGCCGTGACGATCCAGCTGCCGGGGCAGGCTCCCTGCTCGATCAGCATCCGGGCCAGCCGGTTCGACCACCGATCCAGCTCGTGCGGGTCGGGCGTGTCGACACCCGCCACCGCCGGGCGGTGCCGTTGCCCGGCGGGAGCGAAGGGGTGCTGCGGCCGGGTGGGACGGCAGCTGTCGCCGGACGGCGTGATCGGCTTCGTCATCGTCATCTCTCCTTGGGATCTGAGCACCCCCGCGTTCGCGGTATCTCAACTCTCGTTTCCGGCAACGAGTTTCGGCAGCGACCCCAGTGCTGCGTGTGCGCCCCGCAGGGTGCGGTGATTCGCACCCTGGGTGATCGCGCCCGCTGGGACGGTGGCCGCGATGCGGTTCGGTTGCCGTCGTCGAGCCGATCTCCGCGCCGAGCCGACGTGGCTCCGGATGCGTTCGGCTCGGGGTGCGTTCCGCGTGAGAAGGTCTCCGGGTTGCGGGGTCGGATCGGCCGGGTTGGCGGCAGAGGAGGTATTCGGCGGCGCGGAGTGTGCTGGGTAAGGGGCTTGTGATGTTGTTCCGCTGGAGGTGAGTACCGTCAGGGGGAGCCTGATGCGGGGAAGTCTCGAGCCGCGGTGAACCCGCGCGGCGGTGGAGACGTGTTCTGAGCGATAGCGAGGGCCGGGTGCGCGAATCGGTGCATCCGGCCGGTCATGTCGGTGCGCTGTTCAGGATGTTCGTCTGGTGAGATGAGGGCTCATCCGGTCGGCGCGTGAGTCGGAACGAGGTGCGGCGATGCAGGCGTACACCGCGGTTGTGGGTCACGGCCAATCCGCGCCGGTGCCGTCCGTGACCCGGCAGTGGTGGGTGTTGACGCTGCGTATGGTGCGGGCGTCGGTGCGCAACGGGGAGCTGGTGACGGCGCTGTTGGCGCCCAGCGTGTTCACGCTGGGTTTCTATGTTCCGCTGAACCGGGTGATGACGTTCGGGCACGGATTCGGCAGCTACGCGCAATTTCTCATGCCGATGATCGTGATGCAGGCGGTCTCGTTCTGCGCCGGTGCGGCGGCGTTGCGGGCGGCCACCGATGCCCGCGACGGGCTGGACGACCGGTTCGCCTCGATGCCGATGCCGGTCGTCACGCCACTGGCCGCCCGCACCACCGCGACGCTCTACCGCATCGTCGTCGCGGTATCGGCGGCGATCGTGTGCGGGTACGTGATCGGCGCTCGATTTCGTGGGCCTGCTTGGCACACAGTAGGTTTCGTCCTCTTCTCGCTGTTGGTCGGGCTGTTGCTGGGCCTGCTGGGTGATCTGCTGGGCGCGTTGACGCGCAGTCCGGAGGCGACCACGCAGGCGTTGGTGCTGCCGCAGCTGATCCTGGGCATGGTGTCCACCGGATTCGCCCCGGCCGATCAATTCCCGGGCTGGATCCAGGGTTTCGCGCGGAATCAGCCGGTGTCCGGATTCGTGAACGTGATGCGGGTGCTGTCGAGTGACACGGATACGGTGACCTGGTCGGTACTCGGGCCGGGGTTGCTGTGGTTGCCGGCCGGGCTGGTGCTGCTCGGCGTCGCCTCGGCGGTGGTCGCGGGACGGAGGCATCGATGACAGCCGTCACGGACCTGCCCCAGGTCGCCGGTCACACCGAGATACTGCGGAACCTGCTGCCGCAAACCATGATTCAGACCCGGCGGCTGCTGGTGCGGTGGCGTCGCGATCCGGTCACGATGGTGCAGTCGCTCGGCTTCCCGGCGCTGCTGCTGGTGATGATCAATACCGTTCTGGGACATCAGGTCACGTCGTTCTCCGGGGCGAGCGCGCTCTACGGTTCGGTGCCGATGGTGACGTTGGTCGGGGTGATGTCGGGTTCGCTGGCCGGGGCGATCACGCTGGGCCGGGAACGGGATGCGGGGCTGCTGGCCCGGCTGTGGGTGCTGCCGGTGCACCGCGCCTCGGGCCTGATGGCGCGAATCGTGGCCGAGGCGGTGCGGATCCTGACCTGCACCGTGGTGCTGTTCACGGTGGGCGTGGCGCTGGGATTCCGCTTCCGCCAAGGGATTCCGGCCGCGATCGCGCTACTCGGCGTGCCCGTGCTGTACGGCCTGGGCTTCGCCACCCTGGTCACCGCCGCGGCTGTGTTCACCGCCAAATCCGGTCTGGTGGAGGTGATTTCGCTGGGATCGTCGCTGATGATGTTCTTCTCCACCGGATTCGTGCCGCTGGCGGCTTACCCGGGATGGGCCCAGCCCATCGTCGCGCACCAGCCGATGACGTACGCGATCGAGGCGATGCGCGGATTGTCCCTGGGCGGTCCGGTCGGGTCGCCGCTCGCGGCCACCGTGGCCTGGTCGCTGGGCGCGGTCGTCGTCTTCGCGACACCGGCCGTGGTCGGCTACAACCGCGCCAGCCGGGCCTGACACGGCTCAGCGCAGTTGTGCGGCGGCCTCGGCGACCAGGACGGCCGAATCACGCGGACTCAGAGCCATCGCGCGGAGTTGGTCGAACATCACCCCGAAACGGCGAATCTCGTTGTGGCCCTCCACGATGTCGTCACCGGCGATGCCCTCGACGTAGACCAGTTCCGGGTCGGCGGGTTCGTGGAAGTCCAGCACCACGAACGAGCCGACCATCGCCGGATGGGCGCCGGCGTCGAAGGGCAGCACCTGCAGGATGACGTTGCGTTTGTCGGAGTACTCGCCGAGCCGTTCGAGCTGTTCGCGCATCACGTCCCGGCCGCCGACGACGCGACGGATCGCGGCCTCGTCCAGTACCACCCACAGCTCGAGCGGATTGCCCTCGCGCGCGAGCACCTTGCCGCGCTCCACGCGGGCGCGCAGACGCTGCTCGATCACCGAGGCCTCGACCTTCGGCATCGCGGTGTCCAGCACCGCCCAGGCATACCGCTCGGTCTGGAGCAGGCCCGGGATGAACGACGTCTGGAACAGCCGCGCCGAGAGCGCTTCGGTCTCGAAATTGATGTAGGCGGCGTACACTTCGGACACCGCGGCCTCGAACGGGCGGGACATGCCGGGCTTGAGCGCCTCGGACAGGAGTTTGAGGGCGTCGTTGCGGCGTTCCTCCTCGACGCCGTACAGGTCGAGCATCGTCATCAACGTGCGGCGTTGCGGGCGGGCCTGCGCGGTTTCGATCCGGTACAGCGTGGTGACGTTGATCCCGGTCTGGGAGCTGACCTCCTCCTTGCTGATCCCGGCTTCCTCCCGCATCTCCTGCAGCAGTACCGCCAGCCGTCTGAGCTGGACCGTCAGCACAGTGCGCTTACCTGCCATCGCGCCCTCTCCCGTGTGCACTCGTCGGAATGCGCTCGTGCGTTCCGCATGCGTCGATGTGTCTGTGGCAGAGCCTATTCGCCTTGCGGGCCGGGCGGGCACGAACCCGGCCATCTGCGGATATCGGAGGTTGCCGATCCTCCGCAACCGGCACGCAACGATACGGATCGGGCATCGATGCGATATGCGGTTCGTGACCTTCCGGATGTTCCGGGCGTCGGGACGGAAGTGCGCGATGCGTGGCGATATCCGCGTGTTGCCGCAGGTGGATGATCATGATCGACGGGCGATTCGGGCCGGACGCGGTACGGCGAGAGGCGAGTTCGCGAAGCCGGGAATGCCGGGTTCGGTCGCGGAGCCGGCGCTCCGAGCGTGATCGGGATATCGGACCGTCCGCCCGGGTTGGTCCGCCGAGCTATTTCCGATGTCTTTTCAGCATACTTTCAGCGACCTTTTGTTGCGGCGCAGTTTATTCCGGCTGGAATCGAGTCCGCGGCGTTGCCGGATACCGCTGCCGGACAATCCGTACCGCGCGGTCTGGCGATGACGTGTCCAGTAAAAGTTCCGAAACCGGGCGGCCGGTGTGCTTTCGGAGCGGAAAGCCGATGTCGCTCAGGCGATCCTTGCGCAGGTAGAAGGTAACGGAGGTTGACCGAACCGATGCGGATGCAATCTTGCGTTCTTGCATTTGTGCGTGCATGATTCGAGCTAACCTAGTCGTGTTCCACCGATCCGATGACCGGTACAACTCAATCCGGAGACCAATTATGTTGGTGCAAATATTGGTGCAGTCCCGATTTTTCGGGGTGCGGCAATGACGATGTCGATAGCTGGTGTGCTGCCGACGGCGCCGCAATTGTTGTGCGCGTTTCAGGGACGACGCTTCGATGACCAGGTACTGCTGCGGTCGGCGCGGGCGCTGGCCGAGATGCATGCCCGCCGGGTGCGGCTGCGCGATCCCTTGATGGCCGCCGAGATCGACTGTGAGCGCGGCATTCTCGTAGACGACATCAACGGCTGGGTCGAGCGGGTAATGCCCCAGCATCGGAACGGCGCGTCGCTGCACACCGAAAGCCTCGGCGCGGTGATCGACCGGATGGCGCGCAGTTGGGTCGAGGCCAACCAGGCCATCGACCGTGAGGGTGCGCGCAGCGACACCACCCACAAGCACTGGTATCACCTGGCCGAACTCGTCGACGGGTACACCGATCTCGTCGTCGACGTGGCCGGAGGCCGGCGCCGGCTGCCCGAGCAGTGATCGCATGATCTGCGGTTCGGCGTAATACCTTCCAGCTCAACGTAAGATCGCACGGCCGCGCACCCGGCCCAGAATCAGCAGGACCACCAGAGTCGCCGCCACCAGCAGTGTGGTGCCTGCCGCGGCATCGAAGACCCGGCCGCGATCCGTATCGGCGAAGATGCTGATCGGCAACGTCTTCCAGGTGGCCGGATACACCATCACGGTCGCCCCCAGCTCGCCCATGGACAGTGCGATCGCCAGACCGGCGGCCGCGCCCAGTGCGGGCAGCAGCAGAGGCAGGGTGATCCGCGTCAGCACGCGCGCCGGACTCGCGCCGAGGGATTCGGCGGCCTGGCGGAAACCCGGATCCAGCCGGTCCAGCGCCGCGGCGACCGCGCTGAACGCGTAGGCCAGTACCAGTACCGAATGTGCCACGATCACAATCCATTTCGTGCCGCCGAGCAGGATGGGCCGCTGGTTGAACGCGATCAGCACACCGAGCCCGATCGCCACCGACGGCACCGCGATCGGCAGGTGGAATACCGCGTCGGTCAGCCGCCGCCACCAGGCCGGCGCTTCCCGGGCCGACAGCGCGGCCCAGGTGCCCAGAATCAGCGAGATCGCGCCCGCGAGCAGGGCGGTCTGCAGGCTCACCGACAGGCTCGCGGCCTGTTCGCCGGACAGTTCGTGGCGGAAATTGCCCAGACCCAGCCCCGAAGGCAGCGCACCGGTCCATCGGCCCGCCAGCGCCGCGGCCACCACCGTGGCGATCGGGGCGGCGAACACCACCAGAACCACCAGCGCGAAGACAGCGAGCACCAGCGCGCGTCCGCGACGGGTCCACACCAGCATGATCAGCTCCCCTGGGTCGTGCGCGCGGCGGCGAACCGCGCGAAGACGAGGCGGTAGGCGATGTACAGAGCCAGCGACAGCGCCACCTGCACCGTGGCCAGCACCGCCGCTCCGGGCAGGTCGAAGGTGACGATGCCGCGGGTGTAGATCAGCGCGGGCAGGGTTATGACGCCCTTCGCCCCGGTGAACAGCACGATCCCGAATTCGTTGAGCGTCAACAGCAGAACCAGGCTGCCGCCCGCCGCCAGCGCGGGCCACGCCTCGGGAAGCACGACGCGTCGCAGTACCCGCCACGGCGAGCCGCCCAGGCTCGCGGCCACATCCAGCTGCTCACGCGGTAGCTGGGCGAACGCGGCAAGCAGCGGCCGGACCACGAACGGGGTGAAGTAGGTGATCTCGGCGAGCACGACTCCGGTGGGCGTGCTCAGGAAATTCAGCGCGGGGGAGCGGTTTCCGGTGAGTCCGGCGATCAGCGCGTCCAGCGCGCCCGCGGTGCCGTAGAGGAAGGTGAACGCCAGCGTGATCAGGAAGGACGGCAGGGTCAGCACCGTATCGATGAGCCGCCCCACCGCGCCCGAACCCGGAAAGGGGATGAAGGCCAGTACCACCGCGACGAACGAGCCGAGCACCAGGCATCCGGCGGTCGAGCAGACCGCGATGGAAACCGTGCGCCACAACGCGTTCCGGAACGACTCGGAACCGAGCACCTGAGACCAGGTCCCGGACTTCGCGGTGGATTCGGTCAGCACCCGCACCACCGGGTACACCGCGAACAGCAAGACCACCAGCAGCGGCGGCGTCGACCAGGCTATCGGCCGCCAGTTGCGCTGTCCCGCTGCATGTTCGGAGGTATCTGCCACCGCGGACGGTTCGACGGCGAGCGAAGTGCTCATCGGGTCCGCTCCCTTCCGACGCGCGTCGTACGGCCGGCTACCCGGTCCCCCTCACGGACCGGGTACCCGGCCGACGAACCGGCCGGTGAATATAGTCGCGCCGCAACCACTCTCGTGGTGCGAGTGCGTCTCACGCGCGCCCTCTCGGCATCCGGCCGCCCTCGGCTGGGTCGCGTGTGCCTGCTTGATCCGATGGGCGCGCGGTGACGAGTTTGCCGAGTGCCGAGGGGCCGCGAACTCACCGCGCGGGGACCGGGTACGTGGTCGGTCCGTGGTGTCGCGGTTGGGTTCTGTTGCGCTGGGGCCGATTCGGCGGTGTAAGTGCGGATCATGCGGCTGTTCCCGGCATCCTGCCGTCCGCGATCGCTGCGCACGTGTATACCGGACCAGGCGGGTGTGCGCAGATGGCCCTGTCTGGCGTCGAGTGGCTGTTTGGCTCTGTTCGTGGGGTGGGCGTTCGCATATGCCTTGGTGCCGAGCTGTTTTGGATGGGGTCGTGTGTGCGTGTTGGGTGTGGCCGATATGCGGTGGTGAGGTGGTCTGGTGTCGAGTGGCGGCGTGCTCGGCTGTGCTCGGGCGTGGGGTGCGCGTTCGGTTCGTGGTGTTGCGGTTGGACTCGGTAGTGCTGCGGCCATTTCGGCGATTCGCGGGCGGGTCATGTGAGTGCTCCCGGTGTCGCGCCGACCGCGGTGGGGATGAGTGTGCCCGCGGGGTCGGGGAGGCGGACGCCGATGACGGCGCCGTCCGCGATGTCCAGCGGGCCGGGGACGTCGGCGGTGAGTTCGATCGGCAGGCCGGTGACGTCGAGTTGGAGTCGGCTGGTGGCGCCGCGCCAGACGCTGGAGACGATGGTGGCCAGGACGGCGTCGCGCTCGTTGGTGGAGCAGATCTGCACGGTGTGCGGGCGCATGCACAGCAGACCGTCGTCATCGGGCTTCCAATCGAGCTGCCCGACACCGGGTTTCGGTGCCTGCGCGCGCAAGGTGCGTTCACCGCACTGGACCAGTGCGGTGTCGCCGGCGATATGTTTCACCGTGCACGGCAACAGATTCGCCCCGCCCAGGAACGCCGCGGTGAAGCTGCTCGGCGGTCGTCGCCACAGGTTCTCGGCGGTGTCCACGTCGACCAGGCGGGCGTCGCGCATCACCGCGATCCGGTCCGCGAGGGCCAGCGCCTCGGACTGGTCATGGGTGACGTACAGCATCGCCATGTCCGGCAAGGCTTTTCGCAGCTGCTGGAGTTCGGCCAGCATGGCCTGACGCAACTGCGCGTCCAGGGCCGCGAGCGGCTCGTCCAGCAGCAGCACCGAGGGGCGGATCGCCAGGGCGCGCGCGATCGCGACCCGCTGCTGCTGCCCGCCGGACAGCTCGCGCGGCAGCCGCTGCGCGTAGTCGGCCATGCCGACCATCTCCAGCACCTCGCGCACCCGATCGCCGATCTGCCTGCGCGGCACCCGATGTGAGCGCAGGCCGAATGCGACGTTCTCGAATACCCGCATGTGCGGGAACAGTGCGTACGACTGGACGACCACACCGATACCGCGCTTGGCCGGCGACAGATCGGTGACATCGCGGCCGGCCAGCCGGACCGCGCCCGAGGTGGGCCGTACGAATCCGGCCAGCGCCCTGAGCGCGGTCGATTTCCCGGAACCGCTGGGCCCCAGGAGCGCAACGGTCTCGCCGGCCGCCACCCGCAGGGTGAATTCGGCCAGCGCGGTCGTGGCCCGGCGGCCGCGACCGTAGCTGACGCCGACCCGATCGAAGACGATCGCGGGTTCGGTGGAAGTTCCGGTGGCGGAGTTGGTGCCGGTGGCGGAGGTCGCCGGTGCGAACATGCTGCGCTCCTCGGGGTTTCGGTCTAGCTGCCGGTGGCCTTCTGGTACGCGGCGACATCGCCGTCGAGATCGTGCAGGACCTTGTTCCAGTCCGGCGTCACGACGGTGACGTCCTTCAGATACGAAGCGGGCGAAGGAGTTCCCGCAGGGGCGTCCTTCAGGTCCGTGCGTGCCGAGACCGCCATCGCCTCCGGGCCCAATGTCTTCTGCACATCGGCCGAGAGCAGGAAGGTCATCAGCTTGGCGGCCGCGTCGCGGTGCGGTGCGCCCTTGGCCATCCCCATGACGTACGGCAGGGCGACCGTGCTGCGCTTGCCGTCGGCGGTGGCCGGATAGAACAGGGCGAACTTCGCCCCGTTGTCCTTGATCTCGGTGAGGTTCATCTGGATATCGCCGTTGGCGACCAGCAGCTCACCCTTGTCGACCTTGGTCTGTAATTTGCCGGTCGAGGAGGACGGGCCGACGTTGTTGGCCTGCAACTTGCCCAGGTAGTCCAGTGCGCCCTGTTTCCCGTAGAGCTGTTGCAGCAGAACCAGTACCGCGGTGCCGTCCCCGGCCTGTCCGGGCGTCGAATACTGCAGCTTGCCTTTGTATTCGGGCTTCAGCAGATCGTCCCAGGTGATGCCCTCGGTGTGCACCGCCGGGTTCGCGATGAAGGCCAGGTAGTTGCCCGCGAGGGTGACGTACTTGCCGCCGGGATCCTTGTCGGCGGCGGCGATCGCGCCGGTGTCGACGCCGCTGTCCTGCAGCAGTCCCTGTTCGGCGGCCTTCTGGATGAACGGCGGCAGGGTCACGACGAGATCGGCCTGCGGATTGGATTGCTCCTTGTCGATCCGGTTCACCACCTCACCGGAACCCGCCTCCACGTAGTTGACCGAAATGCCTGTCTGCTTGGTGAATTCGGCGAATTCGGGCTTGTACCAGTCGGCCATGCCGTCGGCGGAGTACACGGTGACGGTCTTGCCGTCGCCCGCGCTCGTACCGGTGCCGCCGCACCCCGCGACGGACAGGGCCAGGGCGGCGGCGGAACCGAGGGCCAACGCGGTGCGTGCGAGGCGGGAGATCGGAATACGCACGATGACTGCAACTTTCGTTCAGAGCGGAGGAGAAGATGTGGAGGGTCAGGAGTTTTCGGCCAGCAGCAGGTCGGCGAATTCGACCACCGAGGGCACGATGTGGGTGGCGCCGGCCGCGCGGAGCCGGTCCTCGGTGTGCGCGCCGGTGAGCGTGCCCGCCACGACGCGCGCGCCCGCGGCCAGACCGGTTTCGATATCACTGGCCGTATCGCCCAGTACCGCAACCCGATCCACCGCGTCCGCGCCCAGGCGCAGCAGTGCGGTGAGCACCATGTCCGGATAGGGACGGCCACGTCCGGCGTCGGCGGGGCACAGGGTCAGGTCGGCGATCTCGTGCCAGTCCAGCGCGTCCAGCAGCCGGTCCTGGGTGCCGCGACTGAAACCGGTGGTCAGCGCGACCTTGATCCCTGCCTCGCGCAAACGCGTGATCGCCTGTGCCGCACCGGGAATCGGGGCGGCCTCGGCAGCGAACTCCTCGTAGGCGGCCTCGAAGGCGCGATTCGCCCGCTGGGCGCGGTCCTCCTCGCCGAGGATCGCGCGGAATACCGCGATCTTGGACTGGCCCATCGTGCGCACCACGTACTCGGTGGCCGCCTCGCGTTCGGGCCCGTGGGCGGGAATGCCCGCCGCGGTGGCGGCGGCGTCGCAGGCGCGCAACACCAGGCCGCCGTCGGCGACCGTGGTCCCGGCCATGTCCAGGACGGCCAGCTCGATGCGTTTGTCGGGCACAGTATTTCCCTTCGCGGGGGTGGATATCTTCAGAGGTTCAACAGGTCGGCGGTTTCCTCGCCGATGGCGGGGCCCAGGGTCATGCCGCGGCCGCCGGGACCGGTGATGACCCACACGTCGTCGGCGGCTCGCGCCCGGGTGACGATGGCGTCCGGGTCGACGCTCTGGCTGTAGACGCCTGCCCAGCGGCGCACGATCGGGGGCAGCCGGCGGCCGAGGAATTCCTCGGTGACGGCGGTGAGGTGTTCGTACGGCGCCTCGTCGACGTCGAAGCCGAACGGCTCGTCGTATTCGTGGGTGTCGCCGATGGTCAGACCGCCGTGCAGCCGCTGTACGCAGAGCAACTGCATGCGGTGCTGTGCGGCGGTGAACGCCTGCGCCTCCTCCAGTCGCAGCCGTTCCAGCGCCTCGCCCGCGAAACCCGGGTAGTAGCGGAAGCTGTCGCCGTCGGCGATGGCGGTGGTGAGCGGTTCGCCCAGCGGTGCGGTCTGCATCATCTGCAGCCGGACGCGCCGAACGGGCATGTCGCCCACCAGTTCCCGGGTCAGGCCCGAATGCGCCGCCCCCGGGCAGACCAGGATCAGATCGGCCTCGAAGCGGCGGCTGTGATCGTCCACCACGACTCCGCCGCTTACCGTGCGGGCCTCGGCTCCGGCGTGGAAGGTATAGCGGCCGGTGCGTTCCATATACGCGCGCAACGCGGGCATGGCCTGGCGTGACTCCACCGCGGCATCGGCCGAACAATGCAGTCCGGCAAGGAATTTGCCACGCAGGGCCGGATTGATTTCGCGCACGCGCCCGGGATCGAGCAGTTCGAATCCGCGCTCGCCGGCGCTCGGACCCGCCGCTGCGGCCTCGGCGACCGCGAGTTCGGCATCGGTGCGGATCAGCGTGATCGAGCCCGCCGCGCGGAATCCCACTCCGGCGACCCGGCCGCCGATCTCCTCCCACAACCGGCGTGAGCGCAGCGTCAACTCCAATTCGCCTGCGCTGCGGCCCGATACCCAGACCAGGCCGAAGTTGCGGACCGTGGCGCCGCGCGCCTCGGGCTCGCGTTCGAGCTGGACGACCGTGTGCCCCCGGCCGATCGCGGCCAGGGCATGTGCGGTGCCGAGGATTCCGCCGCCGATGATGACCAATCGCATGGGGAAAATCATGCGCAATGGTCTAGACCTTAGGGTGATTCCCGCGCCAACAGTGGGTTAACAATTGGTATAGACCAATTGCGGTATGCTGTGGGCGTGAATGCGAGGGACACCGGACGGCACGGTCCGCCGCGCGGTCCGGCGCGGCGAGGGGCCGGTGTGCGCGGCGAGACAGGCATTGCCGACAATCATGGCGTGAGCGATCTCGCGAGCGAGCCACGAGCAGTGCCGGATCCGCAGGCCGCGGCATCCGCGGATGCCGAGATGTCAAGTGTGAGCGCCGATTTCGGTCGGATGTCCAAAGCGTACCGAGTGCGGACCGAGATCGAGGCCATCCTGGATCGGCTGCGCGAGGGCGATCCGGTGCCGCCGGAACGCGAACTCGCGGCACGATTCGAGGTCGCGCGCGAGACCGTCCGGCAGGCGCTACGAGAGTTGCTGGTACAGGGCCGGATTCGCCGTCAAGGCCGGGGCACGGTGGTCTCCCGCCCGAAGATGGTGCAGCCCTTGTCCTTGCGCTCGTACACCGAAGGCGCGATCGGCCTGGGCCGGCGCCCCGGACGTCTGCTGGTCGGCTGGGACGACATTCCCGCCGACCCGGAAACCGCTGCCGCGCTGGATATTCCGGCCGGTGCGACGGTGATGCATCTCGAGCGCGTGCTGCTGGCCGATGACGAGAAGGTCGGTCTGGAGAGCACCTACCTCACCCCGGCCCGGTTCGGTTCGCTGCGGGCGACCTACGACCCGACCACCTCGCTCTACGCGGCCATCCGAGCCTCGGGCGTCGTCTTCGGCTCGGCCGTCGAACGCATCGAAACCGTCCTTGCCTCGCCACGGGAGGCGGCTCTGCTGGAATGCACGACCGCCCTGCCGATGATCCTGCTGCACCGCCGCACGGTCGACGCCGACGGGGTTCCGATCGAACGGGTCCGCGCTCTCTATCGCGGCGACCGCATGGCCTTCGAAACCCGTCTGCGCGAATGAGGTTCGGGTAGCGGGGTTCGGGCCGCGCGGCGTCAGCGCACCTGCGGAGCGACCTTCTCGCCGAGCAGTTCGATCGTGTGCAGAACGCGATCGTGCGGCAGGGTGCCGACGCTCGGGTGCAACATGAAGCGATCCAGGCCGAGGGTGTCCCGAATTCCCGCGATCTTCTCCGCGACCCGGTCCGGCGTGCCGACGAACAGCGATCCGGCGGGTGCGCGCAGCGCTTCGAACTGGTCGGGAGTCATTGCGCCCCAGCCACGTTCGCGCCCCAGTCCGCTCATCGCCGCGGCGTAGGGCTGGTAGAAGCCGGCCACGGCCTGTTCGTCTGTGTCGGCGATGTAGCCGTGCGCGTGTACCGCGATCGGCTGCGGTTCGTGACCGCCCTGCTCGAGCGCGCGGTGGTACAGGTCGACCAGCGGGCGGAATCGGGCGGGCTGACCGCCGATGATGGCGATGGCCAGGGGCAGGCCCAACAGGCCGGCCCGCGCCACCGACTCGGGACTGCCGCCGACCGCGATCCACACCGGCAGCGGCCGGTCGGTGCGCGGCTGCACGACGGTGTCGTGCAGGGCGGGACGGAATCGGCCGGACCAGTTCACCGGCTCATCCGCCCGCAGTCGCAGCAGCAGCGCGAGTTTCTCGTCGAACAGGTCGTCGTAGTCGGCCAGGTCGTAGCCGAACAGCGGGAAGGATTCGGTGGTCTGACACTTGAAGAGGGGCGAACTCGCAGCATTTGCGTGTTCATAGCATTACACAGTACGTCCACCATCACCCCTGGGAGCAAGTGGGTGGCGAACCTCGCGCGCGAGCGGATGCGGCTGACCGGTCAAGGCCGCCAGCGCTTCCGCGACTTCCACGATGCTCGCGGTGGTGTAGATGGAGGTCGAGCCGTGGCCACCGCCCTCGGCGTGACCAGCGAACGCCTGAGCGACCGCCTTGCCGAATTCGCGCTCCACATAGGTCAACGTCGTGTGCCGCACCCAATGGATCGAGACCCCCAGCCGCTCTGCCCACGGCAGGTGCTCGCGGATCCGGGCCGTCAGATAGTCGTATCGCCGCGAGGTGATCGGGCGACCGGACCGATAGCGCAGGACCTGGCTCGTCGCGCGCTCGCCGCCCCGGCTCTCCACGTGTTCGAGAAGCCGGCTCATCAGCAACGGCGAAATGGGTTGCCAGCGAACCGTTCCCCCTTTCTCACGCAGCCGGACAAGACAGTCCTGCGGATCCAGATCCGGGATTTTCACCCCGAGTGCTCCGGACCGCCGGCACGCAGATTCCAGGTGCAGCCGGGTGATCAAAGCATCGAGTTCGGTATCGTTGCCCGTGGTGGAAGCGACGTGCGCCATCTCCATGACCTGCTCTCTGCGCAGCGCATGACGCGAACTGGGCACCTTCCGAGGCTTGTCTGCACGCGCGGCCGGATTACGAGCGACGAGGCCGTCCTGGTGAGCATGCCGATAAATACACCGGATCGCCGAGACCATATGTGTCGCCGCGCCACGCCCATCGCGGCTGTTACGCCGAACCACAGCGCGGCTCCGGTGCTCCTGGACAAGCTGATTGATTTCCGTGGTGGTCGGCTCATCCAGAGCCCGCTCACCCCAGGCCTTTTCGACTACCCGCCAATAGGGCTCGTACGCCTTCGCCGTCGTTCTGGGCACCGCAGTACGCAACTCCGCGATGTACTCTCTGAAAGTCGGGGTCCGAACGGCCGGTGCGGCAGGGACGGTCAACTCGCCCACATTCATTCCCAGCTGAGTGGCAATCAGCTGCAGCGCAGAACTCACATCATCACTCATCGCCACATCCCCTCAGGCCGCACAAGGACTTTCCGAACGTTCGTGTGCGCGGTGCCCAGTGCAGGCCCGCAGCCGGTAGTGGTTTCGCCACGCCATGGGAGGTTCTTCGGTTCAGCACTCCGGCTCTGGCGGAAGCCGTCTGTCGGCTGGAGTTCAGGGCGGAGACTGCCGATCATTGTGCGACCTCCCACATCTCTGGTCGGTAGCGCCATAATGCCGCGGCAACGAGAGGGATAGGCACGACGAGCATGAGTTGGTAGGCGGGTGCTGCTGCAAGAAATGCCTGATTGCCAGTGGTGAGGCTGCACATGTTCCGATACTCCGCAGGAAGACGCAGGTAACCCCCTCGGCCCACTGTCCAACGACTCTGCTCGACTTGCCGGACGAGGATGAAAGACCCATCGGACTGAAATGAAACATGCTGCCCGGCAGACCATCGCAATGCGCGAACCGTCGACCGGTTGGACAGCCGTCCATGATCATCGATCTGTGCTGTCGTGCAATCTACTCGGCCAAATGGATTGGGCTCCGCAAGGTCGGGGAAGGCGAACGGCAGCTCCGCAAAGCTAGCCGGCTCCTTGATGGCCTCGAACATGTCGTCGAATCCGATGATGGTCACTGAAACTTCTCCTTGAATCCCAGGACGTGGCCGCACGCTCGCCGCTCGGTTCTCATGCGCGGGTAGCGCTTCGGTGGTCACGAGTGGGCCGGACGAGCGAAATCCACTCAGGGCCAGTGTGATTGGCTTGTTCCAAGCTCCGACGTCCGCTGTGTGTGCCCTCGTATGTCAGCGACGCAGGACATGGGCCCTTCTTTCGCGGCTGCCCTGCCGCAGTCGCGGCCCGACTCAGGCCGTTGCCATCGTTCGCCGAGGTGACAAAGCTCGACCGGGCTTCGAGCAGGGCGCGAGGGGTGTTGTGATCGGCGTCCACGCTGCCCGATCGCGCTGGTCGCGATGAGCTGGGCATCTGACGAGGTGAGCCCGGCAACTGCTGTCGTTTCCTCAAGCGCGGCACTGCTATCCCCTCGTGTCGTACTGCGCGGGTCTTGACCGTCACGCTAGCGCATGATTCTGGAATCATCCAGAGATTCATTCGACTCATTCCGTTGACAACCCGGAATGATGCCGGAATGATTCCGTCGGGAGGATGGGAGTCAACTTCGGAAGGAACCCGACTGGACCGGCGACGGGCGTGTCGGGTTCCGGCTTCCCCTTCCTCTCGTGGCTTGCGCCGTGCGGCCACATCCAACGAAAGGGATGAACACGTGGATCCGAATACCCTGAACGCGCTCTACACGGGATCGGCCGCAGTCAATGCCGGTGCTGGTGCGCTGGTAGATGTCTGGAATCTGGTCATGGGCATCGTGTCGTTGATTCCGGGGCTGTGACCTAACCGAATCCGGCCCTGCGCCCGTGGTGCGGGGGCCCCGTCTAGATGTAGACGGGGTCGAGACACATTTCCGATCTCATCCGACCGGGGTCGCGCAGTGAGGCGCGGCCCCGCGTCGTTAGAGGCCCTGA
>CBJNFW010000072.1:0-29962 GCA_966435935.1 uncultured Nocardia sp.
CCGCCTACGTCGGGAACTGAGACCATGGCCGCCTCCGTCCCTGCGGTGGCCGTCGCCACACCGAGATGCGGCAGCACGTGCCGGACGGCTGCGGTCCGGCTATTGTGGCGACGTGTCGTTGCTGCAGACCGCACTGGATCGAGTGCCGGACCGCTACCTCGCCCGTCTTCACCAGCATCAAGAGCTGATGAAGTTCGCCGTGGTGGGAGCGATCACCTGGTTCATCGATACCGGGATCGTCTACGCGCTGAAACTGACCGTCCTGCAGGACAAGCCACTCACCGCCCGCGCGATCGGCGTGCTCATCGCGACCATCGCCTCCTATATCCTCAACCGCGAATGGTCGTTCAACACCCGCGGCGGGCGGCAGCGCGCGCACGAGGCGGCGCTGTTCTTCGGCGTCAGCGCGATGGCGGTGGTCGTGACCCTGATCCCGCAGGCGATCGCGCTGTACATCTTCGACATCCACGTGCCGCACGTGGGCCCGACGACGCAGGCGCTGTCGAATTTCATCACCGGGCAGATCCTGGGCGTGCTGTTGGCCATGGCGTTCCGGTACTGGGCTCTGCGGCGGTTCGTATTTCCCGATGATTTGACTCAGGCCGCGCTGGAAACACTGTGACGTAGCGGCCGAGCCCACGGTGTCCCGTTGGCTCGACACGTGCCGCGAACTGCGTCAAGATGCCTCCCGAGGGGGCACGTCCAGGGAGGTGAGCGGCATTCTCCACCACGGCCGACCCGGCACGAATTCGGAGTCGACTCGATGGCACGGTAAAAAGTATGTGGCACTGGGCAGTTCGTTCGCCTCGGGTCCGGCGATCGCACCACGCGAGCCCGGAGCGCCGCGTCTGGCGGGCCGCTCGCGCAACAACTACGCGCACCTCGTCGCCGATGCCGCCCGGTTGCAACTCACCGACGTCACCAGCAGCGGCGCCACCTGCGAACACATCCTGCACGAGCAACAGTACGGTCAGCCGCCGCAGATCCGCGCGGTCGACGCCGGCACCGACCTGGTCACGCTGACCATCGGCGGCAACGATATCGGGCTCACCCAGTACCGCGTCGCGCACCGATTACCCCTGCCGTTGCGGCTGATACCGCCGATCGCGCGCCTGGGCGACGAGACGGCGGTGAACCATCGGCTGCACACCATCGAACAGAGCCTGACCGAGGTGCTGAACACGATCTCCCAACGCGCACCGCGGGCGCGGATTCTGGTCGTGAACTATCTGTCCCTGCTCGGCCCGGTCTCCGACGAGGATCGCCCGGTCGATCGCAATTACCACCAATTCGCCGAATCCCTTGCCGCGCATACCGCCTCGGCCGCCGCCCGCGCCGGAGCGGAATTGATCGACGCCCGCACGCCCAGTCTGGACCACCCGCCCGGCAGCACCGGCGCGTGGACGTCCGACGGCTATATCCCGCTACCGGGGCGGCAGTATCCGGGTGCGCCCTTCCATCCCACGGCCGCGGGCATGGCGGGCGTGGCGGACCTCATCCTCGATCGTCTGGCGACGCTGCCACCGATCGAACCGCAGACCTCCGCGGAGGCCTGAGGACCGGTCGTTACGATATCCCGGTGCGATCACCCACCGACCCCGCCGCGCGGCTGCGCGGCGCGTGCGTCGGTGCGGCATCGGGCGCGGTGAGTATCGGCGCGCATGCGCTCGGCGGCGGGCCGGTATCGCTCACCTCCGCGTCGGTGGTCCTGCTCGTCGCGGTCTGCGCACTCACCGGGACCGTCGCGGCCGCGATGCGCCCGGGGCCGGCGCGACTGCCGCCGATGCTCGCCCTCGGGCAGGCGATCGGGCATGTGGCGCTGGCGATTTCGCCGGAACACTGTCACGGCCGGCAGCTCACCCCGGCAATGCCGGCCGCGCACGCACTCGCGGTTCCCATCGGCGCACTGCTGATCCGGGGCGCGGAAGCGGCACTACGCCGGATCTACGCGTGCGTGCTGCGCGTATTGGTCGCGTTGATCGCGACTGTTCCTGCACCACAACCCCGTTCGGCCTGCACACCGGCCGCGCCGCCGACGTCGCCGCGGCGCTTGCTGATCAGCTCGGGCATCGGCCGGCGCGGGCCGCCGAGGTGGGCGTTCATCGAAACTTTCCACCGTCCGGCGGATTTCGCCGTCTGCTGACCCATATCGACGCGCACGACGATCGCGGTTCCGGGATCGTCCGGTACTGCCGTTGCGGCACCGATGCCGCACGGCGGCAAGCGGATTCGTCGTTCCGGTCCGGCGGCATCGCCAGGTCCGGTTCACGACGCCCCCCGGTGCACCCGCTGTCCGTGCCGGCGTGGACGCGGCCGCATCTCGGTAGCCACGACCGGCGGTCCGGTGCCGCGCGGATGCACACGGGCACACCCGAGTTCGGCGGCACACGCTCGGGCACGTCTCGCCGCGCGTCGGGTCCGCGTCCCGGATGCCGGACCCGCGGCTGTTCCGGGTGCACGCGAGCGGCTGTAACTGCCGGCGGTATCGCGCACACGCATGCTGTGCACGAGCCGGGCGCACGTCGGCGTACGGCCGACCCGGGTACCGACGCCCGGTCCCGCGCGGCCGAGGAGTCCGGACGGTGGCTCTGAAACCATCACCATGAAACGGAGCCTTGCCATGTTCACCTTCACCCGTGCCCACGCGGCCGCGGCGCTCGCGGCGCCGATCCTGCTGTCCGGATGTTCCTCCGGGACAACCGAATCCACCAGCGACGCGGCATCGGTCAGGATCAGCAATCAGTGGATCAAGGCCGCGGATTCCGGAATGTCCTCGGCCTTCGCCGATTTCAGCAACTCCTCGGACCGGGAGATTCGGGTGGTCGACGCGACCAGTCCCGCGTCGACCCGGATGGAGATCCACGAGACCGTGGACAACGGCGGGACCCCGATGATGCGGCCGATGGCCGGTGGGCTGGTCGTACCCGCGCACGGCACCGCATCGCTCACCCCGGGCGGCAACCACCTGATGTTCATGGATTTGAAGTCGCCCCTGCGCACGGGATCGCGGACGCCGATCACGGTGAAATTCGCCGATGGATCGAGTACCACGTTCACCGCGCAGGCCCGCGACTTCTCCGGCAATCGGGAGAACTACGCGCCCGCCACCACCCCCGCGCACGGTGGCTGAGCCGGGCCTGACCCGGCGGCGACTGCTCAGTGGTGGCGCGGTCGCGGCCGGGGCCGCCGGAATAGCTGGGGGGACGGAGCATTTCGCTCGCTCCGTGCGGCAGGACGATCCCGCCGCGGCGACCGAACCGTTCTACGGGCCGCATCAGGGCGGCGTCGCGACGCGGCCGCAGCGGCATGTGACCTACCTGGGATTCGACCTGAAACCCGGCACCGCCCGCGCGGACATCATCGGCCTGCTGCAGATCTGGAGCGGGGACGCGGCCCGGCTCACCCAGGGCGAACCTGGTCTGGCCGATTCCGAACCCGAACTCACCACCCGGCCCGCGCGACTGACGGTGACGATCGGTTTCGGGCCGCGACTGTTCAGCGTCGCCGGGGTCGAGCCGGCGCGGCCCTCGTGGCTGCGTCCGCTGCCCGCCTTCACCATCGATCGTCTCGACCCCGCGTACTGCGACGGCGATCTGCTGTTGCAGATCTGCGCGGACGAGGCGACGACGGTCGCGCATGCGGTGCGGGCATTGAGCCGGACGGTCACCTCACTGGTGTCGGTGCGGTGGGTGCAGCGCGGATTCCGCGATGCGGCGCCGGGACAGACCATGCGCAACCTGTTCGGCCAGGTCGACGGGACCGTGAACCCGGTCGCGGGCACCGACGACTTCGATCGCCTGATCTGGCACGACGGCCGCGGGCTGCCGTGGCTCGCGGGCGGAACGTCGCTGGTGCTGCGTCGCATCGCGATGAACCTCGACACCTGGGACGACCTGGATACCGGTGGACGCGAATTGTCCGTCGGCAGAAGGGTCGCCACCGGCGCTCCGCTGACCGGAACCCACGAGTCCGACGATCCGGATTTCCGGGCCGTGGACAACTTCGGCATACCGGTGATCCCGCCGTCGTCGCATATCGCGCGGGCGCACCACACGAGTGGTACCGATCGGTTCCTGCGCCGCGGCTACAACTACGACGAATCGCCCGCACCCGGCGCGGTGTCGAATTCGGGGTTGTTGTTCGCCGCGTATCAGGCCGACGTCGAAGCGCAGTATCTCCCGGTGCAGCGGCGCCTGGCCGAATTCGACGCCCTCAACACCTGGACCACACCCGTCGGGTCCGCGGTGTTCGTCCTCCCGCCCGGAATCGCCGGCCCGGGCGGATATATCGGGCAGCCGCTGTTGGAGAGCTGAGCGACGCCCCGTGCGGCACGCCGTGCACAGATGCAGACCGGGCGGCATCGCACGGCGTGTCGGAGCGCACTAGGTCCAGAGCACCGCGACGCAGACGTTCACGATCGCCAGCCAGCCCGCGGCGTGCGGCATCCAGCCGATCATCTTGTCGCGCTTGGCATCGGCCCGCGCGATCTCGGCGAACGCCGCCACCGCGACCGCGATCACGAGCTTGACGATCATCTTCGCCATGATCACGTGCTTGTCCAGCGAATGGATCGAATCCGCCATGCCGAACAGCACAAGTCCGGTGATGATCTGCGCCCGCGCGCCCCACACCAGAACCTCGGATACCCGCCTCGGCAAGGCCGCGTAGCCGCCGATGATGGCTGCCAGACCCAGCAGGTGGGTCACCAGCACCAGATTGAAGACGAACGTCATGGAACGAGAGCGTAGTTCATCCGCGGCACGGTCAACGACGCACAGTAGTAGAAATTCGCGGGGCGGCCTTCGGGCGAATCCACAGCAGATCCACATCCGATTTGCAGATCGATCCAACGCTGGGCCCGTAGCCTGCTGGGCAGTCGGAAGCTGTCCAGACAACCGAATGTCCTGATCATCGAGGCACAGACCACCGAGGCACACAGATGACCCACGAGGAGAGCAACGGGGAGCACACACCTGCCCGTGCGGCGAGCTCCGAACCGTCCGACCCGATGCCGGACGCCCCGCCGGCGGATCCGAGCGCGACCACGCCCATCGAGCACACAGCGCCGACACCGCCACCGACCCACCCCGATCCAGTCATGGCCGGGGCGCCACCGCGATCCAACCGCATGGCCCGATTCGGCGCCCGGTGGCGCACCTCACTTCCGCTGCGGATCGCGACCGCGGTGGTGGTGGCTCTGTTGATCAGCGGCGTCGGCTTCGCCGCCGGAGCCGCGTTCGGCGGCGACGACGATCCGCACCACCCGCACCGGATCACCGCCGATCATCCGTTCTGGCAGGACCGCTTGGGCTGGTTCCACCGCTACACCGACAGCGATACGGATATGGCGCCGCACCACCGGCACCTGCCCGCGACCGTCCCGTCGACGACGCCGACACCCGCTGCCGCACATACCCGCTGACTGCGGACGGATCCGGCCACGACGTCCTGGAAATCAGCCCCCCGGGGCAGATCGCGGTCGCACCCGCGGACAGACCCACCCGGATCCGGTAGGGCGGATATCGCAGTGAATACGCGTTTCGCGGTCTTGCACCCCGGGTAACCATCGCCAAGTGGCTCTCTTCGCCCATGCGCTGCCGAGATTCGCGCGCGGGGGAGGCAGGGCGGATGACGGTGAATGGCTAGGAGAAGAGGGTGGCGGTTGTACTCGTGCTGCGCGCACGTGGACTAGGTGATCTACTCACCGCGGTCCCAGCTCTCCGCGCGCTGCGGCGAGCACGGCCGCACGACCACATCGTGTTGGCAGCACCGCACCGGCTCAAGCCGATCGTGGATCTGATCACATCGGTCGACGAGATGGTGCCCACGGCGGATGCCGAGAGCATGCGCTGGGACGGCGATCCGCCGGTGCTGGCGGTCAATCTGCACGGTGCGGGCGCCGAGGGCATCGTGGAGCTGGCCAAGACCAATCCGACTCGGATCCTGACCTACCGCAACGCCGCGTTCCCGGATCTGGACGGCCCGGAGTGGCAGTCCGACATGCACGATGTGGATCGCTGGTGCTACCTGCTGGAGTCGGCCGGCATCAGCGCCGACCGCCGCAATCTCGGCCTCGTCCCGCCGGTCGCCACCACGAACCATCGTGACTGCGTGGTGATCCACATCGGCGCGGGCGCCGAGGCCCGGCGCTGGCCGGCCGAGCGTTTCGCCGCGGTGATCCGGCATCTGCTGGTCCAGGACCGTGATGTGGTGCTCACCGGCGACGAGTTCGAACGCGGGATCGCCCTGGGCATCGCGGCCCGCGCCGGACTGCCGCAGCACAACGTCCTGGCCGGCCAGCAGAATCTGATCGAACTGTCCGCCACCGTCGCCGAGGCCGAACTCGTGGTGTGCGGTGATACCGGCGTCGCCCATCTGGCGACCGCGTTCGGTACTCGCACCGTCCTGCTGTTCGGTCCCACCTCTCCCGATCAGAGCGGTCCACCGCCGCATCTGCTGGGCCGGCACGTGGTGCTGTGGGCCGGGCACACCGGCGATCCCGACGGCACCACCCCCGATCCCGGACTGCTGGAAATCACGGTGCCCGAGGTGATCGACGCGATCGACAAGCAGTTGCGCAGCCGCTCCTGGTCGGGCTCGGGCGTCAACGGGCGGCCCACCCCCTATCGCCGCGTCGGCTGACAACCCCGAAACCCCCCTAGCACCACGGTATTACGTCCGGACAGCACCATCGAGGGAGGTGCTGCAGGGCGATGCGGCCATAGCGTCGCCATATGACCACTACCGCTGTTGCCGCCTCCCCCGCCCGGCGCCCGCACCGGCCGCTGCTCGTGACCTCGTGCGCGATGGCCGGGCTCGTCGTATTCGCCCTGTGCGCCATGGCATTCGACCACCGCACGATCCTGGGCGAATCGGTCTGGCTCAAACCGATGAAGTTCGGGCTTGCCTTCGCTCTCTACACGCTCACCCTCGCCTGGCTGCTGTCGTTCCCGCACAAGGGATCTCGTATCACCCGATGGTTCGGAAGCCTGTTCGCCGTGACGGCCTTCGTGGACGTCGGGTTCATCGTGCTGCAGGCCGCACGCGGTACGTTCAGTCACTTCAACACCGAATCCGATCCGGTCAACTCGATCGGGCAGATCGTGTTCGCCTCCGGGGTTCCCGGCCTGTTCGCCGCGAATCTCGTTATCGCGCTGATTCTTTCGTGGCAGCGGATCGCGGACCGGCCGATCGCTCGCGCGGTGCACGCCGGTCTGGCGATCGCGGTGTTCGGCATGGCGCTGGGCTATCTGATGGGGTTCACCGGCGAGCAGATCGTCTCCGACGCCGCGGGACATCCGGTGCGGCTCGGGGCCGGGCACACCGTACTGCACTCCCCCGCGCAGGTCCGGGACGGAGTGGGCGATATGCCGCTCGTCCACTGGAGCACAATCGGCGGCGATCTGCGCATACCCCACTTCGCCGGTCTGCACGGCATCCAGGTGCTGATCCTCACCGCACTGGTCCTCGCCCGGCTCGGCCACCGCCGGCCCTGGCTGACCGACCGGGTGCGAGCCCGGCTGATCGGCATACTGGCGCTCGGATACACCGGCCTGGTCGCCCTGCTGCTGTGGCAGGCGCTGCGGGCCCAGCCGCTGATCCACCCCGACCAGGCGACCCTGCTGACGTTCGCCGGACTGCTCCTGACCACCGGCGCTGCGGTGACGGTTGTCACGCTGGCCGCGCGGCGAACCGGAATTCCGTCCGCTCCGGCACCCGATCCCGGCTCGGCGCTACCGGTCGCCGGCCGAGCCGGGTGAGGCGGCTATCGCAACCGCTCCGCGTCCTTGGCCAGGGTGACCAGAGTGCTGGTCAACTCCAGCAGTTCACCGCGGTCCGCGCCCTCGGCGACCGCGGTCGCGACATCCTCTGCCGCGCAGCGCGCGGCGAACCAGCGATCGGCCAGATCACCCGCCTCCTGCGCGCTGAGCACCACTGAATCCTCGGGAATTCCGGTGCCCTCCAAGCCTTTCCGGTGTTCATAGGCCCGTTGGCGACACGATTGCCGACAGTACCGGCGGCGACGCCCGACTTCGGATTCAGCGATCTGCCGTCCACACCAGGAACAGGACGACAGGACACGGCGCGACATGACCCGACACCCTAACGGGCCAGGGCACACTCCCCACGCGTGGCACACCGATTCCCGCCGGGTGCGGCGGTTATTTTCACCTGCCGCCGGCAACCCGTAAAATGCAGGGGTTGACCGTCGCCGGGAACTGAACCTGGGTATGGCGCGTTATATCCCCTGTAGAACGTTGCCGACAGGCTGAGAGAGGACCGCACACATGGCAGATCGCGTACTCCGAGGTAGCCGGCTCGGAGCGGTGAGCTACGAGACCGACCGGGACCACGACCTGGCACCGCGTCGCGTGGCGCGGTACCGGACCGACAACGGCGAGGAGTTCGATGTGCCCTTCGCCGACGACGCCGAGATCCCGCCCACCTGGCTGTGCCGCAACGGTCAGGAAGGCATCCTGATCGAGGGCACCACCCAGGAGCCCAAGAAGGTCAAGCCCCCGCGCACCCACTGGGACATGCTGCTCGAGCGGCGCTCCAAGGAGGAGCTCGAGGAGCTGCTGCAGGAGCGTCTGGAACTGCTCAAAACCCGCCGCGGCCGCTGAGCCGGCCCGCCTGCTCCCCTCCCCCGCGACTTCAGCGAGTCGTTGGGGCAGGGGAGTTTTGCTGTGTCGGACCGGCGGTGAGGCAGTCGCTCACCGTTCGGGGGCCCGACGGGTCCGGCGCATACCCAACGCGATGGACCCCACCCCGAGGAGGAAGGCGACCGCCCCGGCGGCCACGTTGCTCCAGATCGTCGCGGTGTGCGCGACATCGCCACTGACGACCCACGGGGAAATGATCATCCACAGCCCGATCAGCGGAGCGGCCCACCCCATCCCGTGCACCCGCCCATACATCGAGGCAAACCCCAGGGCCAATACCGACAGAGCGATCCCGACGACCAGATTGTTCACGGTCAGCGTCGAATAGCCGTGAAATCCCACGACCCACGGGGAGATCGCCATGTAGATCCCGGTCACGAACATGAGGCCGGTGATCACCTGCGCGGCCGGTTCCATCGCGGCCAGTTCGTACTTCTCGTGCTTGGCCCGCAACTCCACGATATCGGGATGCAAGCTCATATTCATGGCCTCGGTAGCCATGCCGTCCACCACCCTTCGGATCGGATTGCGTACTCGACGCACTCGAACCGGGCAGCTCGAATCGGTCACCACACGATGCGGAACCGGTCCGGACCTACCGGTTCATGTATCATCTCGTGATATTATCACTTCATGACATATGAGTCGATGTCATCTCCCGTTCTCGCCGAACCCGAACTCACCGACCAGCAGTATTCGAGGCTGCTCGGTTTCCGCGCCGGCCTGCGGCGGTTCCTGCGCTGGAGCGAGCACCGGGCCGCCGACGTGGGGCTCACCGCGGCACAGCATCAACTGCTGCTGGCCGTGCGCGGCCATCTCGGCCCGGACGGGCCCAGCATCGGCGATATCGCGGACTATCTGAGCGCACGACACCACAGCGTGGTCCAACTGATCGACCGCACCGAGCAACTCGGGCTCGTCACCCGCAGCCGGGAAGGTGGTAAGGACCGTCGCGTCGTGCGCCTCGCCCTGACCGAGGCCGGCAAACAGACCCTCGCCCAGCTCAGCGCCACTCATCTGGAAGAACTCCGCCAGCTGGCCCCCCTCGTCGACGCGCTGACGAACCGCGAGCCGGCACACGTGCACCCGAATGACCGTTCGGAGTAGTCGCTTCGGATGAAAGAGGAAAAGCCGCGTCCTGGTGGACGCGGCTTCTTCTCATCCAGGGACCGGTGTCGGCGTGGCCGACGAACGCTCGAAAATCAGCGCGAGACCTTGCGGTATTTGATCAGGGCCAGGGGCATCGCGATCGCCAGGATCACCAGCGAGCAGATGATCGAGTATTCGACGCAGTGGTCGGCGGGCCAGCCGTGAGGGGTTTTGAAGGACGGGGGCGAGCCGTTGACGAACAGTTTGCGGCCCGCCGCCGACACCGCGGTGATCGGATTCCACTGGGCGACCGTGCGCAGCGGGCCCGGCAGAGTTTCCGCGGAGATGAAGGCCGAGGAGATGAACGTCAACGGGAACATCCAGATCAGCCCCGCGCTCTGGGCCACCTCGACGTTCGGTGACAGCAGTCCGGTCAGCGCGCCCACCCACGACATCGCGAAGGCGAACAGCAGGATGACCGCGAAAGCCGCTACCGCGCTGAGGAATCCGCCGTTGATACGCCAGCCCACCAGATAGCCGCAGCCGACCATCACCGCCAGCGACAGGATGTTCACCACCAGGTCCGACAGCGTCCGTCCCATCAGCACCGCCAGCCGCGACATCGGCAGCGTGCGCATCCGGTCGATGATGCCCTTCTGCAGATCGTTGGCCAGGCCGACCGTGGTGAACGCGGCGTTGAAGGCGACGGTCTGGGTGAAGATTCCGGCCAGCAGGAATTCCCGGTACTGACCGCCGCCCAGCGACGCGCCGAATATGTAGGCGAACAGGAACACGAACATCAGCGGCTGCACCGTCGCGGTCACCAGCAGGGTCGGCACCCGCAGGATCGTGAGCAGATTCCGGTACGCGATGATGGCGCTGTCCCGGAAGACCCGCACCGGAGCGGGGATCGGACGGACTTCCGTCGCCGGGCCCTCTTGCGCAGCAACCGTTTCCGACGGCGCCTGCGCGAGTTCGACGGTACTCACGACATGATCTCCTCTGCTACATCCTCATCGGTTTCGGATGTCTCCTCGGGCGCGGCGGGCGCACCGGTCAGAGACAGGAACACATCGTCGAGACTGGGCCGGTTCACGACGGCGTCGACCACGCAGACGCCCGCGTCGTCCAGACGACGCAGCGCCTCGACCATGGTGCGCGAGCCCTCGCCCACCACGATCGCCACCTCGTCCGTACCGGGCTCGTGCGTCGGCTCGCCGATTCCCACCTCGGCCAGAACGGATTTCGCCTGCTGCGGGTCCTGCCCGGCGGCCAGGGTCACGGTGAGCCGGTCACCGCCGATGGAGGTCTTCAATTCGTCGGCCGAGCCGCGGGCGATCACCCGGCCGCGGTCGATCACCGTGATGCGATCGGCCAGCAGATCGGCTTCCTCCAGGTACTGCGTGGTCAGCAGCACGGTGGTGCCGTCGTCGACCAGTTCGCCGATGACGCGCCACATGTCCAGGCGGCCGCGCGGATCCAGGCCGGTGGTCGGCTCGTCCAGGACGACCACGGTGGGCCTGGCCAGCAGCGCCCCCGCCAAGTCCAGGCGCCGCGCCATACCGCCGGAGTACGTGCCCGCACGCCGGCCCGCGGCATGATCCAGGCCCAGCGCCGAGAGCAGTTCGGTGGCGCGGGCGGCGGCCCGTTTGTGCGACATCCCGTACAGCCGCGCCACCATGCGCAGATTCTCGAATCCGGACAGGTTCTCGTCCACCGCCGCGTACTGCCCGGACAGGCCGATGCGGGTGCGGGCCCGCGCGGGCTCGCCCAGCACATCGATGCCGGCCACTCGCACCGTGCCCTCGGTGGGCTTGAGCAGCGTGGTGACGATACGCACCGTCGTGGTCTTCCCGGCCCCGTTCGGGCCCAGCAGCCCCATCACGGTGCCGCTGGGTATCTCCAGGTCGATGCCGTCGAGAACGCGCGCCCGGCCGTACTTCTTCACCAATCCGGCGACCTCCACCGCCAGGGTCACAGCATCTCCTTCGCATCTTCGGCTGGTACGTCGTTCGCACGCAAAGCCTTGTCGGCCAACTGTTCTCGCAATACCGGCCCGATCACGGCCAGGGCCTCCGGATTGGTCATCCCGGAATGCCGGCAGCGCACCTTCTGGTCGTGGATCGCGCCGGTGACGTACGGCTCCCACGCCTGCGCGCAGCGGGCCGGGTCGGCCCGGTTGATCTCGTCCTCGGCGGCGGTGAAGAAGACCAGATCGCCCTCGAAGACCCGGGGCCGGAAGCCGTGCGCCAGCTCGGCGCCCGCGGCGTAGCCGGTGTAGAGCCGCTGCAGGTGGTCCACCGTGAGCGCGGCGAACGGACCGGGACGGTTGCGCAGCAGTTCCGCGGCGTCCTCGAGCGTCAGGCGAGGATCGATGGCGTGGTCACCGCCGAGCAGGTCGCTGCCGAATTCGCCGATGATGTCGGCGACCCCGGGCACGGCCTGATCGAGCCATTCGTCGGTGAGCCGGTAGCTGTCCATCATCGCCAGCAGTTCGACCCGCTGTCCCGCTTCCTGCAGCTGCACCGCCATCTCGTGCGCGATGAGCCCGCCCAGCGACCAGCCCAGCAGATGGTACGGCCCTTCCGGCTGCACCGATCTGATCTGTGCCACATAGTCTTTCGCGGTCTGCGTCAGGGTGGTGCGGGATTCCGCGCCGGTGACGTGCGGCGCCTGCAGCCCGTATACCGGCCGGTCGGCGGGCAGATGCGCGAGCAGCCCGGAGTAGCACCACGCCAGCCCGATCGCCGGATGCACGCAGAACAGCGGCTCCGCACCGGACCCGGCCGGGACCGCGACATCCGAGAGCGTCTGCTCCCGCGCACCGCTGCGCGCGGCCGCCTCCGCCGATCGGATCGGCAGCAGCGGTCGCAGGGCTTCGGCCAGCACCTCACCGGCGTCGGCGTCCAGCCGCCGCGCGATGGCCGCCGGCGTGGAATCACCGAACATCAGCTGCACCGGCATCTCGATTCCCGCGGACCGCAGCTGCGCGACGACCTTCGTGGCCAGCAGCGAGTTTCCGCCCAGATCGAAGAAGCCGTCGTCCACACCCACCGACTCCACGCCGAGCACCTCGGCGAAGGCCGTGCACAACGCGCGCTCGGCCGGAGTGGCCTGCGGCCGGTAGCTCGATCCCGACCCGAAGACCGGTTCGGGCAGCAGCCGCCGGTCCAGCTTGCCGACCGGGGTCAGCGGCACCCGGTCCAGCAGCGTGATCGACTGCGGCACCATGTAATTCGGCACCAGATCGCGCAGGTGCGCGGTCAGCTCGGCCACCGTCGGCGCGGTTCCGTTGAGCGGCTTCACATACGACACCAGCGCGGTGGCCCCGGCCGGGGTCCGGTGACCGACGGTCAGCGAGAACTCCACGGCGGCGTGCCGGGACATCGCCGCGTCGATCTCACCGAGTTCGATGCGGAAGCCGCGGATCTTGACCTGGTGGTCGGTGCGGCCGACGTACTCCAGCTCCCGCCGGCGACCGTGCACGCACCAGCGCGTCAGATCGCCCGTGCGGTACATCCGCTCACCCGGTTTGCCGTACGGATTCGCCACGAAACGCTGTGCGGTCAGCCCCGGCCGGTCGAGATAGCCCCGCGCGAGCGCGGGACCGCTCAGGTACAGCTCGCCGGTGACGCGGCACGGGGCGGGATGCAGGCGGCGATCCAGGACCACCGCGTTCACGCCGCGGATCGGGCCGCCGATGGTGATCGGCATGTCCGGGGCCGTGGGCGGGGAGATGAGCGTGACGATGGTGGTCTCGGTCGGGCCGTACACGTTGTACAGGTTCCGGCCGCGGCTCCAGCGCGTCACCAGCTCCGGTGGCAGCGCCTCACCGCCGACCAGGACGTGACGCATCTCGGTGATCCCGGACGGGTCCACCGTGCCCAGGGCGGCGGTGGTGATGAAGGCGTGCGTGATGCGCTCCTCGATCAGCACCCGCCCGAGCTCGGCCCCGCCGTATACGCCCGCGGGCGTGATCACCAGCGTTGCCGCACCGCCGAGCGCCAGCAGCAGATCCAACATGGCCGCGTCGAAACTCGGTGTGGCGAAGTGCAATACGCGGTCGCCGGGCCGGACCTCGAACCGTTGCGCGGTCTCGGCCGCGAAGTTCGACAGTCCGCCGTGGGTGACGACCACCCCCTTCGGGGTACCGGTGGAGCCGGAGGTGTAGATCACGTACGCGGGATGGTCCATCCGCAACTCGCCCCGGCGTTCGGCCGCGGTGATGGGCGCGTCCGAGGTGTCCAGCACCCGGCGCCGGAACGAAGGCGCGTCCAGGACGGTCCAACTCACCCCGTCGGGCAGGTTGTCCCGGTGCGCCGCGAGCGTGATGCCCAGTGCCGCACCGGAATCGGTGAGCATATGGGCGATCCGGTATTCCGGGTAGCCCGGATCGACCGGCACGAACGCCGCACCGGCCTTGGCCACCGCGAGCGTGACCGCCACCGATTCGGCCGATCGCGCGACGCCCAGGGCCACCAGCGTCTCCGGACCCACGCCCTGCTCGATGAGCACTCGCGCGAGCCGGTTGGTCCAGCGATCCAGGGCATCGTAGGTGATCTGCGTACCGCCGTCGCGCAGCGCCACTCCCCTCGGATCGGCCCGCACCGCGGCGCCGAACACTTCCGGCAGGGTCAGCGGGCGTCCCGGGATCGCGCCGCGCACCGGCACCAGACTCGACCATTCGCTGGATTCGAGCCAGTCCAGATCACCCACAGGCGTGGCCGGATTCGCCGCCGCCGCGCTCACCAGCCGGGCCAGGCGGCTGCCGAGCCGGGCCGCGGTCGCCTCGTCGAACAGGTCGCGGGCGTAGTTCACCGCGACGGTGATGCCGTCGGGCTCCCGGTCCGGGGTCCACGATTCGGTGAGGGTGAATTGCAGATCGAACTTCGCGATGCCCGGATCGGCGTTACACGCCTCGATCTGCAGGCCGGGCAGTTCCAGCACCCGCACCGGTTCGTTCCGAACCGACAACATGACCTGGAACAGCGGGTGATGCGATTGCGACCGGGCCGGATTGAGCACCTCGACCAGGCGCTCGAACGGCACGTCGGCCTGGGCGAACGCCTCCAGGTCGGTTTCACGCACCGCGCGCAGCAGTTCGGCGAACGAGGCGTCACCGTCGATTCCGGTGCGCAGCACCAGAGTTCCCACGAACATACCGATCAGCGCATCCAGGGCCGGATCGCCGCGACCGGCGATCGGCGTGCCGATCGCGATGTCGTCGCCGTCGGTGATCCGGTGCAGCAGTGTCGCCAGCGCGGCGTGCAACACCATGAAGATGGTGACGCCGTGCTCACTGGCCATCGCCTGCAGTTCCCGGTGTGTGTGCGCGTCGATGGAGCATTCGACGGTACCGCCGCGGTAACTCGGCACCGGCGGGCGCGGGCGATCGGTGGGCAGCGGCAACAGTTCGGGCAACCCGTCCAGTGCGGTGCGCCAGTAGTCCAGCTGACGGCTCACCGCGGAATCCGGATCGTCCTCGCTGCCGAGCGTTTCCTGCTGCCACAGTGTGTAATCCGCGTACTGGACCGCCAGTTCGGGCCAGTCCGGGGACTCGCCGGCATGGTGCGCGCGGTAGGCGGTCGCCAGGTCCATGGCCAGCGGTCCGAGCGACCAGCCGTCCATCGCGATGTGGTGGACGACCAGTACCAGCACGTGGTCGTCGGCGGCGACGCGCAACAAATGCGCGCGCAGCGGAACCGTATGCGCCAGATCGAATCCCGGCCCGGCCAGCCGCCGCACCGCCTCGTCGATCTCGCCCTCGGCCACCTCGCTCATCCCGATCGCGACCTGCGCCGCTGCCGGGTCGAGCACTCGCTGGAACGGCTCGCCCTCGAGTTCGCCGAACACCGTCCGCAACGTCTCGTGCCGGGCCTGCACCGCGTTGAGCGCGGACTGCATGGCGACGACGTCCAGGGCGCCGCGCAGGCGCAGCGCGGCCGGGACGTTGTACACCCCGGAACGATCGCCCGATCCCCCGGACTCGTTGAACCGGTTGAGGAACCACAGCCGCCGCTGCGCCGCCGACAGCGGCACCCGCTGTGGACGCTTGCGCCGGCTCAGTACGGGTGCGTTGTCTCCCGGCCGGCCACGACCGTCCAGGCGGGCGGCCAGCTCGGCCACCGTCGGGGTCGCGAACACCGACCGCACCTCGAGCCGGGTACCGGTCGCCGCGGCCAGGCGCGCCACCAATTGCGTTGCCAGCAGCGAGTTTCCGCCGACGTCGAAGAAATTGTCGCCCGCGCCGATCGTCTCCGCGCCGACCAGTTCCGAAATCACCTGTGCGACCAGGCGTTCGGCATCGGTGCTCGGCTCGCGCCGCTCGGTCGCCACCGGCTCGGGCTCGGGCAGCGCGGCCCGGTCCAGTTTGCCCACCGGCGTGAGCGGAATGCGGTCCAACACGGTCATGCTCGCCGGAACCATGTGCGCCGGAAGCCGTTCGGCCACGTGCGCGCGCACCGCCGGGACGTCCACGGTGACCGAATCGTCCGCGGGCAGCATGTACGACACGATGCGCTTGGCTCCGGCGATCTCCCGAACCTCGGTGTGCGCGAAGCGGATCGAGGGATGACTGGTCAGCGCGGCGGTGATCTCGCCGAGTTCGATCCGGAATCCGCGCAGCTTGACCTGATCGTCGCCGCGGCCCAGGTAGACGATCTCGCCCTCGGAATTCCAGCGCACCAGGTCACCGGTACGATACAGCCGCGCACCCGCGGGGCCGAACGGATCGGCCACGAACCGTGCCGCGCTGAGCGCGGGCCGGCCGAAGTATCCGCGCGATACGCCGTGGCCACCCAGGTACAGCTCACCGGGCACCCCGACCGGCACCGGCCGCAGCCGCTCGTCCAGGATCACCGCACGAGCCCCCCGCACCAGCGTGCCGATCGGCGCCGGTAGGCCGGGCCGCAGCGGTTCGGAGATGGTGGCGACGATGGTCGTCTCGGTGGGGCCGTAACCATTGAACATCATGCGGTCCGCACCCCAGCGGTGCACCAGTTCCGGTCCCAGCGCCTCGCCGCCCACCATGATCGCCGCGAGATGCGGCAGTGGCCAGCGCTCACGATCGATGGTGGCCAGCGCCGCCGGGGTCATGAAGGTGTGGGTGACGCGCTCGCGGTCCATCAGCGCGGCCAGTTCGTCCCCGCCGTACACGTCGGGCGGGGTGATCACCATCGTCGCGCCCGAGCCGATGGCCAGCAGCAGATCGAGCACCGCCGCGTCGAAGCTGGGCGACGCGAAATGCATTGTGCGCGAATCGCGGTCGACCTTCATCCGGTCGCGCAGCTCGTCGGCGAAATTGGACAGGCCGGTGTGGGTGACGGCCACGCCCTTGGGCGTACCGGTGGATCCCGAAGTGTAGATCAGATAGGCCAGATCCGAGGTCCACGCGGTGCGCAGCCGGTCGGCGTCGGTGATCGCGGCCGGACTCCGATCCTCGATCTCGGCCCGCTGATCCGGATCGTCCAGCAGCAGCCATTCGGTGTCGCAGCCGCCCACACCCGCCTCGCGCAGCCGCCCGACGTGCGCGCCGACCGTCACACCCGACCGGCAACCGGAATCGGTGAGCATATGGCGCACGCGGTCGGTGGGATAGTTCGGATCCACCGGCACGAAGGCGGCGCCGGTCTTGGTGACCGCGAGCACCGTCGCCACCGACTCCACGGACCGGGTCAGGCCGAGGGCCACCCGGTCACCCGGGCCGATGCCGCGCCGGATGAGTTCGCGCGCAAGGCGATTCGAGTAGGCATCCAGTTCCGCGTAGGTCAGCTCGGTCTCCCCCGAACGAATCGCGACGCGTTCGGGATGCAGATGCGCGGTGACCGCGAAATAGTTCGCCAGACTGCACTGCGGGGTGGCGACCGGGCCGTATGCCGGGGCCAGGCGGGTGCGTTCGTAGTCGGTCCGAGCGTCGATGTCGCGCACGCGGATTCGGTGATCGGCGGAGATCGCGGCCAGCACCAACCCCAGGCGCTCGGCCAGCAGGCGCACCGTCTCCTCGTCGAAAAGCTCTGCGGCGTAGACGAATTCGAAGCGCCGCTCGGGCGTGTCCGGGGAGCCGCCCGGCATCACCCGCAACTCCAGGTCGAACTTCGCCAGCGCGATGTCCAGCTCCTGCGCGCGCAGCGCCAGCCCCGGTAGCCGCAGTTCGGGAATCGGGCCGTCCTGAACGGTCAGCGCCACTTGCAACACCGGGCGCAGTTGCGCGTCGCGACCGCCGAGCGACTGCAACTCGGCCACGATCCGCTCGAACGGCAGATCCGCGTGCGCCATGGCCGCGAGTTCACCGTCGCGATCGATGGCCAGCTGCTCGACGAACCGGCGATCCGGGTCGATCTGCGACCGCAGCACCAGGGTGTTGACGAACATGCCGACCAGATCGTCGAGCCGGGTATCCGCCCGCCCGGCCACCGGCGTCCCGATGACGATGTCGCGACCGCCGGTGACCGAGCGCAGCAACACCGCCAGCGCCGTGCGCAGTACCATGAACAGGCTGACGCCGCGTTCGCGGGCGAGCTCGTCGATGCCCTCGTGGATGTGCGCTGGGAGGCCGAACCGCACCGTGCCCGCGCGCTGGGTGGGATGCTCGGGCCGCGGCCGGTCGTAGGGCAGCGGCATGGCCTCGGGCAGCCCGTCCAGTGTCTCGCGCCAGAATCGCAGCTGCGTGGCGGCCAGGCTGACCGGGTTGTCCTCGTCGCCGAGGCAATCGCGTTGCCACAGGCTGAAATCCGCGTACTGCACCGGCAGCGGCTGCCACGCCGGGGCCGATCCGCCGCAGCGCGCGGCGTAGGCCGTGGCCAGATCGCGCGTGAGCGGGATCAGCGACCAGCCGTCCGCGGCGATGTGATGCAGCACGATACCGAGCCGGAACTGCTGAGGACCCGTGCGCAGCAACGTCATTCGCACCGGGATCTCCCGGGTCAGGTCGAAGCCGCGCAGTGCCAGGGTCCGCAGCGCCAGAGCCGCGTCCGCCTCGTCGGTCTCGACCGGCTCCAGCACCGGCATGCAGCGGTGCGTGTCGAGGATCAGCTGATACGCACCGGAACGGTCCTCCGGGAACACCGTGCGCAGCACCTCGTGCCGGTCCACCAGGTCCGTGAGCGCCGCCCGCAATGCGGCGATGTCCGGATCGCCGTCGATTCGTATCACGAAAGCGATGTTGTAGGCGCTGGATTCGGGAGAATAGCGGTTGAGGAACCAGACCCGCTGCTGCGGCAGCGACAAGGGGAGACGTCCCGGACGCGGGTCACGCACAGCCAGCGCCGTCCGCTGCGTCCGGGGCGTTTCGATCAGGCGCACGGCCATGTCGGCGACCGTCGGCGCCTCGAAGACCGCCCGCACGGGCAGATCGACGCCGAATTCGTCGTACAGCGCCGAGGACAGTCGCGTCGCGAGCAGCGAGTTGCCGCCGACCTCGAAGAAGCTGTCCTCCGCGCCGGGCATCGGATGCCCGAGCACCGCGCCGAAGACCTCCGCGACCCGCTCCTCGAGTCCGGGCTCGGGCGCGCGGGAGCCGCTCGACGACGCGAAAACCGGTTCCGGCAACGCCTTTCGGTCCAGCTTGCCCGCCGGCGTCACCGGCACCTCGTCGATGACGACGATCGCGGCCGGAACCATGTAGGCCGGCAACCGCCGGCGCGCCGAATCCAGCACGGCCGCGGCGTCGATCGGTCCGTCGGCGGTGATGTAGGCGGCCAGCCGCATCGTGCCGTGCTCACCGGTGTGCACGATGGTGTGCGCGAACCGGACTCCGGGGTGGGCGCGCAGGGCGTGATCGACCTCGCGCAGTTCGATGCGGAAGCCGCGGATCTTCACCTGATCGTCCGCGCGGCCCAGGAACCGCAGCTGCCCGCTCGTATCGGCGACCACGAGATCGCCGGTGCGGTACATGCGTTCGCCACGACGGCCGTGCGGATTGGCCGGGAACCGCTGCGCGGTCATCGCGTGCCGGCCCAGATAGCCGCGGGCCAGGCCGGGCCCGGACAGGTACAGCTCACCGGGGACGCCCGGCGGCACCGGATGCAGCCGGTTGTCCAGGACGAACAACCGCATCCCGCGCACGGGCATGCCGATCGGCACGGGGCGGCCCGCGATCATCGGGCCGGTGGCGGTCGCGGCGACGGTCGCCTCGGACGGTCCGTACATGTTGTGCATGCGATGCCGAGCGGTCCAGGTGCTCACCAGTTCCTCGGGGCAGGCGTCGCCGCCGACGATCACCGCCTCGAGGTCGTCGAGTCCCTCGCTGGGCACGGTCGCCAGCGCGGCCGGGGTGATGAAGGCGTGGGTCACCCGCTCGTCGCGCAGCAGCGCGGCGAGTTCGGCTCCGCCGTAGAGCCCGGCGGGTGCCACCACGATGGTCGCGCCGGCGGCGAATCCGAGCAGCAGTTCCAGCACCGACGCGTCGAACGACGGCGACGAGAAGTGCAGTGTGCGTGCCGAATCCGTGACGCCGAACAGATGCCGCTGCTCGTGGGCGAGACAGGCCAGCCCGGCGTGCGTGACCACGACGGCCTTGGGCATTCCGGTGGATCCGGAGGTGTAGATCAGGTACGCCGGATGTGCCACCCGCAGTGGCTGATGCCGATCCGAGTCGGTGACCGGAGCGGCGGACTGGCGCATCGTCTCCGCGGCCAGCTCCGGGGATCCGGCCAGCAGCCAGTCCACATCCCGTTTGCGGTGCCTCCCCCGGCGCATCGGCCACTCCGGCATGGCGGCATGCGACTCGGCGTCGGTCAGGCCCAGCATCGCGCCGGAATCGGTGAGCATGTGCGCGATCCGGTCGGCCGGATATCCCGGATCGATCGGCACGTACGCCGCGCCGGTCTTGGCCACCGCCCAGATCGCGGTGATCGCGTCGAGCCCGCGCGGCAGAGCGACGGCGACGACCACTTCCGGCCCGGCGCCGCAGCCGATCAGCACGCGCGCCAATCGGTTCGAGGCCTCGTCCAGTTCCCGATAGGTGGTGTCGTGCTCGAGGTAGCGCACCGCGACGGCATCGGGCACACGTTCGGCGGTCTCGGTGAGCAGGCGGGCCAGGGTGATCGGCGGTTCGGCCGGCGCACCCGTGATGGGCACCAGTTTGGCCGCCTCGCGCACGTCGAGGATGTTCAGGTCGCCGACGGGCACGCGGGGCGCGGTCACCGTCGCGGTGACCAGGCGGACGAACCGCTGCGCGATGGCGCGCACCGTCGATCCGTCGAATACGTCCGTGGCATAGCCGAATTCGGCGTGCAGCGGACCGTCGGACGGATCGCCGCTCTGCTGCACGGTCAGCTGCAGATCGAACTTGGCGACACCGGATTCCATCGGCAGGACGCGAGCGTCCATGTCCGGCAGGCTGATTCGCAGTTCCGGATCGTTCTCGTAGGAGAGCATCACCTGGAACAGCGGGTGCCGACCGGCATCACGCGCCGGATTGACGACCTCCACCAGCCGTTCGAAGGGCACATCCGCGTTGGCGAACGCGTCCAGGTCGGTTTCCCGGACGCGATCGAGCATCCGATCGAAGCCCGCGGCCGGATCGACCTCGGTGCGCAGCACCAGCGTATTGACGAACATGCCGACCAGGTCGTCCAGCGCCGGGTCCGAACGTCCGGCGATAGGTGTGCCGATCGCGATGTCGGTGGTGTTGCACAGCCGCGAGAGCAGCACGGCCAGGCAGGCGTGCAACACCATGAACGTGCTGACCCCGCGGTCCGTGGCCAGGGCGGCCACCGCGCGCCGGACCTCCGCGGGGATCGTCACGGCCACCCGGGCGCCCTCGGTGGTGCGCTGCTGCGGCCGCGGACGGTCCAGCGGCAGATCCAGCTGATCGGGCAGATCGGCCAGGGCGGTGCGCCAATAGCTCAGTTGCCGACCCAGCGCACTGGCCGGATCGTCCTCGTCGCCGAGCAGTTCGCGCTGCCACAGCGCGAAATCGGGGTACTGCACCGGCAGCGGAGTCCAGCGCGGCGCGTGCCCGGCCGTGCGAGCGGCGATGGCCGTCATCAGATCCCGGGCCAGCGGCGCGACCGACCAGCCGTCACCACAGATGTGGTGCAGGATCACCAGGAACACGTACCGGTCGGGCCCGGTGCGGTACAGCGCGATGCGGAACGGGGCCTGGGTGCGCAGATCGAAGCCGTATCCGGCGTATTCGGCGGCCAGGGCCATCACATCCGCGCCGACGGCGTCGATCGCGTCCAGGGCCAGCGGAATCTGCGCGGCCGGATGGACGAGCTGACGCGGGCCCTGCGGCGAATCGGGGAATGTGGTGCGCAGGCTCTCGTGCCGTTCCAGCACGTCCAGTACGCCCGCGCGCAAGGCGTCGGGATCCACCGTCCCGGTCAGCTCCACGGCCAGCGGCATGTTGTACGCCGAAGCGTGTTCGGCGAACCGGTTCAGAATCCACAGCCGCTGCTGGGCCAGCGAGAGCGGAATGCGTTCCGGCCGTTCGGCGGCGACGAGTTTGGGTTGCGCGGACAGCGGGTAACGATCATCCAGAGCAGTGGCCAGTGCGGCCACCGTGGCGGATTCGAAAAGGTCCCGGATGGTCAGTTCCGCGCCCAGCGTGGTGTTGATCCGGGCGACCGCGCGGGCGGCGGACAGCGAATTGCCGCCCAGCTCGAAGAAGCTGTCCTCTACGCCGACGTCCTCGACGCTCAGGATCTCCTCGAAGATCGCGGCGATCCGTCGTTCGGCTTCGGTGCGCGGTAGGGCGGCCGTCCCGCCCGCGCGCTGCGCACCGGAGGCGGGTACCGGCAGGGCTTTGCGATCCACCTTGCCGTTGGCGCTCAACGGCATTTCGTCCAGCACGATCAGATGTGCGGGCACCATGTATGCGGGCAGGGTGCGGTGCAATTCGCGGGTCAGCTCGGCCACGTCCGGATCGGAATCCGGTGCGCCGACGACATATCCGACGAGTTCGTCCCCACCGTGGGTGCGGTGCGCCACGCAGACCGCCCGGGCCACACCCGGTGCGGCCAGCAGCGCCGCCTCGATCTCGCCCAGTTCGATGCGCAGGCCGCGGATCTTCACCTGGAAGTCGGTGCGGCCCAGGTATTCCAGCACGCCGTCGGCAGGCCGCCAGCGCACCAGGTCGCCCGTGCGGTACATCCGCACGCCGGGGGTGAACGGGTTGGCGACGAACCGGCCCGCGCTCAGCCCGGCACGCCCCAGGTAGCCGCGCGCCAGCTGGACCCCGGCCAGGTACAGCTCGCCGACCACGCCCGGCGGGACCGGCCGCAACCGCTCGTCCAGCACGTAGACCCGGGTGTTCCAGATCGGCGCGCCGATCGGCACGGATTCCTGTTCCGCGGCGCACGGCCAGGACGTCACGTCGACCGCGGCCTCGGTGGGACCGTACAGATTGTGCAGCCACGGGGAGCCGTCCGCGGCCGAGCCTCCCGGAGCCGAATGTCCCAGTGCCGCATGGAAATCGCGTACGGTCGCCGCGGGCAGCGCCTCGCCGCTGCAGAATACCCGCCGCAACGCGGTGCATCCGCCGACCTCGGTGTCGGTGACGAAGACCGACAGCATCGACGGCACGAAATGCGCTGTGGTGACCGACTTCTCGGCGATGATCCGGGCCAGGTACACCGGATCGCGATGCCCGTCCGGGGCCGCGATCACCAGCCGCGCGCCGACCTGCAAGGGCCAGAAGAACTCCCACACCGAAACATCGAAGGTGGCGGGGGTCTTCTGCAAGACCACATCACTGTCGTCGAGCCGGTATTCGTGCTGCATCCAGCGCAACCGGTTCACGATCGCGGCGTGCGAGACACCCACGCCCTTCGGGCGGCCGGTGGACCCGGAGGTGAAGATCACGTAGGCCAGGTGATCCGGACGCAACCGCGCGCGGCGGTCGGTATCGGTGATCGGCGCGCCGGAGAACCCGGACAGATCCGTCGCGCGCAGATCGATCCGGTCCGCACTCGCGGGCAGTTCGATACTGTCGGCACCGGCGGTCAGCACGCACAGCGGGCGCGCCTGTGCCAGGATGTCCGAGTTGCGCTCGGCCGGATGATCCGGATCGATCGGCAGATAGGCCGCACCGGCGCGCACGATCGCGTACATGCCGATCACCAGATCCAGGCTGCGCCGCACGGCCAGGCCGACGACCGTATCGGGGCCCGCACCGCGGGCGATCAGCAGCCGCGCCAGCCGGTCGGCCCGCTCGCGCAACTGCGCGTAGGTCATCGTCTCGTCGCCGAATTCCAGTGCCACCGCGTCCGGGCAGGCTGCGGCCCGCTCGCCGAACAACTCGCACAGCGTGCCCGGGCACTGCGGCACATCGGTGGAATTCCATTGCCGCAGAACCAGATCGCGCTCCGCATCGGTGATGACCGGCACCTCGGCGACCGCGTCGTCCGGGTCGGCGGTCACCAGCCGGGCCAGGAAGTCCACGAAACGGTCGTGGTGGACCGCCAGCTCATCGACGTCGTACAGCTGCGGATTCGCCTCGAAGTCCACATGGATGCGGTCGCCGGTGCCGTTGTACACGTTGAGCGACAGATCCTCCACCGGACCGGTAGACAGCACGTTGAGCGAGCCGGCCAGGCTGCCGAAGCGCAGCTCGCTGTGGAACAGCATGATGTTGACCATCGGCCCGAAGAATCCGCGCGCATCGCGGGAATACCCGCAGTCGCGACGGATGTCGTCGGCGCGGTAGCGCTGATGCCGCAGTGCGCCGGTGATCTGCAGTTCGGCCGCCTTCACCACATCGCGCAGGGTGGTGCCGGCGTCGAAACGCAGCCGGATCGGCACCACGTTGGACACCACTCCCGCCGAGCGGCGCAGCGCCACGGTGGTGCGCGCGGACACCGGCAGACTCAGCACCACATCCTGGTTGCCGGTCACCGCGCGCACGTAGCAGGCCAGCGCGGCGACGAACATCGTGGAGTTCTGGGTGTCGAAAACCCCTGTGGCAGCGGATAATTCCGACTGTACCTCGGGGCCGAGCTTATGTGTCGCGCGATGCCGGCCCGAATCCGAGCGCGGTTCGGCGGTCGTGGACGCGGACAGGGTCATGGGCGCGCCGACACCGGCCAGCTGTTCGAGCCAGTACTCGCGATCCGAGCGGAACCGGCTGGTGTCACGATAACTCGACTCGCCCGCGTAGATCTCGGCCAGCGGTGTGGCGCGGGAGGCGACCGGTTCGGTGTGATTCTCCAGGGCCGTGTAGATCTCGGCGGTCCGGGTGACCGCGTTCATCGCGCCGTAGCCGTCCAGAACGATGTGGTGTCCGCGGGAATACCAGATGTAGTCGAACTCGCCGGTGCGCAGCACGACATTCGTCATCAGCGGATCGCGTACCGGGTCGATCCTGCTGCTGGCATGGTCGTTCATCCAGCGCAGCGCCGCCGCGTGCGGATCGGCCTCGTGCCGCAGATCCATCCGGGCCCAGCCGGGCCGTTGCGCGGGATCGATCAGCTGATGCGGGGCGCCGTCGATCTCGACCAGCCGCACCTGTCCGATCTGGGTCTCGACACCGCAACGCTCGATCGCGTACAGCAGCCGGCCCACGTCGAGCTCACCGTGGATCTCGACGTACTGGGCGATGGTGAGCGGAATGTCAGGGCGGATCCGCTGGGCGTACCACAGTGCGGTTTGCGCGGGGGAGAGAGCGAAGGGTTGTGCTGATAGTTCGCCAGAAGAGCATTGGTCTACACGATCGGTGGCCAATGACCTCATCAATCACTCCGTTCTGCCGCTGTTGACGCAACTCCCCGAGCATCGCCACGGCGGGTATCCATGCGCCGACCGTGGGATCTGATCCACGCCCTACTATTCGGAGCATCGGGACGCGCGGATCGGTAGCGATCTCGTAATGTTCTATTTCGAACAACGTTGGCGGATAGGGCCTTTAGTCAGCTAACTTCTCGCAAACTTCGCAAATGCCACAGTGGAACCGAATCGCGCAGCGAAAGGGTGACGCGTAGGACCTGATCCGGAACGCTTACATCGGCGGCTAGCGGCTCACCCGGTCGTCGACGGCCTCATCATCCGCCGGTTGCGGCGACGGCGTGGTTCGCCGCCGAACAGCCGAAGCCAGAACAGCAATCCCGGACACGATACACAACAACCATTCCGGCCACGGACCCACCTCGGTCGCGGGTGTCGTGGTGTGCCGCAACGGCAGGGCCGCCTCGAGCCAGGCGGGCACGAACTTCGACGTCTCCTGCCGCACCGTGCCGTCGGCGGTGATGATCGCGCTGACTCCGGACGTTGCGGCCACGACCAGGGCTCGGCCGTGTTCGACCGCGCGCACCCGGGACATGGCCAGCTGTTGGTACGTCATTTCGCTGTCGCCGAAGGTGGCGTTGTTCGTCGGCACGGTCAGCAGTTGCGCGCCCGCGTGCATCGAATCCCGGAACGCCCGGTCGAAGGCGACCTCGTAGCAGGTGGCCACGCCGATCGCGACCGGCGCACCGCCGCGGACAGGCTGAGCGTGCACCACGCCGTTACCGTGTCCGGGCACGAAATAGCCCGCCTTGTCGGCATATTTCGAGAAGTGCCGGAAGAAGTCGCGGTAGGGCAGGTATTCGCCGAACGGCTGGATGATCTTCTTGTCGTGGCGCTCCCCCGGGCCGTCGGCCCCGTTCCAGACGATCACCGAATTCGTGGTCGTGTCATCGTCGTTCACCAGCACCGCGCCGACCAGGATCGGCGCGTGGATCCGCTCCGAGACGGCGGTGATCTCCGCGTACGCGTCACTGTTGCGTAACGGATCGATATCGGATGAGTTCTCCGGCCAGATCACCACATCCGGCTGTGCCGCCCGGCCGGCGGCGACGGCCTCGGCCAGTGCGCCGGTCTCGCGGACGTGATTGTCCAGGACGGCACGGCGCTGGGCGTTGAAGTCCAGGCCCAGGCGCGGCACGCTGCCCTGGATGGCGGCGACGACGATCGTCCGGTCGCCGTCGGTCGGCCCGGGCAGGGCGGCCCGGAGAGTCAACCCGGCGACGGGGACGAGGACCACAACCGCTGCGGCACCGGCGATTCCGATTCGCCACCGCGCGCCGCGCCGATCCCGCAGGCCGATCACCAAGGCCGCCAACGCCGTTCCGGTCAGCGCCACCGCGAAACTCACCCCGGGTGCGCCGGCGAGCTGGGCCAATGGCAGATACCAACCGTCGCCCTGGCCGAAAGCCAGTCGGCCCCAGGGGAATCCGCCGAACGGAAAACTCGCGCGCCCCCATTCGGTGAGGGTCCACGTCATCGCCACCCACAGCGGCCAGCCGGGCAGCACGCTCACCAGCCGCGCCAGCAGACCGAACAGTCCGACGTAGATCGCGCACGCCAGCGAAAGGCCCAACCAGGGCACCGGGCCGACGTAGATGCCCGTCCAGGGCAGCAGCGGCACGAAGAAGGCCAGACCCGCGAGCAGCCCGTAACCGAACCCGCCGCGCAGCGTTCGGCTCGACCGGACCACCGCGGTCAGCAGCGCGATGCCGAGCGGGGCGACGTACCAGCAGGTGCGGGGCGGGAAACTCGCGTAGATCAGCAGGCCCGCGACGATCGCGCAGAGCAGTCGCGGCACGGCCGGGTACCGGCTCGCCGCGGCGGTCAGCCGCGAACGCGGACCCGTTGCGGCGGCGGGGTTCTCGTGGTCCTGTCGCACGTCCACGAGCTCGTCCCTCTCATGCCGCATAAATGGTGTTTCCCCGGTGCACGGTACGCAGGCAGCGCGGCAGCGGCGCGCCCGGGTCGAGCGGGGGCAGCCCCGGAACCCGGGACCGCGGATCGGTGGACCACCGCTGCACGGTGTCCGATGCGGCGGCCACCACCAGATCGGCCGCGTCCCAGATCGCGTACGAGGCCGGGGCGCCGGGCACGAGGGTTCCGGCAACGCCGTCGCGCACGCCGCCTGCCCGCCAGGCGCCGCGAGTGGCCGCGGCGAAGGCCGCGCGCGGGGAGATCTGGTGCCCGGGGGTGCGGTGGTGTGCGGCCGCCCGCACGGCGGCCCACGGATTCAACTCGGTGACCGGGGCGTCCGAACCGATGGCCAGGCCGATACCCGCGGCTGCCATGGCCGCGAAGGGATTCAGCGCGGCGGCGCGCTCGGCGCCCAGCCGTGTGGCGTACATACCCTCCGGCCCGCCCCACGCGGCGTCGAAACCCGGTTGCACACTGGCGAGTACGCCGAATTCGGCGAACGTCGCGATCTGCTCGGGACCGATCGCCTCGGCATGTTCCACGCGATGGCCCCGGGCGGCGATCGCGGGTCCGCCGACCTCGGCGGCGACCCGGGCCACCGCGTCGGCCACGGCCGCGACGGCCGCATCGCCGATGGCGTGGAATCCGGCCTGGATTCCGGCCTCGGTGCAGGCGCTCAGATGCGCGGCGATGGCATCGACATCGAGATATCCGCGACCGAGAGAGTCCCGATCGGCGTAGGGAGCGTGCAGCCAGGCGGTGTGCGAACCGAGCGAGCCGTCGACGAACAGGTCTCCGGCCAGTCCGTGCACGCCGAGTTCCTTGACCAGGGTGCGAGCCTCGTCCGCGGTGCGAACGGCCGCGCCCCAGTAGACGCGCACCTCGACACCGTGCGGGAACCGCAGCAATTCGGTCACATCGGCCGCACCGGAGATCTGCGGGCCGGCGCATTCGTGCACGGCCACGATGCCGTTGGCGGCGGCGTGGTCAAGGGCGGCGCGGCGGGCCTGATCACGCTGGGCCCGATCGAGCCGGTCGAGTGCGGCGCTGCGAGCGAGATGATGCGCTTGTGCGCACAGCGGCTCGCCGCGGCTATAGCCCTCGGCCGCGGCGATCTGTGGCACCGAATCCAGCAGCGCCGTCGATACGACCGCCGAATGTGCGTCCACGCGAACGAGATACACGAGTCGGCCGGGTCCGGCCGCGGCATCGATCTCGGCCGCGGCCGGCGGGCGGGCCTGCGGCCATCCGGTCTCGTCCCAGCCCTCGCCGATGATCACCGCGTCCGGATGCGCCCGCGCGTACTCCCCCACCAGGGTCAGGCACTGTTCCAGCGATGCGGCCCCGGACAGATCCAACCCGGTCAACTGCAATCCCAGCGCGGTCACGTGCACATGCGGATCGACGAATCCGGGCGCGACGAACGCACCGTCCAGATCGATGACCTCGGCATCGGGATACAGTGCCCGCCCCGGCCGTTCGGCGCCCAGCCACACCACGGTGCCGTCCTCGACCGCCATCGATGTGGCATCGGGAGAACTAGGGCTGTGGATGCGACCGCCGACCAGCAACTGGGTACTCACGGCACATCAGTCTGCCGCACCGGGTTTTCGCCGCACTCTCCGGCATCGCTGCACGTGGTGCACATCGCCGTCGGCATCCGCAGCGGACGACGCGGACTCATCGGCCGAGCAGCGCCCACTGCGACCGCCTCCGACGAGCACCTCGGCCCCGAGTACACGCTGGACGGCCCGAACCGGCCAGTTCCGTAATTCAATATGGGAATACCACCACGGCAGTCGGCCCGACTGCGGGGCTCGTGCCGGGACGGGGTGAGCACGCCTCCACGAAGACACGGCCGACCATCCAGCGGGCGCCCTCATGCCGGCGCGGGAAGCGCACCGCCAGCGGTACGACCGCGAGGATGGTGCCGGGGACAGGACGAATGCGCGCGCATGAAGACACGCCGACCCCACCACTCTGGTCTCGTGCCAGCAGCAGCGCACCGACAAAAGACGCGCCCAGCTCGGGGGTCGGCCGTGTATTCGTGCAGGCGCATTCGTCCTGCCTCGGCGCGAACACCCGCGGTGCGCTGTCCCACCAGAACGAGACCCGGCAGGTGGGTGGTCGGCTGTGTATTCGTGCGGGCGTATTCGTCCTGTCCCGGCACGCTCCCCGGAGTTGGCGCGGGAAGCGCACCGGGGCGGCACAACCGCACGTCGCATGGCTGGGCGAGTGAATTCGCCTGCGCGACAATCCCGCTCACCGCGGAAAGCGACGGGGCCCGCGCTGGCGTGTGCTGCGTGAGCGCGAACGTGTGGTCGGGCGGGTGCTGATCGGGAACGAGCCGCATCCGGGCGCTGCCGGATTCCTGGCACCGCCCGGCGGACGGGGCTGCGGGTGGTGCTGATCGACGTTGATGGCCGCGCGGGGTGTGTTGACTCTGGACCCGCTCATGTGGCGTCGCCTGGACCGGATCTCGGCGGTGGTCGTCGATCGGGACGCGGGACGCGGTGCGCGGGCGGTGGTTCTGGACGCGGACTCACTCGACGAGGGCTGGCCGGTGGAGCACG
>CBJNFW010000073.1:0-29866 GCA_966435935.1 uncultured Nocardia sp.
GTGCCGACCGCGGCGGTCTTCTTCGAGACGCCCTCGAATCCGATGCAGACCCTGGTCGATGTCCGCCGGGTCTCCGAGCTCGCGCACGCCGCGGGCGCGAAAGTGGTGCTGGACAACGTCTTCGCCACTCCGCTGCTGCAGCGGAGTCTGGACCTGGGCGCGGATGTGGTCGTGTACTCCGGCACCAAGCACATCGACGGTCAGGGCCGGGTGCTGGGCGGTGCGATCCTCGGCGAGGCCGAGTACATCGGCGGCCCGGTGAAGAATCTCATGCGGCACACCGGTCCGGCGCTGAGCCCGTTCAACGCGTGGACGTTGCTCAAGGGACTCGAGACCATGCCGCTGCGGGTGCGTCACTCGGTGCGGGCGGCGCACGAGATCGCCGAATTCCTGGAACAGCAGCCGGCGGTGTCGTGGGTGAAATACCCCTTCCTGCAATCACATCCGCAGCACGAGCTGGCACGGCAGCAGATGAGCGGCGGCGGTACGGTCGTCACCTTCGAACTCGCCGCCAACCCGGCCGAGGCGAAGAAGCGCGCGTTCGAGGTGCTGAACCGGCTGCGCATCATCGACATCTCCAACAATCTGGGCGATGCCAAGACGCTGATCACCCATCCGGCGACCACCACGCACCGCGCGATGGGGGCGGAAGGCCGTGCGGCCGTGGGGATCACCGACGGCGTACTGCGTATCTCCGTCGGACTCGAGGATGTCGAGGATCTGCTCGGCGATCTGGATCAGGCGCTGGGCTGAGCGTCGCGGCCGGGGACCGCTCGCCGATTCCCCGGCCGGGCGATGATTTTCGCGATCGCGCATCGTCCTACCTGTAACCACAACGCAGGGAAGGTAATCGGATGCGAATCAAGGCTCGCTTGTGCATGAGCGCCGACGGCTATGTCAGTACGCCCAACGGCTGGCCGCCGCAGGTGGTGGATCCCGCGCACGGGCACGGCAGCCACGGCGTCGCGGAATTCCTGAAGTCCTGCGAGGCGGCGCTCATGGGACACACCACCTTCGAACCCGCTCTGAGCAACGACTTCTGGCCGTGGCCCGATCTGCGGGTGTTCGTGCTGGCATCGGAACGTCCGGCCGGTACGCCCGAGCATGTGACGGTCGACAGTGATCCTGTCCGCCTGCTGGAGACGTTGCGGGCGGCCAATCGCGGCGGCGACGTCCACCTCGTCGGCGGTCCGCGCACGATCGAGACGTTCCGGGAACTCGGTGCGCTGGACGAACTCCACCTGGTCGTACTGCCCTTCCTGCTGGGCGGCGGCCTGCGCCTGACCGATGCGCTGAGCGTCGAGATGGGCCTGGAACTGAAGGGTTCCCGGACGCTGGACGCCGGTGCGGTGGAGATCGTCTATGGCGTGAAAGACGGTGGCGGCGTGGCCGAGGCGGCCGAGGAGGGCTGGTCCCCGGCCTCGCAGCGCGGCTGAACCGCCACCCGGCCCGAACTCAGGGGGCGAACGGATTCGCCGTTCGCCCAACCAGTTCCGAGACCGAATCGAATACGACGGTCGGCCGATAGGGATACTGCTCGACCGATTCACGGGTGGAGATCCCGGAGGTGACCAGGATCGTGCGCATCCCCGCCTCCAGCCCGGCGATGACATCGGTGTCCATCCGGTCGCCGATCATCACCGTGGATTGCGAATGCGCGCCGATCCGGCGCAGCGCAGAACGCATCATCAGCGGATTCGGTTTCCCGACGTAGTAGGGATCGCGTCCGGTGGCGCGGGTGATCAGCGCGGCCACCGAACCGGTCGCGGGCAGCACTCCCTCGCGCGAGGGACCGGTGGCGTCGGGGTTGGTGGCGATGAATCGCGCACCCCGCTCGACCAGCCGGATCGCGGTGGTGATCGCCTCGAACGAGTAGGTGCGGGTCTCGCCGAGGACGACGTAGTCCGGATCGCTGTCGGTCAGCACGTAGCCGATCTCGTGCAGCGCGGTGGTCAGGCCGGATTCGCCGACGACGTACGCGGTGCCGCCGGGACGCTGTTCGCTCAGGAATGTCGCGGTGGCCAGCGCGGAGGTCCAGATCGCCTCCTCCGGGATGTTCAGGCCGCTGTGGCGCAACCGGGCCTGCAGATCGCGCGGGGTGCGGATCGAATTATTGGTGAGCACGAGAAAGGGAATGTCATTGGCCTGCAGTTCTTGCAGGAACTTGTCGGCGCCGGGGATCGGGTGGTCCTCGTGCACCAGGACCCCGTCCATATCGGTCAGGTAGGACAGGATCGGTTCGTCGTCGGCAGTCACGAGCACATTGTGGGCTATCGAGGTTTCCGGTGGGGGGCGTTGTGTGAAGGTGCGACCGTTCACACAGACCTGTTCGGAGCTGACTATGGTCGAAGAAGGCCCCACATGACGGGGTGCTGTGGAATGTGGCACACCCGTTCGGCGCTGCACAGAGTCGACGGGACTGTCGGCAACGGTGAAGGAGTGGACGCAGTGAGTGATCTGAAGCTCGGATACAAGGCGTCGGCGGAACAGTTCGGCCCCCGGGAGCTGGTCGAGCTGGCGGTCGCGGCCGAGGAGCACGGCTTGGACAGCGCGACGGTGAGCGATCACTTCCAGCCGTGGCGGCACGAGGGCGGCCACGCGCCGTTCTCGCTGGCGTGGATGACCGCGGTCGGTGAACGCACCGAGCGGATCCAACTGGGCACCTCGGTGCTCACCCCGACCTTCCGCTACAACCCCGCGGTGGTCGCCCAGGCGTTCGCGACGATGGGCTGCCTGTACCCGGACCGGATCATGCTCGGCGTGGGTTCGGGCGAGGCGCTGAACGAGATCGCGACCGGGTACAAGGGCGAATGGCCGGAGTTCAAGGAGCGTTTCGCGCGGCTGCGCGAATCGGTCGACCTGATGCGCGCGCTGTGGACCGGTGACCGGGTCACCTTCGAGGGCGAGTACTACCACACCGTGGGCGCCTCGATCTACGACGTGCCCAAGGGCGGCATCCCGGTGTACATCGCCGCGGGCGGCCCGCTGGTGGCCCGCTACGCCGGTCGCGCGGGCGACGGTTTCATCTGCACCTCGGGCAAGGGGATGGACCTGTACACCGAGAAGCTGATGCCCGCGGTGCGCGAGGGCGCGGCCAAGGCCGGGCGCACCGCCGAGGACATCGACCGGATGATCGAGATCAAGATCTCCTATGACACCGATCCCGAACTGGCGCTGCAGAATACGCGTTTCTGGGCCCCGCTGTCGCTGACCGCGGAACAGAAGCACGACATCACCGATCCGATCGAGATGGAGGCCGCCGCCGACGCCCTGCCGATCGAGCAGATCGCCAAGCGGTGGATCGTGGCCAGCGATCCCGACGAGACGGTCGAGCTGATCAAGCCGTACATCGATGCGGGCCTGAACCACCTGGTATTCCACGCCCCCGGGCACGACCAGCGCCGTTTCCTGGAGCTGTTCGAGCGCGACCTGGCCCCGCGGTTGCGGGCGCTGTAACTGCTCGGTCCGGCTGCCGCCGCCGAGCGGCAGCCGGGCGGGGTCAGCGCCGGCGGACCGCGAAGATGCGCAGTTCCCGGGCGGTCCGGTCGCGGTATGCGGTGTACGCCTGGGAGATCTGCTCGAACCGCGCGTAGACCTCGGCTTTGCGCTCGGCGTCGTGCAGAATTTCCGCGCGGACCGGAATCCGTTCTCCCGCAATGGTTATCACGGCTTCGGGGTGGGCCAGCAGGTTCGCGGTCCAGGCCGGATGACGTTCGCCGCCGAAATTGCTGCCGACCAGATACAGCACGTCCCCGGCGTGTGCGTAGAGCAACGCGGTGGTGCGCGGCTGCCCGGATCTGCGCCCGGTCGTGCTGAGCAGCAGGACGGGCGCACCGACCGGCCCCAGCGCCGTGTACCGGCCCGCGGTGCGTTCGAGGACTCTGCGGTCCAGCGGGCCGAGTGCGCGGACCAGCGCGGATCCAGCGCCGGTCGCCGCGAACGCGCTCACCGTGCGGCCGAGCAGGCCGGTCCGCGAACCCCATGAGCGATCCGGAAACGGTGCGGTCATGGACGGATTCTAGAGCCGCCGAACCACCCGGCGAGGCCGACTGCACAGGTCGGAACGCCGGGAATGTGTGAACAGGCAGTTCTCCACTACGCGGGAGTGTGATTTTCCAGTAGTTTGCCGCGCGAGGGGCGAATCCGGCACGTGTGCTCGTTAAGCTCGCGGTCATGGCCGAGATCGCACCGTCCACCGTGTACATCGCCTCCCCCGAGGGGGATACCGGGAAGTCGACGGTGGCGCTCGGGGTGCTGCAGATGCTCTGCGCGACCACCGCACGGGTCGGGGTGTTCCGGCCGATCAGCCGCTCGACCACGCAGCGCGACTACATTCTCGAGCTGCTGCTCGAGCACAGCACCGCCGATATCGACTACGAGCAGGCGATCGGCGTCGGCTACGAACAGGTGCACGCCGATCCGGACGCGGCCATCAGCGATATCGTCATGCGCTTCCACGACGTCGCCAAGGTGTGCGACGCGGTGGTGATCGTCGGCAGCGACTACACCGATGTGGCCAGCCCGAGCGAACTGCGCTACAACGCGCGCATCGCGGCCAATCTCGGCGCACCCGTGGTGCTGGTGCTGCGCGGGTCCGAACGCACGCCCGAGCAGGTCACCGAACTGGCCGAGGTGTGTGCGGGCGAACTCGGTCTCGAACACGCCCAGCTGGTCGCGATCATCGCCAACCGCTGCGATCCCGAGGCGCTCGACGAGGTCGCCGCGGCGCTGCGGGTCGTCGGCGTGCCGTCCTGGACGCTGCCGGAGGTGCCACTGCTGACCGCGCCGACCATCGCCGAGCTGTGCGAGGCCATCGACGGCGAAATATATTCCGGCGACCCGGAATTGATGCAGCGCGAGGCGTTGCACGTCATGGTCGGCGGGATGACCGCGGAACACATCCTCGAGCGCCTGTCCGACGGGGACGCGGTGATCGTACCGGGCGATCGCTCCGACGCGCTGCTGAGCCTGGTGAATGCCCATGAGGCCGAGGGTTTTCCGTCGCTGGCCGGAATCATCATGAACGGCGGCATGCTGCCGCACCCGTCGATCGCGCGGCTGATCGCGGGCCTGAAACCGAAACTGCCGATTCTCACCACCCAGCTGGGCACCTTCGACACCGCGGTCGCCGCCCGCACTCGCGGCCGGGTGTCGCTGTCGAGTATCCGCAAGGTGGATACCGCGCTGGCGCTGATGGAACAGCGGGTGGACGCGCAGAAACTGTTGCAGCGCATCGAGGTTCAGATCCCTTCGGTGGTGACGCCGCAGATGTTCGAATATCAGCTGATCGAGCGGGCCCGCTCGGATCGGCGGCGCATCGTGCTGCCCGAGGGCGGTGACGACCGGATTCTGCGCGCGGCGGGGCGGGTGCTGCAGCGCAAGATCGCCGATCTGACCATCCTCGGTGACGAGGCGGCGGTGCGGGGGCGGGCGGCCGAACTCGGCGTCGACATCGCCGACGCCGAGGTGCTGAATCCCGAGACATCCAGTCTGCGTGACGAATTCGCCAAGGAGTACGCGGCCCTGCGCGCGCACAAGGGGATGACCGAGGATCGGGCGCGCGAATACCTCACCGATATCTCGTATTTCGGCACGATGATGGTCCACCGGGGGATCGCCGACGGTATGGTGTCCGGCGCGGCGCACACCACCGCGCACACCATCCGGCCCTCCTTCGAGATCATCAAGACCGAGCCCGGCGTCTCGACGGTATCCAGTGTGTTCCTGATGTGCCTGGCCGACCGGGTACTGGCCTACGGCGACTGCGCGGTGGTGCCCGATCCGACCTCCGAACAGCTCGCCGACATCGCGATCTCCTCGGCGCGCACCGCCCAGCAGTTCGGTATCTCGCCGCGGGTGGCGATGCTGTCGTATTCGACGGGGGGTGCGGAGAGGGGGGTGAGTGGAGACAAGCCCCACACCCCCACCACCCTCGCCCACTCCCCCGCGCCCCAGCTGCTGGTGGAGGGGCCGATTCAGTACGACGCGGCGATCGAGCCCACGGTCGCGAGCGCGAAGCTCCCGAATTCCGAAGTAGCCGGTCGCGCAACCGTTTTCGTCTTCCCCGACCTGAACACCGGCAACAACACCTACAAGGCGGTGCAGCGCAGCGCGGGCGCGGTGGCGATCGGCCCGGTACTGCAGGGGCTGCGTAAGCCGGTGAACGACCTGTCCCGGGGTGCGCTGGTCGCCGATATCGTCAATACCGTGGCGATCACCGCCATCCAGGCGCAGACCGGACTCGAATGAGCGGCGTGCGCGACGTACAGGGAGGCATGATGCGGGTCCTGGTGATCAATTCCGGGTCGTCGTCGATCAAATACCAACTGCTGGAACCGAGTTCGGGCGAAGTCGCGGCCTCCGGCATGGTCTCGCGGATCGGTGAGCGGGTCGAGCCGGGGACGCCGACCGTCCAGCACGACAGCGATGGGCGCACCCTCGAGCACGACGGTCCGATTGCCGACCACGCGGCCGGGCTGCGGGTGGTGTTCGACCTGTTCGCGCGCGGCGGGCACGACCTGACCGGCGAGGGTCTGCGCGCGGTCGGGCATCGGGTGGTGCACGGCGGGGAGGTGTTCTACCGGCCGACGCTCGTCACCGACGCGGTGGTGTCCTCGATCGACGAGCTGTCCACCCTTGCGCCGCTGCACAATCCGGCCAATGTGATCGGCATCGAATCCGCTCGGCGGCTGCTGCCCGGCGTCCCGCAGGTCGCGGTGTTCGACACCGCCTTCTTCCACGGGCTGCCCGATGCCGCGAAGACCTACGCCATCGATGCGAAAGTTGCTGCTGCGCACGGCATTCGGCGGTACGGGTTCCACGGCACCTCGCACGAGTACGTCTCCGGGCGAGTGGCCGAGCTGCTCGGGCGGGACGCCTCGGCGGTGAACCAGATCGTGCTGCACCTGGGTAACGGCGCATCGGCCTCGGCGATCCGCCGCGGCCGGGCGGTGGACACCAGTATGGGGCTGACCCCGCTCGAGGGTCTGGTGATGGGCACCCGTTCGGGAGATATCGATCCGGGCATCATCGCGCATCTGATGCGCACCGCCGGATTCGACATCGACGCCGTGGACGAGCTGCTGAACCGGAATTCGGGTATCAAGGGCCTGTCCGGGGTGAACGACTTCCGCGAACTGCAACGCCTGATCGACTCCGGAGACCGCGCCGCGAGCCTGGCCTACGAGGTCTACATCCACCGCCTGCGTCGCTACATCGGTGCGTACCTCGTGGAATTGGGCGAGGTCGACGCGATCACCTTCACCGCCGGAGTCGGCGAGAACAGCCCCCAGGTGCGCGCGGACGCCCTGGCCGGACTGACCCGCTTCGGCATCGCCGTCGACCCGGCTCGCAACACCGCGAAAGACCGTGCCGCCCGGTACATCTCACCTCCCGGCGCCGAGATCCCGGTACTCGTCGTCCCCACCAACGAGGAGCTGGCGATCGCCCGTGCCGCCGCCGCACTGGTCAGCTAGTTCGGCGGATACATTCTCAGAACCAGGTTTTGGCGCGCAGGGCGTTGGCCAGGTCGACCAGGGCGTAGCGGTGCGTGCGGCCGGGGGCGGTCCGGGCCAGGCCGCGCAGGCCGGCCTCGGCTCCGTTGCGCAGGGCGCGTTCGGTGAACGGTTCGCCGAAGAGGGTGGCGTCCGGATTCCTGGGCCTGTTTCCGGCCTGCAGCCAGGCCAGTGCGGTGCCGAGAACCAGGACCCGCATCTGGCTCGCGCGGTGCTCGCCGGCCGGCACGCGATCTACGCGGTAAGCGGCGACATGTAATGCGTCCTCGTCCAATTCGGCGACCGGGGCGGCGGTGAGCAGCAGCAACACCGCGGTGAGGCGAGCCTCGTCGTAGTGGCGTGAGGCCGGCGGGACCTGGTCCAGCGCATCCACCGCCGCCTGCACTCGCGCGTCGGCGGCGAGTTGGCGGGCCAGGCCGAATGCCGCGCTGACCACGCCGCGATCGGTTCGCCAGACGGTCGCGTAGAACTTCTCGGCATAGCCGCGCCATTGTTCGGGATCGGGTGAATCCCACTGTTGCAGAACGAGTTCCGCTGTCGCGGCAAGAGCCAGTTTGGGTGCGATCTCACCGGGCAGCGCTCGCAGGACCGCGTCGAACCGGTCGAACGCCTGCTCGTACTCGAATTCGAGCAATCCGGCCAGACCGCGGTACCACTCGACGCGCCAATCGGCGCGGTCCAGGCGGCTCAGCAGCTGACGGGCCGATTCGGGCTGCCCCAGCACGAGCTGGATGCGGACCTCGGCGAGTGTGCATTCGACCTCGAAGGTTTCGGGCATCTCGGCCGAGCCCGCCTCCGCGCGGGCGCGAGCGATGCGGACCGCCTCGAGGGCGTGCAGCGGTTCGGGGTGCACCGTCCCGGCCAGCAGCGCCGCGGACGGGTCCGCCGGATCGATCAGCGGAACCGGCAGTGCCGCGGCCACATCGTGGGCACGCAGATTCTTGCTGCGTTCGATGCCGTCGGTATAGGCATCGGTCTGCGCGAGCAGCTCCTCGGTGCCGAAGCTGGTCCGGGGCGCGCTGAAGAGTGTGGACAGCTGTGGATGTTCGGTTCCGGTGTCGGCGGAGAGTACTTCGCGCAACACGCCCGCGAGTTGCGTGGCCATGATCCGGGCGGAGACGAAACGGCGTCCCGGGTCCGGGTCGGTGGCCCGCAACAGCAGCCGATGCAGGAATTCGTACCGCATCAGCATGGGTTCGTTTGCCGGAGCTGGGATTCCGTCGAGGTAGCGGCCTTTGTCGGTCGGCATGTTCAGGGTGAGGACGGCCAGCGTGCGTCCGACCGTGTAGATGTCCGAGGCCGCGGTGGGGCCGGTCCGGGCGATCTCGGGGGCCTGAAAACCTCTGGTGCCGTAGAGATTTCCGTATGATTCGAAGGCCGCGACGGCGCCCAGGTCGATCAATTTCACCTGGTCCTCGGTGACCATGATGTTGTCGGGCTTGAGATCGTTGTAGGCCAGTTCCTGGGAATGCAGATATTCCAGCGCCGGAAGGATTTCCAGCAGGTAGGCGATGGCCTCGGCGACCGGCATGCGCTCGGGCCGGGTATAGGTGTCCAGCATGTCGCGCAACGACCGGCCGCCCACGTACTCCATGACGATGTACCCGATCGGGGTGCCGCCCGGACCCGGATGCTCGACGAAGTTGTGGATCTTGACCACGCTCGGATGCGCCAGCTCGGCCAGGTACCGCCGCTCGGTGACCGCGACCGCCTGTGCCTCGGCATCCCCGCCGTGCAGCAGGCCCTTGAGTACGACCCAACGATCGTTCACATTGCAGTCGATGGCCAGGTAGATCCACCCCAACCCGCCGTGCGCGATGCATCCCTGGATCTCGTACTGCCCGGCGACTATATCGCCCGAACCCAGGAACGGACGGAAATCATAAGGCGCACCGCAGGTTTCGCACGTTCCGGCGGCCTGCGCCGGATGCCCCGCCCGGGCCCGCCCGACCGGCTTACCGCACCTCCAGCAGAATCGCCGCGCCTCACTCACCATCGGATCGGTGAGCACCACCGACCGCGGATCGATCGGCGGCACAACCGGAATCTCCACCAGTCCGGCCCCGAGCCGCCGCACTGCGGGCCGGCTGCGGACGGTCCGTCCACTACTACGCCCCGCCGGCCCCGACCCGGCAGTCCGCGTCGAAGCCGCCTTCGCCGCACCCGACCCCGCGGACCGCCCGCGCCCCAGCGCATCCGCCGCCTGCGTAGCCGGACTCCGCAGCCCGGTGGCCTCCTCATCCTCCGCGGAAGTGCCGACCACCCCGCCGGGCGGTGCGGCCGAGGTCGCGGCGACGGCCTGTGTGGCCAGGGGTTCCCGGTCGCCGTCGGATCGGGATTCGTCCGGTTCGCCGGGAGATTCGGCCGGAGATCCGGCCCCGGCCACCGCTCGGGTCGCTGGTTGTCCGGCTTCGGTTTCGTGGGCGCGATCGGTGGCCGGTGCGGTGGCCGGTGTGGCGGCGGCGGCCTGTGTGGGTGGGGGTGTTCGGTCGTCGTGGTTGCCCGATTCGTCTGGGGCGTTGGTCGTTTCGGCGGCGGCCGCTGCCTGGGGCGCCGGTTGTTCGGTACTCGGCCCGGTAGTGCCGGCGGAAACAACTGGTGTTGCCGCGGCGGCGGCCTGTGTGGCCAGGTGGTCCCGCCCGTGGTCACGGCTGCCGGATCGGCCTGGGGCGTACGGAGTTTGCGCCGCAGAGCCTGCGGCCGCCGCTCGGGCAGGCGGTTGTTCGGTGTCCGATCCACTGGGCCGGTGGGCATCCGGCGATCCGGCCGCGGCGGTGGCGGGGAGCGCGCGCGTGCCCGAGGGTGCCGGGCAGGTGCGGGAGCCGTCGGCTTTGCTCGGTGCGTCCGAGGAATCGGCCGGAGAGGCGGCCGCTCTCGGGTGCGAGGGTACGGAACCTTCTTCGGGCTCGGCGAAGTTGGCGGCCGTCGCTGTGGGTTCCGCTGTGCTGGAATCGGTTTCGCCTGAGTGCTGCATGGGCGTCAACCCTGGTAGTCCGGTTGGGGCGGTCCGCTGGACGGGCCCAGAGCGGCTTGCAGCCAGCGTTGGTAGAGGCGGTTCCAGGTGCCGTCGGTGCGGATGCGGTCCAGGGTGCCGTTGACGAAGCGCACCATATCGTCCTGGCCCTTGGGGATTCCGACGCCGTACGGCTCGTCGCTGATATCGGGGCCGACCATCTCGGCGTAGTACGGGTCCTGCACCGACAGGCCCGCCAGGATCGTGTTGTCGGTGCTGACCGCGTCCACCTGACGCTGCTGCAGCACCACCAGACAGTCGGCCCAGGTCGGCACGGTGAGAATCGACGCGGCGGGCTGTCCGCGCCGGATCTGGTCCAGCGAGGTGGTGCCGGTGACGATGCACACGCGCCTGCCCGCCAGATCGGCCAGACTGCGGATACCGGAATTCTTGATCGCCAGAATCCGTTGGTGCGCCATGAAATACGGCGTGGAGAAGGCCACCTGCTGTTTGCGTGCGCAGGTGATCGTCATCGTCTTGACCACCACGTCGACGGTGTGGTCCTCGAGGGCGCGCTCGCGGTCGGCCGACCCGAGAATCCGGTACTCCACGCGCTGCGGATCGCCGAACAGATCCCGCGCGATCTCCCCGGCGATGTCGACGTCGAATCCCTCCAGCGTGCCGCTGACCGGATCGCGGAAGCTGAACAGATTGCTCCCCGGGTCCAGCCCGACGATCAGCCGGCCCCGGGCGCGAATCGCATCCACGTCCGGCCCGTGCGTCGTACCGTTCGGGCTCGGGCTCGCGGTGAGATCTCCACACCCTTCCCCGGCGGCCGGTGGAATCGGCGTATTCGTCCGCACGACAGCGGCATTCGCGGGCAATGGCGGCTCGGTATAACTCGCGCTGCTGCCGCGCGGAGATGTGGTGTCCTGCGCGCACCCGGTCAGCAGCAGAGCGGTGGCCAGCAAGGCCCCGGTCAGCGCCCGCCGCCCGGCCCCTCCTCGCGCGGCCGATGCCCGGATGCGAATTCTGTTGTCCCTCATCGGTACTCCCGAAGCCGCGGCCACAACCCGGCCACCACGAACAGGGCGGACAGGACCGCGAGGGTCAGCGCCCCCGGGGACAGGATGTCCAGGGAGCGGGCGGCGTCGGAGATGTCGGTGCGTAAGGTGTTGCGGGCCTTGCCGATTCCATCGGCGAGGGCGTGATCGAGCGCCTGCATGCTGGCCGTCGCCTCGGTGGGGCCGGGGCCGATCGCGACGGTGGCCGCACCGGGGAAATCACCGCGACCGAGTGCGTCGGTCATCCGCTGATGGGCTTGCCGCCAACGGTCCAGGGCCGCGCGGGCGGTGGCGACGTCGTCCGAGGCCGGCGCACCGTGCGGATAACGCGTCAGCAGGTCGGTGAGCTTCTTGGTGGCGTCGTCGAAGATGCGGTCGTAATCACCGCTGTCGTCGCGCCGCACCAGCTTCAGGGTTTCCGCGGCCCGCGCCTGCTGGGTCAGAATGCGGCTGTCGGTCAGCTCGGAGGTCGGCACCGCGCCGTCGTCGCGGCCGTCGGTGGTGGACAACGCCGAGATCGACCCGGCCGTCACCGTCCACGCCAGCAAGACGACCAGCGTGCCCGAGGCCAGCAGCAGACCGGGATTGAGCACCCGATGCCAGCGCCGTGCCAGATACAGCTGCGCCACCACCAGCGCCGCCAGCGCTAGCACCGGCAGGATGATGGCCAGCCACGGCGGACGCACGTGCCGCCGCTGGGTATCCGAGATCGCCGTCGAGCGGTGCTCCTGGAGTTCCTGGGCCATCCGCAGCATCTTGGTCTGCATCAGATTCGACGCTTCACTCAGATACGCCGCGCCGACCGGATGTCCGAGGCGATTGTTGGTCCGCGCGGTCTGGACCAGCTCGGTGTACACCGGCATCTCGGTGGCGATTCCGGTGCGCAGCGCGGCGTCCGGGTCGTTCGCGCCCGCCGAATCGTGGCTGGACTGCGCGACCAGTTCGGCCGCCGCGTCGCCCATCGCCTGGTTGTAGGCGTTCAGGACGTCCGCGGGTTCCAGGCCGCCGAAGATGAACGCGGTGCCGGCCTCGGCATCGGCGACCGACAGCGAGGTGTACAGGCGCTGAGCGGAATTCGCGTCCGGCTCGGCGTCGTCGAGCAGATATTGCAGCGCGTGCTGGCGGTTGCTCACCTCCGAGGCGGTGACCACCCCGGCGATCAGGCAGGAGCCGAGCAGAATCAGGCCGATGGCAATGAGTTTCGCGGGCGAGGACCGGGCGAAGGAGCGCATATCGCTGGCGTCGATCTGACGGCGTACGGCGGCGGCCGCGGCGCGCGGGGTCAGCTCGTCCAAACGCGGTTGCGCGGTCCGGGTCATGGTCACCTCCGTTCCATCGCCGACGAGGGCCGTGCCGGTAGAGCTTATTGTGGTCGTGGCGATGTCGCGCGGGTGTATCGCCCAGTCGACCCGACATTTTTCGTCGGAGCGGCCGGCTGACGCGCGATCGACGCGGGCGAGGATGGGACGAGGCGAGTATGCGTGGTGACGGAGACGGCTTTGTGAGCAGCCCCGACGGGACGCGGCAGTGGGGCTTGTTCGGGGCCGCCGGACTTCTGCTCCGCGCGCCCGCGCCCGGTGGCGGCGCGGTGGTGTTGATGCAGCATCGCGCCCCGTGGAGCCATCAGGGCGGCACCTGGGCGTTGCCCGGCGGAGCCCGCGATTCGCACGAGTCCAGCGAGAGCGCCGCGGTGCGCGAGGCATACGAGGAGGCCGGAATCGTTCCGGACGCGGTCCGCGTGCGCGGCAGCCGCATCACCGCGACCGCGCCCAGCGGCTGGAGCTACACCACCGTCGTCGCCGATATCGCCGAGCCGGTGGCGACCATCGCGAATATGGAGAGCGCCGAGCTGGCCTGGGTCCCCGAGGCCGAGGTCGACGCTCGTCCCCTGCATCCCGGATTCGCCGCCGCCTGGCCGCTGCTGCGCGCCCAGCCCGCCCGTCTCGGCCTGGACGGCCTGCCCGAAGCCGCCGAACTCGCCGCCATCCTGCCTCGCACCCTGGACCTCGCCGACCAGGGTTTTCTGTGGTTGCACACCGAGGAGTGCGCGGGTCGCCGGGTCTGCGTGACCGGATCGGCCGGGCCGAACGGCGATTCGCCCGCAGATGTGTTGTATCTCACCCTGAGTCAGATTCTGTCCTGAGCCGCCGGGGCATCCCGCGCCTTGGTGTCCGGCCGATTTCGGTGGCGTGGCCCGCGGCATCACCTCCGGTCGCACGAACGCGAGCCGGCCGCGCATCCGGTGGACCGATGTCGAGGTTGTGCGGATCTCGTTCCGTCGCACGGCAGTTCGTCGCCCCGGATGGGGCTCAGGCGGAGATGTTCTGCTCGAGACGGGATTTGAGGGATCGGGCCGCGGCTTCGGGGTCGTCGGCCTCGGTGATGGCGCGAACGACGACGATGCGGGTGGCGCCCGCGTCGAGCACCTCGGGCAGACGGGCTTCGTCGATGCCGCCGATGGCGAACCACGGCCGGACCGGTTCGGCCTCGGCGGCCCTGCGAACCAGGTCGAGTCCGGCGGCGCTGCGGCCGGGTTTGGTCGGCGTGGTCCAGACCGGCCCGGTGCAGAAGTAGTCGATGTGCTCGTCGGTGGTGGCCTTGCTCGCCTGCGCCGGATCGTGGGTGGAGCGGCCGATCACGACGTCGGGGCCCAGAATGCGGCGGGCGTACCAGGGCGGCAGGTCGTCCTGGCCCAGGTGCAGCACGTCCGCACCCGCGGCGAAGGCGACATCGGCGCGATCGTTCACCGCGACCAGGGCGCCGTGCCGCCGGGCGGCGGCCTTGAGCGCGGCCAGCGCGCCGAGTTCCGCGCGCGCTTCCAGGGGCCCGAACTGATTTTCGCCCGCGGAACCCTTGTCGCGTAGCTGGATGATGTCCACTCCGCCTGCCAGCGCTGCTTCGGCGAATGCGGCCAGATCGCCCTTTTCGCGGCGGGCGTCTGTGCACAGGTACAGCCGAGCGGAGGCGAGACGTTCGCGAGGGGCTACGGGCCGGAACTGGTGGGACGGTTGCACGCCCTCGACCGTAGCCGCGCTACCGTGGGAGACGAAATACGTCCGGCATCTCCGCCGCGAAGGCGGCCGCGCGGTGATGCCGATCCGATGCGGGTGTTCCCGCAGCGTACGGATTCCGCGAGGCGGAATCCAGCGAGGTGAAGGTATGCGAACGTTGGCCGTCGTGGGTGGGGGTGTGATCGGTTCGGCAGTGGCCTGGCGCGCCGCCGAGGCCGGGTGGGAGGTCACCGTCTTCGATCCGGCGCCCGGATCCGGTGCGTCCTGGGTAGCCGGGGGCATGCTGGCTCCGTTGTCCGAGGGCTGGCCCGGGGAGGAGGCGCCGCTGGAATTCGGTGCGGCCTCCCTGGCGCGCTGGCCCGAATTCGGTGCGCGGCTCGCGGCGGTGACGGGCGTTCCGGTCTTCGTCGCCGACGAGACCGTGACCGTCGCGTTGGATGCCGCCGACGCCGCCGACCTGCGCACCATCGCGGATTTCGTCGGCGGCTACGGCCATCGGGTCGAACTGTTGGACCGCGCCGGACTCCGGGCGGCCGAGCCTGGCCTGGCCCGCACCGCCCGCGCGGGACTGCTCGCGCCCACCGAGCCGGCTGTGGACAACCGGATCGTGGTCGAAGCCCTGCGGCAGGCGTGTGAAGAGTCTGGTGTCCACATGAGAGTGGCGGCTGTGGACAACTTGGCCGACCTGGAATTCGACCGGATCGTCCTCGCGGCGGGTGCGGCTGCCGCCCGGTTGTGGCCCGGCCTCCCGGTCCGCCCGCTCAAGGGTGAAATCCTGCGACTACGGCATCGTCCGGGCGCGCCGCCGCCGCCGCGGCGGGTCATCCGCGCCCGCGTGCACGGCCGCCCGATCTATCTGGTCCCGCGAGCGGACGGCATCGTCGTCGGCGCGACCCAGTACGAGGCCGGTTTCGACACCGCGGTGACCGTGGCCGGTGTGCGCGACCTGATCGCCGACGCCGAGGCCGTACTGCCCGCGCTCGGCGAATACGAGCTGGCCGAGGCGAGCGCCGGATCGCGGCCCGCGACCCCGGACAACCTGCCGCTGATCGGCCGGTTGAGTGAGCGCGTCGTGGTGGCCACCGGACATGGCCGCAACGGCATCCTGGGCGTGCCGCTCACCGTCGACGCGGTGCTGGCCCTGCTCGCCGACGATCTGCTCCCCGAGGCGAAAGCGGCCGACCCGCAACGCTTTCCGTCACAGACGTCCCCCACTCACCCCGGCGCCGACGAGTTCACCGGCGCCCTCGGCAGGAGGTAATCGATGACCACGATCCCGATCGGTGTGACCGTCAACGGCGAGGACCACGAATTCGCCGACGAACTCACCGTGCGCGAACTGCTGGCCCGGCTGGACCTGCCCTGCCAGGGCATCGCGATCGCGGTCGACGGCGCGGTGTTCCCGAAATCGGCGTGGGACACCCCGGTCGGCCGCGGCTGGACCATCGAGGTGCTGACGGCGGTGCAGGGTGGCTGAGACGATTTCCGCCACGCATCCGGCCACCGAACCACTGCAGATCGCCGATCGGAAGTTCGGCTCGCGCCTGATCATGGGCACCGGCGGGGCCGAGAATCTGGCCGTGCTGTCCGAGGCGCTGGTGGCCTCGGGCACGGAGCTGACGACCGTGGCGATGCGACGCGTGGACGCCGCGGGCGGAACCGGAGTCCTGGACCTGCTGCGCAGCCTCGACATCGCCCCGCTGCCCAATACCGCCGGATGCCGCACCGCCGCCGAGGCGGTGCTGACCGCGCGTCTGGCCCGCGAGGCGCTCGGCACCGACTGGGTGAAACTCGAAGTCGTCGCCGACGAACGCACCCTGCTACCCGACGCCATCGAATTGGTCAGTGCCGCAGAGCAATTGGTCGACGACGGATTCACCGTCCTGCCCTACACCACCGATGATCCGATCCTGGCCCGCCGGCTCGAGGAGGCCGGTTGCGCGGCGGTCATGCCGCTGGGCGCACCCATCGGTACCGGCCTGGGGATCGGCAACCCGCACAATATCGAGATGATCGTCGCCGACGCGGGCGTCCCGGTCATCCTCGACGCCGGCATCGGCACCGCCAGCGACGCGGCCCTGGCCATGGAACTGGGCTGCTCGGCCGTCCTGCTGGCCACCGCGGTCACCCGGGCCCGCCGCCCCGCGCTCATGGCCGCGGCCATGGCCGACGCCGTCCGAGCGGGGTATCTCGCCCGGGAGGCGGGCCGTATCCCCAAGCGATTCTGGGCGCAGGCGTCCTCGCCCGCGGTCTGACAAATCATCCGCAGGGATGACCGACTCGCGACCTCGGAGCGATGGTTGAGCCGGGGATCGTCGGCGAGACTGGTCGCATGATCGAAGTCAAGGGCTTGACCAAGCGGTTCGGTGCGACCGTCGCGGTCGACGACCTGTCCTTCAAGGTCGAGCCCGGCCAGGTGACCGGATTCCTCGGTCCGAACGGTGCGGGTAAGTCGACCACGATGCGGATGATCCTGGGGTTGGACCGGCCGACGGCCGGTGTCGCGCTGGTCGACGGGAAGCCGTATCAGCAGCTGGATCATCCGCTGCACATCGTGGGCGCGCTGCTGGACGCGAAATGGGTGCATCCGAACCGGTCGGCGCGGGCTCATCTGCGCTGGCTCGCCGCCTCCAACGATCTGCCCTTCACCCGGGTGGAAGAGGTGCTGCGACTGGTCGGTCTCGCCGAGGCGGCGGACAAGAAGGCCGGCGGGTTCTCGCTCGGCATGTCCCAGCGGCTGGGGCTGGCCGCGGCGCTGCTGGGTGATCCGCAGATCCTGCTGTTCGACGAGCCGGTGAACGGCCTGGACCCGGAGGGCATCCTGTGGATCCGCCGGTTCATGCAGCGGCTGGCCTCCGAGGGCCGCACCGTGCTGGTGTCGAGTCATCTGCTCTCAGAGATGGCGCAGACCGCCGATCATCTGATCGTGATCGGCCGCGGCAAGCTCATCGCCGACACCAGTACCGCCGATTTCATCGAACGCGCCTCGGAATCGACTGTGCGCGTGCGTAGTCCGCAGTTGGATCAGCTGCGCAGCCTGCTCACCTCCAAGGGAATGACCGTGCGCGAGGACGGGAACGAGCGGGTCAGCCCCGACGGCCGGCCCGTGGATCCGGTCCCGGCCCTCACGGTCATCGGCGAAACCAGCGATGCCGTAGGCGAATTGGCCGGTGCGAACGGCATCGTCCTGTACGAGCTCGCGCCGCAGCGTGCCTCGCTCGAGGAAGCGTTCATGCGGCTGACCGGTGGTGCGGTGCAGTACCACGGCGAAGGCCTCGATCAGGTGATGGGAGGTGCGCTCTGATGGGCGTATTGACAGCGGAACGGATCAAACTCACCTCGACCCGGTCGCCGATGTGGTGCACGGCGCTGACCGTCGTGTTCGCGCTCGGTATGGCGGCGCTGTTCAGCCTGTTGGTCAACGTCAGCGTCAACGAGTACCACCGGCAGATCGCCAGCGGGCATCCGATGATCGCCGAAGATCCCTCCCCGGGCAATTCCATTGCGGGACTGGGGATCACCGGAGCCTCGCAGGGCATGCCGGGATTCGGCTACATCATGATCATGATCCTGGCCGCGCTGGCGATCACCAGTGAGTACCGCTTCGGGACGATCCGCGCGACGTTCCTGGCCGCGCCGAACCGCACCGGCGTCCTGCTGGCCAAAGCCGGGCTGATCGCGGTGGCCGCCGCGGTGCTCTCGGTGGTCCTGACCTTCCTGAGCTTCCTGATCTTCAAGCTGATGCTCTCCCAGGACGCGAGCCGGAACATGAGCCTGGCGCACGGCGACGCGCATGTTTTCTACGCGGTGCCGATCTTCGTGGCGCTGGTGGTCTTCCTCGCGGTCGGCGTGGGCGCGTTGATCCGGCAGTCGGCCGGCGCGCTGTCGCTGCTGATCGTGTGGCCGGTGCTGATCGAGCCGATCGTCGGCGCGTTCGGCAAGGTTGGGCGCGATATCGAGGTCTTCCTGCCGTTCCAGAACGCCGGACGATTCCTGGGCACCGCGGGCGGCGGCGATCTGCCCTGGCACTGGGGTCCGTGGGGCGGGCTGGCGTATTTCGCGGTGATCGTGGCGATCATCTTCGGCGCGGCTCTGTTCGTGGTGAACAAACGCGACGCCTGAGCCCGCACGACTCCCCGGGAGCTCCCTCGCTGCCCGGGACGGGAAGCGGCCGCGTCGGGCGGCCGCCACACCCGGTCACGTCGGACACTGCCCGTTCGGCGTGACAACCACCGGCCCGTTGCGTTCCGGCGCATCGGGCCGGTGGCATATGGAAATCCTCGGTTAACTGTTGACGCCTGCTCTTCCACCCTGAAATACCGGTGCGTAGCATCGGGACAGCAACCACACGCTATCCATCGGCGGACCCAGTGCCGTGTTCGCTCCGTCCGATAGAGAGGTGCACGGTGGCGATAATCGACGATCTATCTGCCGGGGGGCGTCTGAGATACCCTCGGAGCGTGAGTGAATCCCCCTCCGCCGACGGCGAAAACGCGCGTCGTGCCGGCGATGCCGGTAATTCCTCCGGCCGTCGCGAGCGAGGGCGGTCGCGGCGGGGCGGCGAGAGTGGCGAAGTCGTGGACGGCGAATCGACGTCCCGGGACGGGCGTGCGGAAACCGGTCCGGAGGTGGTGATTCCGCTCACGCCGGTCGATGCCGAGCCGAGCGGTCGCCGATCGAGCGCCCGGCTGCGAGCCGGACAACTGTCCGCGCTGATGGCCGCGGCGAATCAGCGGACCGATCTGATCGGCGTGATCCGCAAGGCGCGCGAAAACCTGCCCGGTGACCCGGCTTTCGGCGATCCGCTGTCGGTCTCGGGGCCCGGCGGGCCGCAGGTGGTGGCACGCGCGGCGGATAAATTGGTGGGCGATACGCCCAGCGCGGCCAAGGAGATCGGTCTCGGCGCGCTGCAGGTCTGGCAGGCGATGTTGGAGCGGGTCGGCCGCGGAAAAGGTAGCGAGCCGGTAACTGTGATGTTCACCGATCTGGTGTCGTTCTCCCGCTGGTCGCTGACCGCCGGCGACGAGGCGACGCTGGAATTCCTGCGCCGGGTCGCGACGGCGGTCGAACCGCCCATCGTGGACCGCGGCGGCCGGGTGATCAAGCGCATGGGTGACGGCGTGATGGCGGTCTTCCTGAGTCCCGATGCCGCCGTGCGCGCCGCGCTGGCCGCGAAACGCCAGCTGACCGCGCTGGACGTGCCGGGTTACCGGCCGCAGATGCGGATCGGCCTGCACACCGGGTCCCCGCGCGAGTTCGGCGGCGACTGGCTGGGCGTCGACGTGACCATCGCGGCCCGCGTGATGGAGGCCGGTGGCAACGGCAACACGATGATTTCGCAGACCACGCTGGACGCGCTGCGTCCGGACACCCTCGCCGACCTCGGCTACACCGCGCGGCCGTATCGCCGCGGCCTGTTCGCCGCACCACTCAGCGGCGTCCCGGAGGACCTGCGGATCTTCCGCCTGGACGGGAACTGACCGCGGCTACCGCCACCACAGCACCGCACCGACCACCGCCAGCACGGCGCAAACGGCCAGCAGGCCGGATAGCAGTCTGCTGCCGTTCTTCCAGGTGGTGAAGGCCCCGCCGATCAAGAAACCGGCGAGGGCCAAGAGGACGACCACGATCACGGAGTGCGACACGGGCGCTATTTTGCCTCCGCTTCGCCGGCGCGGGTCCGCAGCCCCACGAAGACGGGCATGCTCAACCCGGCAGCGAAGCGGAGGCCGAAGGCGCGTCCAATTAACAAGCACGCAGGCTTGATTTTTTCTGGGCCCGATGTGACCCTGTAACCGGTGCGGCGAGGATGCCGTATCGCGCGGCTCAGGTTGGGAGGCGGCACGCGGATGAGCGGTGTGGCGAGTGATGCGGAGATGATCCGGATCGGGAACTGTTCCGGGTTCTACGGCGACCGGGCCGGTGCGATGCGAGAGATGCTCGACGGCGGCCGGCTCGACGTGCTGACCGGCGATTATCTCGCAGAACTGACCATGTTGATCCTGGGACGGGATCGGCTGAAGGACCCTTCGCTCGGATATGCCAAGACCTTTCTGCGGCAGTTGGAGGACTGCCTGGGCGCAGCGCTGGAACGCGGCGTGCGGATCGTCGCCAACGCGGGCGGGCTGAATCCGGCCGGATTGGCGCTGCGGGTCGGTGAGCTGGCCGAAAAGCTCGGGCTCGCACCGAGAATCGCCTACGTGGCAGGTGACGATCTGCTGTCGCGGGCGAGCGAACTCGGGCTCGGGTCGCCGCTGACCGCGAATGCCTATCTGGGGGCGTGGGGTATCGCCGAGGCGTTGCGCGCGGACGCGGACATCGTGGTCACCGGCCGGGTGACCGACGCGTCGCTGGTCGTCGGTCCGGCTGCGGCCCATTTCGATTGGGGGCGTACCGATTACGACGCGCTGGCCGGTGCGGTTGCGGCCGGCCACGTGATCGAATGCGGAACACAGGCCACCGGCGGCAATTTCGCGTTCTTCACCGAACTCGGCGATCTGGGCCGTCCGGGATTCCCGATCGCCGAGGTGCGGCGCGACGGCAGCAGCGTCATCACCAAGCATGCCGGGACGGACGGCGCGGTCACCGTGGATACCGTTGCCGCACAACTGATGTACGAGATCCAGAGCGCGCGATACGCCGGGCCGGACGTGACCACCCGGCTGGACAGCATTCGGCTCACCCAGGAAGGGCCGGACCGGGTGCTGCTCGACGGTGTGACCGGTGAGGCGCCGCCGTCGCGAACCAAGGTCTCGCTCAACACCATCGGCGGATTCCGCAACGAGATGACCTTCATCCTCACCGGTCTGGACATCGAGGAGAAGGCCGCGCTCACGCGCCGGCAGCTGGAATCCTGGCTGACCGTGCGTCCGGCCGAACTCGACTGGACACTCAGCCGCCTGGACCGGCCCGACGCGGACACCGAGGAACAGGCCAGCGCACTGCTGCGCTGTGTGGTCCGCGACCCCGACCCGAACAAGGTCGGCCGCGCATTCTCCAGTGTGGCAGTGGAGTTGGCGCTGGCGAGCTATCCCGGCTTCTCCCTTACCGCGCCACCGGGTAACGGCAGCCCCTACGGGGTGTTCACGGCCGGATATGTGGACGCCGCGCAGGTGCCGCACATCGCGGTGCTGCCGGACGGTACCGAGGTCGCCATCGCGCCCGCCGCCGAGACGACCGAACTCGCCGATGTCCCCGAACCCGCTGTGCCGCGGTTCGTCACCTCGGGCGAAACCGAGCGCCGACCACTGGGCACGATTGCCATGGCCCGGTCCGGCGACAAGGGCGGCAATGCCAACATCGGCGTCTGGGTCCGCACCGAGGAGCAATTCGCCTGGCTGGCACAGACTTTGACCGTCGACACCGTGCGCGAGCTGCTGCCGGAGACGGCGAAGCTGCCCGTCACCCGGCACGTCCTGCCGAATCTGCGGGCGGTGAACTTCATCGTCGAGGGCCTGCTCGGTGCGGGCGTGGCCTATCAGGCCCGATTCGATCCGCAGGCCAAGGGGCTCGGGGAATGGCTCCGGGCCCGGCACATCGATATCCCCGTGGAGCTGCTGGCATGAGAAGTCGGTGGCCGAAGGCGGCAGCGGAGTGTGACCACGCAGGCCTGCGCTCATCCGCCCGAGAGAACACAGCCGTGAACAGCCGGCGCTCGCGGGAAGCGGCGGGACGTCACCGAGGAGGGCGCTCGATCATGCCCGGGAGGACGCAACCATGACCTATGTGAACCCTTGGGAGACACCCGAGCGACGTGAATTGCGCGCCACTGTGCGCGGTTTCGCCGAACGTGAGGTGCTGCCCAATCTGGACGAGTGGGAACGCGACGGTGCGATCCCGCGCGAGCTGCACAAGAAGGCCGGCGCGCTGGGCCTGCTCGGCATCCAGTTCCCCGAAGCCGCGGGCGGTTCCGGCGGCGACGGCATCGATGCCGCGATCGTCTGCGAGGAGATGCATTACGCGGGATGTTCGGGCGGCCTGTTCGCCTCGCTGTTCACCTGCGGTATCGCCGTGCCGCACATCATCGCCGCGGGCAACCGCGAACAGATCGAACGCTGGGTGAAACCGACGCTGGCGGGGGAGAAGATCGGCTCGCTGGCCATCACCGAACCAGGCGGCGGCTCGGACGTCGGGCATCTGCGCACCAGCGCGGTGCGCGAGGGCGACGAATACGTGGTGAACGGTTCGAAGACGTTCATCACCTCGGGCGTGCGCGCGGACTACGTGGTGACGGCCGTGCGCACGGGCGGCCCGGGGGCGTCCGGTGTGTCGCTGCTGGTGGTGGAGAAGGGAACTCCCGGATTCACCGTCAGCCGGAAGCTGGAGAAGATGGGCTGGCTGGCCTCGGACACCGCCGAGTTGTCGTATGTCGATGTGCGCGTTCCGGTTTCGAATCTGGTCGGCGTGGAGAACAGCGGGTTCGCCCAGATCGCACAGGCATTCGTGAGCGAGCGGGCGGGACTGGCCGCACAGGCGTACGGGCACGCGCAGCGCTGCCTGGATCTGACGCTGCGGTGGTGCCGGGACCGGGAGACGTTCGGCCGCCCGCTGATCAGCCGTCAGGCGGTGCAGAACACGTTGTCGGAGATGGCGCGCCGGATCGATGTGGCGCGGGTGTACACCAGGCACGTGGTCGAGCGGGCGGCAGCGGGTGACACCGATCTGATCGCCGAGGTCTGCTTCGCCAAGAACACCGCCGTGGAAACCGCGGAATGGGTTGCGCACCAGGCGGTTCAACTGTTCGGCGGGCTGGGTTACATGCGCGAGTCCGAGGTCGAGCGGCATTACCGCGATGTGCGCATCCTCGGTATCGGCGGCGGCACGAACGAGATCCTGACCAGCCTCGCGGCCAAGCGATTGGGGTTCCAGAAATGACAGCATCGTGGAGCGATTCGATGAGGGGTGGTGGTCGGGCGACGGGCGGGCGTATCCTGCGTAGTTCCCTGGACGCGGCGTCGGCGGATTACGCCACCGCCGCTGAGGCCATGACGGCGAAACTGGCCGAGGTGGAGGCCGAGTACGCCAAGAATATCGCCGGCGGCGGCCCGGACAAGCTGGCGCGACATCGCAAGCGCGGCAAGCTGACCGCGCGTGAGCGCATCGAACTGCTCATCGACGAGGATTCGCCGTTCCTGGAGCTGGCCCCGCTCGCGGCCTGGGGCAGCGAATTCCACGTGGGCGCGAGCGTGATCGCGGGTATCGGAATCGTGGAGGGCGTCGAATGCATGATCGTGGCCCCGGATCCCACCGTGCGCGGCGGCACCTCGAATCCGTGGACGTTGCGTAAGAACCTGCGGATGAACGATATCGCGCTGGAGAACCGGCTCCCGGTCATCGGACTGGTCGAATCCGGCGGCGCGGACCTGCCGACGCAGAAGGAGGTCTTCGTCCCCGGCGGCCGGATGTTCCGGGATCTGACCCGATTGTCCGCGGCCGGAATACCCACGATCGCACTGGTTTTCGGTAACTCCACCGCAGGCGGCGCGTACATCCCGGGCATGTCCGATTACACGGTGATGATCAAGGAGCGCTCCAAGGTCTTCCTGGGCGGTCCGCCACTGGTGAAGATGGCCACCGGCGAGGAGTCCGACGACGAATCCCTCGGTGGCGCGGAAATGCACGCGCGCGTCTCGGGCCTGGCCGACTACCTGGCCGCGGACGAACAGGATGCGATCCGGCTGGGCCGCTCGATCGTCAAGCGCCTCAACTGGACCAAGCGCGGTCCCGCGCCCCGGGCCGAGGTGATCGAACCGCTGTACGACCAGGAAGAGCTGCTCGGCATCGTGCCGACGGATCTGAAGATTCCGTTCGATCCGCGCGAGGTGATCGCCCGGGTGGTGGACGGTTCTGATTTCGACGAGTTCAAACCGCTCTACGGATCCAGCCTGGTGACGGGATGGGCCGAGCTGCACGGCTATCCGGTCGGCATCCTCGCCAACGCCCGCGGCGTGCTGTTCTCCGAGGAGGCGCAGAAGGCGACGCAGTTCATCCAGCTAGCGAATCAGTCCGATACGCCACTGTTGTTCCTGCACAACACGACCGGGTACATGGTCGGCCGGGAGTACGAACAGAAGGGCATCATCAAGCACGGCGCGATGATGATCAACGCGGTCTCCAATTCGAAGGTGCCGCACATCTCGGTGCTGATGGGCGCGTCCTACGGCGCGGGCCACTACGGCATGTGCGGGCGGGCCTACGATCCGCGCTTCGTCTTCGCCTGGCCCAGTGCGAAATCCGCGGTGATGGGCGGTGCGCAGCTGGCGGGTGTCATCTCGATCGTCGGTCGCGCGGCCGCCGAGGCCAAGGGGATGCCCTTCGACGAGGAGGCCGACAAGGGGATGCGCGCGATGATCGAGGCGCAGATCGAGGCCGAATCACTGCCCATGTTCATGTCGGGCCGCCTGTACGACGACGGCGTCATCGACCCCCGCGACACCCGCACGGTACTGGGAATGGCGTTGTCCGCCATCCACAATGCCCCGATCGAGGGCGCCGCGGGCTTCGGCGTCTTCCGGATGTGAGGCGAGGCATGGAAATCACGAACGTTCTGGTCGCCAATCGCGGGGAGATCGCCCGGCGCGTCTTCGCCACCTGCCGCCGCATGGGAATCGCCACGACCGCCGTCTATTCGGACGCCGACGCGAACTCACCCCATGTGGCGGAGGCGGATTCGGCCGTGCGGCTGCCCGGCAACGCCCCGGGCGAGACCTATCTGCGCGGTGAACTGATCATCGAGGCGGCACTGGCCGCGGGCGCCGACGCGATCCATCCGGGCTACGGATTCCTCTCGGAGAACGCCGGATTCGCGAAGGCCGTGCAGGATGCGGGGCTGACCTGGATCGGCCCGCCGGTCGCGGCGATCGAGCAGATGGGCTCGAAGGTCGAGTCGAAGAAGATGATGGACGCGGCCGGTGTCCCGGTGCTGAAACAGCTCGATCCGGCCGAGGTCACCCAGGACATGCTCCCGGTGCTGATCAAGGCTTCCGCCGGTGGCGGCGGCCGCGGCATGCGGGTGGTGCGCGAGGTCGGCGAGCTGGCTTGGCAACTCGAGGCCGCGCAGCGCGAGGCCGAATCGGCATTCGGCGATCCGACCGTGTTCTGCGAGCGGTATCTCGAGACCGGTCGGCACATCGAAGTGCAGGTCATGGCCGATACGCACGGCACGGTGTGGCCGGTGGGCGAGCGTGAGTGCTCCATTCAGCGGCGGCATCAGAAGGTCGTTGAGGAGGCGCCCTCGCCGCTCGTGGAGAAGATCGCCGGCATGCGCGAGCGCCTGTTCACCGCGGCCGTGCTGGCCGCGCAGGCCATCGGCTACGAGGGTGCGGGCACCGTCGAATTCCTGGCCGACGAGAAGGGTGATTTCTTCTTCCTGGAGATGAATACCCGTCTGCAGGTGGAACATCCGGTCACCGAGCAGGTCACCGGCCTGGATCTGGTCCGGTTGCAGTTGCAGGTGGCCGCCGGACGGCCGCTGCCCGCACGGCAGCCGGGCTTGCGGGGACATTCCATCGAGGTGCGTCTCTACGCGGAGGATCCGGCACAGGATTGGCAACCGCAGAGCGGTCCGGTATACCGGCTCGACATTCCCGGCGCCACAGGGCAATTCACCGTACTCGCCGAACCCGGCGTGCGGCTGGACAGCGGTGTGGTGGACGGCTCGGTGGTCGGGGTGCACTACGACCCGATGCTCGCAAAGGTGATCTCCTACGCCGAAACCCGCGACGAGGCCGCGCATCTGCTGGCCGCGGCGCTCCAGCGGGCGAAGATCCACGGCCTGGTGACCAACCGCGATCTGCTGGTGCGGGTGCTGCGGCATCCGGCCTTCCTCGCGGGCGACACCGATACCGCGTTCTTCGCCACTCATGGACTCGAAAACCTGTCCGCCCCAGTGGTTTCCGAGGACGAGGAGAAGCTTTTCATCCTGGCCGCCGCGCTGTCCGACGCCGCGGCCAACCGTGCCGCGGCCCGCACCGGCGCCGGCCTGCCGAGCGGGTGGCGGAACCTGCCCTCGCAACCGCAAACCAAATCCTACGAATCCCGGGTCAGCGGTCGTCACGACGTCCGGTACCGCCTCACCCGCACGGGCCTGGTGGCGGACGGATTCGACGGCCTCGAACTGGTCGAGGCCACACCCGATTCGGTGATCCTCACGGTGCCCGGAGAACGGGGCCGGGTCCGCCGTCGCTTCGAGATCGCGCGCTACGGCGATCTGGTGGCGATCGACTCGCCGCTGGGCCCGGTCGCGGTCCGACGGCTGCCGCGTTTCTCCGATCCCGCCGATCACGTGGCCGAGGGCTCGCTGCTCGCGCCGATGCCCGGCGCGGTCATCCGGCTCGGCGCGCAGGCGGGCGACCTGGTCGCCAAGGGGCAGCCGATCCTGTGGCTGGAGGCGATGAAGATGGAGCACACCATCTCCGCCCCGGCCGCGGGCGTGCTGGCCGAATTGAATGTCACCGCGGGGCAGCAGGTCGAGGTCGGCACCGTGCTCGCCGTGGTCCACAGCGAAGAGCAGGAGTAACCAATGAGTTTCATCGAATCCGACGAGCAGAAGGCGCTGCGGGCCGCGGTGGCAGCACTGGCCGAGAAGTACAACTTCCGCGACTACGCCGGACCCAAGGCCCGCCGCAACGAGCCGTACGACGAGTTGTGGGCCGAGGCGGGCGAACTCGGCTTCCTGGGCGTGAATCTTCCCGAGGAGTACGGCGGCGGTGGCGCGGGTATCTACGAACTGGCCCTGGTGCAGGAGGAACTCTCCGCGCGCGGCTGCGGCCTGCTGCTGATGGTGGTATCCCCGGCCATCTGCGGCACGATCATCACCAAATACGGCACCGAGGACCAGAAGAAGTACTGGCTCACCCGCCTGGCCGACGGTTCGTCGAAGATGGTCTTCGGCATCACCGAACCCGACGCCGGATCCAATTCGCACAAGATCACCACCACCGCACGCCGCGACGGCGCGGACTGGATTCTCAACGGCCGCAAGATCTTCATCTCCGGTGTGGACCAGGCCGAGGCGGTGCTGATCGTGGCCCGCACCGAGAACGCCAAGACCGGCAACCTCCAGCCCGCGCTGTTCATCGTGCCGGCCGATGCCCCCGGCCTCGTCAAGACGGCCCAGGAGATGGACATCATCGAGCCGGACAATCAGTTCACCCTGTTTCTCGACGACGTGCGCCTGCCCGCCACGGCGTTGGTCGGCCAGGAGGACGCGGCCATCGCGCAGCTGTTCGCCGGCCTGAATCCCGAGCGCATCATGGGTGCGGCGATGGCGGTGGGCATGGGCCGCTACGCCATCGATCGCGCGGTCGAGTACGCCAAGGAACGAGCGGTCTGGAAGGGCGTGCCGATCGGTGCCCACCAAGGCCTTTCGCATCCGCTCGCGCAGGTGAAGATCGAGCTCGAGCTGGCCAAGCTGATGATGCAGAAGGCCGCGGTGCTCTACGACTCCGGCGACGACTTCGGTGCGGCCGAGGCGGCGAACATGGCGAAATACGCTGCGGCCGAGGCGAGTATCAAGGCGCTGGACCAGGCCATCCAGACGCACGGCGGCTCGGGTCTCACCAGCGATGTGGGCCTGGCCGGGATGCTCGCCGCCGCCCGGATCGCGCGCGTCGCGCCGGTCAGCCGCGAGATGATCCTGAACTTCGTCTCCCAGCATTCGCTGGGCCTGCCGCGGTCCTACTGAGAGGCGGTCATGAGCGAAACATCCGATGCGCAAGCGCCTTTCGTGCGTTACGAGGTGAGCGACGGATTCGCCGTGCTCACCCTGGACTCCCCGCACAACCGCAACGCGCTGTCCTCGCGGTTGGTGCGTGAACTGCTGGCAGGGCTCGAACGTGCCGCCGCCGACGAATCCGTGCGCGGCGTCGTGCTGGCCCACACCGGCAACACCTTCTGCGCCGGTGCGGATCTGAAGGAAGCCCTGGACGCCGACCCGGCGGCCGCCGCGGATATCCGGACCCGATGGATGATCCGGGTGCTGCGGGACATCCTGGAACTCCCCAAACCTGTTGTGGCACAGATCGATGGCAATGTCCGAGCCGGTGGCATGGGCATCCTCGCCGCCTGCGATATCGCCGTCGCGGGCCCGTCGAGCAGCTTCGCGCTCACCGAGGCGCGAATCGGCCTGGCGCCCTTCATGATCTCGCTGACGCTGCTGCCGCGCCTGACCGCACGCGCGGCCGCTCGCTATTACCAGACCGGCGAGACCTTCGATGCGGCCGAGGCCGAACGCGTCGGCCTGATCACCATCGCGGCGCATGATGCGGTCGCCGTGGTGAACCGGCTGCGCGGTGAACTGCGCAAGGGCTCGCCGCAGGGGCTGGCCGAGAGCAAGCGGCTGGTGAACGCGGCCCTGCTCGCCGAGTTCGACCGCTCGGCCGAGGAGTTGGCGAAGCGGTCCGCCTCCTGTTTCGGAACGCCCGAGGTCGTCGAGGGTATGACGGCCTTCTTCGAGCGGCGGCCGCCGCGCTGGGCAGAATAGCCCATCATGGCTACCCCGCACGAACCCAAGCAGGACCGCAGCCGGGCCACCCGGCAGCGGCTGCTCGAATCGACCATCGACGCGCTGGCCGAAACCGGTTGGGCGGCGGCCACCGTGGCCGTGGTGGCCGAACGGGCCGGGGTGTCCCGCGGTGCGGCGCAACATCATTTCCCCACTCGAGAGGATCTGATCACCGCCGCACTCGAGTACATGTTCGACATCCGCATGGCACAGGCCGAGGCCGAGGCGCTCAGTCTGCACCGGATCGCCGAGGGCGTCGGCCGCACCGAGGCGGTGGTGGGTTCGCTGGTCGAGTCCTATACGAGCCCGCTGTTCAAGGCGGCCCTGCAGGTGTGGACGCACGCCGCGGCCGATCCCGCCCTGCGTGAGCGCATCGTCCCGCTGGAGGCCCGGTTCGGCCGTGTCTCGCACCGCATGGCGGTGGCCGCGCTGGGCGTCGACGACTCCGATCCGGTCGCTCACCACCTCGTCCAGGCCACCATGGACCTGGCCCGCGGCCTCGGCCTGGCCGACGTCCTCACCGACGACTCCGCCCGCCGGAAGGAAATCGTCGCCCAGTGGGCAAGCACCCTGCACGCGGCCCTGGATGCCCGCCCCGGCACCCGGACCGCGTGAACCCGAGCCGTCCCGGACGCGACGAATGTGAATGAGCAGGATATTCGCACTCCGCTCGATGTGGCGCACGGGACGATGGGGCCGGGCGGCTGTGATCCACCCGACTTGATTTGGCCGATGGCCGCGCGGCGGTTACGCTAGGCGAGTTGTTCTGGCCCCGTCGTCTAGCGGCCTAGGACGCCGCCCTCTCAAGGCGGTAGCGCGGG
>CBJNFW010000074.1:0-29831 GCA_966435935.1 uncultured Nocardia sp.
AATTACGTACGAAAGCGTTCGCCTCGTCCGCAGTCGTGACGAGGCGAACGCTTCACCGGGAGATTCGGTCAGGCCGGGGATTCGGCCAGTTCGGCGCCCAGGGCGCGAAGGTGGTCGGTGGCGCCGCCCAGGGCGAATTCGTTGTGTTTGGCGGCGGTGAAGAACTGGTTGACGATGTGGTCGCGGTCGATGCCGACGCCGCCGTGGACGTGCACCACGGTGTGTGCGACGCGGTGACCGGCCTCGGCGGCCCAGAACTTGGCGGTGTGAATCTCCGCGGTGGCGGGCAGGTTCTCGGACAGGCGCCAGGCGGCCTGCTGCACGGCCAGGCGGACGCCCTGCACGTCGATGTAGCCGTCCGCCAGACGCTGTGCCACGGCCTGGAAGCTGCCGATCTTGCGGTTGAACTGCTCGCGTTCGCGCGCGTAGCCGGCGACCAGCTCCAGGCCCTTCTCCACCACGCCGAGCTGGTGTGCGGACAGGCCCAGCCAGGCCCGGTGCAGCAGCCAGTCCAGGATTTCCGCGCCCTGCTCGACGGTGCCGACCAATTCGGCAGGGGCGCCGGAGAATTCGATCTCCACCTCGGGCGTGCGATCGGTGACGATCTGATCGGTGATCCGCACCCCGGCCTCGGCCGGATCGACCAGGAAGACCGCCGCCTGCCCGGACACGCTGGCGGGCACCAGGATTCGCGACGCCTGCCGCGCGAACGGCACGGTGATCTTCAATCCGGTGATCCGCCAGCCGGCGCCTTCCCGCGCGGCGGTGGTGACCGGTTTCGACGGCTCCCAGTTGCGCTCCTCGCTCAGCGCGACGGTGAGAACCTTTGTGCCCGAGGCGGCTTCGGCCGCTTGCGCGCGCTGAGATTCGGAGCCGAACTCGGCCAGCGCCCCCGCGCCCACCACGATCGACCACAGGTAGGGCACCGGCGCCACCGAACGTCCGAGTTCGCGCAGCACCGCGGTCTGCTCCAGGACGCCGAAACCGCCCCCGCCCACGGACTCCGGCAGCGCCGCGGCCAGCACGCCGGTCTCGGCCAGCGATTTCCACAGCGGTTCGTCGAAGCGCGCGGTGTCCGAGTCGGAATCCAGTTCGCGCAGCCGATCGGCGGTGACCAGCTTGCCGGTCACCTCGGCGGTGAGTCGCGCCAGATCCTGCTGCGCTTCGGTGAGAGTGAAATCCATTGTGTTACTCAGCTTTCCAATCAGCGCGCAGCGGCGGGCTGCTTCAGGGCGGTCATGGCGATGATGTCGCGCTGCACCTCGTTGGTGCCGCCGCCGAAGGTGAGAATCAGGCAGGCTCGGTGCATGCGCTCGAGCCGGCCGAGCAGTTGCGCACCGGCCGAACCCTGACGCAGATAGGCCTGCGGGCCCAGCACTTCCATCAACGTGCGGTACGCCTCGGTGGCCAGTTCGGTGCCGAGGACCTTGCAGGTGGAGGCGTTCCACGGCTTGGGGGCGGAGTCGCCGCCCGCGTCCGCACCGGACGCGATTTCCCAGTTCAGCAATTTGAGGTACTCGACCTTCGCGTGCACCCGCGCCAGATTCAGCCGCACCCATTCGCTGTCGATCACGCGACCGCCGTTGGAGTCCTTGTTGTTCTTGGCCCACTCCACCGTCTGGGCCAGCGCCAGCTGCAGGGAGGCGGCCGAGGTCAGCGCGACGCGTTCGTGGTTGAGCTGGTTGGTCACCAGGGGCCAGCCGCCGTTCTCCGGGCCCACCATGTTCGTGTGCGGGATGCGCACGTCCTGGTAGTAGGTGGCGCTGGTGTCCGGACCGGCCATGGTGTGCACCGGCGTCCAGGAGAAGCCCTCCGCGGTGGTCGGCATGATGAACATGCTGATGCCCTTGTGCTTATTGGCATTCGGATCGGTGCGCGCGGCCAGCCAGACGTAGTCGGCGTACTGGATGAGGCTGGTCCACATCTTCTGCCCGTTGACGATCCAGTCGTCGCCGTCGCGGACCGCGCTGGTGCGCAGCGAGGCCAGGTCGGTGCCCGCGCCCGGTTCGGAGTAGCCGATGGAGAAGTGCAGCTCACCGGCGGCGATCTTGGGCAGGAAGAACTTCTTCTGCTCCTCGGTGCCGTAGTGCATGATCGTCGGCGCGACCGAGTTGATGGTCAGGAACGGCACCGGTGCGCCGGCGATGGCGGCCTCGTCGGTGAAGATCAGCTGATCCATCGTGGAGCGGTCCTGGCCGCCGTACTCCTTCGGCCAGCTCAGCGTGAGCCAGCCGTCGTGGCCCATCTGCTGGACCACCTCGCGATAGACGTTGCCCTGCCCGTATTCGCCGGTCTGCGAGGAGAGCGCCTCCCGGCGCTCTGGGGTGATCAGCGTGGCGAAATAGTCGCGCAGTTCCGCGCGTAGCTGTTCCTGTTGCGGGGTATACGCAATCCGCATGGCAATCACCTCGTCCGTTCTGCTGGTGGCCGGCTCGTTCCATAGCCAGCCGATATGGGCTGCGCCGGTTGTCCCGATCATTGCACAACCACTGAAACATGTTCCAGTATGGACCCTGAACGGGCCGCTTCCGCCTCCTTGGCCGAGGCGGGCTTGTAGGCTCGGGCTATCAGTGGCGAAGGAGTTGTCAAAATGAAGGTCAGTGTGGATTTCGACCAGTGCGAGGCCAACGGCATCTGTGTCGGATACGCCCCCGACGTGTTCGAACTCGACGACGAGGACAACCTGCACGTCACCTCGGGTGATGTGCCGGAGGACCAGCTCGACGACGTGAAGACCGCGGTCGCCCAGTGCCCGAAGGCGGCGTTGAAGCTCGTCTGAACCGATGCTTGCCGTTAACTGGAACACGTTCTAGAGTCGCCGTGTGAGCGAGCGGAGCGAGGGAACCGAAAATACAGCGCGCGTCGCGGGCGGCAGCCCCGAGCGTCAGCGAGGGGCTGACGGGCGCGAATCCGAAATCAGCTTGTCCGGTCGGGTGGCCATTGTGACGGGCGCCGGTGCCGGGCTGGGGCGGGCGGATGCGCTCGCCTTGGCCGCTGCCGGCGCCTCGATCGTCATCAACGATCTTGTCGAGAACGACGCGGTGTCGGCCACGCTCGCCGATATTCGCGCATTGGGAGCCAAGGCTGAATTCGTCGCCGGCAGTATTGCCGAACGCGCTACCGCGGATGCTCTGATCAACACGGCGGACGAGACGTTCGGCGGCGTCGACATCGTGGTGAACAATGCCGGAATAGTCCGTGACGGAATGCTTTTCAATCTCACCGACGAGGATTGGGATTCGGTCCTCGCCGTTCATCTGCGCGGACATTTCTTGTTGTCCCGCAATGCCGCCGCATACTGGCGCGGCAAATCGAAGGCGGCCGGTGCGCCGATCTACGGCCGTTTGATCAACACCTCGTCCGAGGCCGGTCTGCTCGGTCCGGCCGGGCAGCCGAACTACGGCGCCGCCAAGGCTGGAATCACGGCGCTGACCTTGTCCGCGGCGCGCGGGCTGGAGCGATATGGCGTGCGCGCCAACGCAATCTGCCCCCGTGCGCGCACATCGATGACCGAGAAGGTCTTCTCCGACGCGCCCGAAGAGGGCATCGATCCGCTCTCGCCTGATCATGTCGGACGATTGGTCGCCTATCTCGCCTCGCCCGCCGCGGACAAGGTGAACGGGCAGGTATTCGTCGTCTACGGCCCGATGGTCGCACTGATGGCTGCGCCGGAAGTCGAACGGCGTTTCGATGCCGCCGGCGCGGAATGGCGTCCGGAGGATCTCGCCGACACGCTCGGCGGATATTTTGCCGAACGCCCGGCGGGGCGTACGTTTTCGGCGTCATCGTTGCACGAACTGGGCTAGTAGCCGACAACTACCGGCCGCATTGTTGATCGCCGGTCCGCCACTTGGTAGACATGGGGATCGACGGTGTGGGGTGACTCACACAGTTTTTCCTCATGCCGTATGAACAAGTTCTATCTTCCGATCACAGTTCGGCAGGAAAGAGCAGTTCGATATCGCCAAACTGGGTTCGGCAACAGAGTGAACGTGTTCTAATCTTCAGACCGACGGGCCGGTTGTTACCGCCGTCACGAGCTCGACGTGCAAGGCATGGCAAGGAGGAATCGGGAATGAACGAGGTTCTTGCCGTGCCGTTGCGGGCGGTCGGCGGGTTCTTCGAACTCACCGCCGCGGTGGCCAAGGCGACCGTGCGGCCGCCATTTCAGCGTCGTGAATTCGTGGACCAGGCGTGGTTCATCGCCCGGGTCTCGATCCTGCCGACCCTGCTGGTCGCCATCCCGTTCACCGTGCTGGTGAGTTTCACGCTCAACATCCTGCTGCGCGAGATCGGCGCGGCCGACCTGTCCGGCGCGGGCGCGGCCTTCGGCACCGTCACCCAGGTCGGCCCGATCGTGACGGTGCTGATCGTCGCGGGCGCGGGCGCCACCGCGATCTGCGCGGACCTGGGCGCGCGCACCATCCGCGAGGAGATCGACGCGATGAAGGTGCTGGGCATCGACCCCATCCACCGGCTCGTCGTCCCGCGCGTGCTGGCCTCGATGTTCGTCGCGGCGCTGCTGAACGGCCTGGTCTGCCTGATCGGCATCGGCGGCGGCTTCCTGTTCTCGGTTTTCCTGCAGGGGGTGAATCCCGGCGCGTTCGTCAACGGGATCACCTTGCTGACGCACCTGCCCGAACTGGTCATCGCGGAGGTCAAGGCGACGCTGTTCGGCCTCGCGGCCGGGCTGATGGCCTGCTATCTGGGACTGAACGTACGCGGCGGACCCAAGAGCGTCGGCGATGCGGTGAATCAGACGGTGGTGTTCTCCTTCATGGTCCTGTTCGTTTTGAACGTGGTGGTCACCGCGGTCGGCATCAAGTTCACGGTGCGGTGACCACATGGCCTTCGTAATCCACGCTCGCTTCCCGCGTACTGTTCGACGAGTGCGCCGCCTGTCAGACTCACTCGACAGTGTCGGCAGGCATGCGCTCTTCTACGCCGAATCACTGCGCGCGGTGCCCAAGGCGCTGGTGAGCTATCGCACCGAAACGATCCGGCTGATCGCCGAAATCAGCATGGGCACGGGCGCATTGGCCGTCATCGGCGGCACGGTCGTCATCGTGGGCTTCCTGACGCTGTTCGCCGGCGGCACCATCGCGGTGCAGGGATACAGCTCACTGGGCAATATCGGCGTCGAGGCGCTGACCGGATTCTTCGCCGCATTCCTCAACGTTCGCATCGCCGCGCCGGTGATCTCGGGGATCGGCCTGGCCGCGACCATCGGCGCGGGCGCGACCGCGCAGCTGGGCGCGATGCGCGTCGCGGAGGAGATCGACGCACTCGAGTCGATGGCGATCCGGCCGGTGCCGTTCCTGGTCGGCACGCGCGTGCTGGCCGGGATGATCGCGATCGTCCCGCTGTACGCGCTGGCGGTGATCGCCTCGTTCATCGCGAGTCGCTTTGCGACCGTGGTGATCTACGGGCAGTCGGCCGGTGTGTACGACCACTACTTCTCGACCTTCCTGATTCCCAGCGACATTCTGTGGTCGTTCGTGCAGGCGATCGTCATGGCGTTGGCGGTCATGATGATTCACACCTATTACGGCTACCACGCGACCGGCGGACCGGTCGGCGTCGGCAGCGCGGGCGGTAACGCGGTGCGCACCTCGCGGGGGGCGGTGGTGACGGTGACCCTGCTGGTCTCGCTGGCCATCTACGGCACCTCCGGCAATTTCCATCTCTCCGGGTAGGCGGTATGGCGAGAAATACACTTGTCGAAAAGGACGGTGCCGGAAGGGTCTTCGGCGCGGGATGGGGCGTCAAGCTGGCGGGCCTGGGCCTGGTGCTGAGCCTGGTGGCGATCGTCGCGCTCGCGCTGACCATGTTCGCGGGCGGATTCCAGAGCACCGAGGCGATCTATGTCGATTCGCCGCGGGCGGGCCTGGTCATGGACAAGGACGCCAAGGTCAAGATGCGCGGGGTCGACATCGGCACGGTCAAGGCGATCTCGTACACCGGCAACAGCGCGCGGCTGAGGCTGGCGATCGATCCCGATCAGCTGAAACTGGTTCCGGCCAATGCGGGCGTGGATATCCGCTCCACCACGGTATTCGGCGCGAAGTACGTGAATTTCACTGTGCCGCAGAATCCTTCGTCGGATCATCTGCGGCCGGGCGCGACGCTGAGCGCGACGCAGGTTACCGTCGAATTCAACACGCTGTTCCAGCATCTGACCGATGTGCTGAGCAAGGTCGCCCCGGAGAAGCTGAACGCCACGCTGACCGCGCTGGGCACCGCCCTGCAGGGCCGCGGCGACGAGCTCGGGCAGCTGCTGGCGAACAGTGACCAGTACCTGAAGGACATCAACCCGAGCATGCCGGACCTGCAGCGCGATCTGCGCATCAGCGTTCCGGTGACGAATCTGTACGCCGACGTCGCGCCGGATCTGCTGCACACCACCGACAACGCCGCGGTGACGAGCAAAACGCTCGTCGATCGCAAGAGTGATCTGGACGCGGTGCTGCTGAACCTCATCGGCCTGGTGAACACCACCGACCCGATCCTGAAGCAGAACCAGAAGCCGCTGGTGACCGCGCTGGATCTGCTGCGGCCCACGACCGCGCTGCTGAACGAGTACAGCCCCGGGCTCTACTGCATGGTGGTCGGTATCGCGAACGCGGTGCCGGTGGCCAATCAGGTCTTCGGCGGCCTGGGCCCCTACGTGACGCTCAACGCCAGCTTCATGCCCGGCGGCACCCCGTACCAGTATCCGAAGGATCTCCCGAAGGTGAACGCCACTGGCGGGCCGCGCTGCGACAACATTCTCGATCGCAAACCCGGCAGCCATTCCAACTATCTGGTCACCGACACCTCCCAGGGTGAAGTGTGGACGCCGTCGCTGAGTTCACATCTCAACGACCCGAACACCAGCGTCTTCCAGTTGCTGTTCGCCGGAATGCCGGGGGTGCGCAAGCCGTGAGCGTCAAACCACGGGCCGTCACGGTCAAACTCTCGATCTTCACACTGGTGATGGTGCTGGTCCTGGCGCTGCTCGCGGTCGTCTTCAGCCAGATGCGGTTCGCCAGCGAGACCGGATATCACGCGGTGTTCACCAGTTCCTCGGGCATGCTGCCCGGAGCCAAGGTGCGCATCGCGGGCGTGCCGGTCGGGTCGGTCAAGCGGGTCTACGTGGGCAAGGACCATCTCGCGCACGTCGATTTCCAGGTCGATCATCAGTACCACCTCTACGAGAGCACCAAGGCCGCGATCCGCTACGAGAACCTCGTCGGCGACCGGTATCTGGAACTCATGGACGGGCCCGGCAACGCGAAGGGGATGTCCGAGGGCGGCACGATCGGCACCGACCGCACCAAGCCGGCCCTCGACCTGGACATGCTGCTCGGCGGGATCAAACCGCTGCTGCGCGGCCTGAATCCGACGCAGGTCAACGATCTGACCAACGCGCTGCTCCAGGTGTTCCAGGGTCAGGGCGGCACGCTGGTGGCCCTGCTGAACAGCTCCGGCTCGTTCGCCAAGACGCTGGCCGATCGGGACGCGCTGATCGGCAGCGTGATCAACAACCTGAACACCGTGCTGTCCACCATCGACGCGAAGAACAAGGATTTCGACGCCACGCTGGTCGAACTGCAGCGCGTGGTCAGCGGGCTGGCCGCGGACCGCGACCAGATCGGCGATTCGCTGCCGCGTCTGGCCGGGGCGACCGGTGACCTGACCGGTCTGCTGCGCCAGGCCCGGCCCGATCTGAAGAACGACTTCGACCAGCTGGGCCGGTTGTCGAGCAACCTCGACTCCCGCACCGACGACGTGCAATGGGTGCTGGACCGGCTGCCGGAGACCTACAAGAAACTCGTGCGGCTCGGTTCCTACGGTTCGTTCCTGAACATGTACGTCTGTGGGACGAACTTCCTCATCGACGGGCCCGACGGCAAGCCCATGCATATCAACCTGCCCGGTTTGCAGACGACCGGAAGGTGCTCGGCGCAATGAAGGAACAACGCTCCCCCCTGATCGAGATCGGCGTCGTCGGCGTGGTCCTCGCGGTCGCGATCTCGTTGTCCGCCTTACAGTTCCAGCGGCTGCCCTTCATCCGCAGCGGTGCGGAGTTCAGTGCCTTCTTCGCCGATGCCGGTGGGCTGCTGCCGGGTGATCCGGTGCAGGTGGCCGGGGTGCGCTCGGGACAGGTCGAGGACGTCACCCTGGCCGGTGCGAAGGTGAAGGTCCGGTTCAGCCTGGACGAGTCGATCGTGTTGGGGCGCAAGACATCCGCCGCGATCAAGACCAACACCGTGCTGGGCCGCAAATCGCTCGAGGTGACCCCCACCGGCGACGGTGCGCTGCGTCGCGACGACACCATCCCGCTGTCCCGAACGACCTCGCCGTACTCGCTCAACGACGCCCTCGGCGATCTGGCCTCGACCGTGCACGACCTGGACACCGATCAGGTGAACAAGACCCTGGACACGCTCTCGGCCGCGTTCGACAAGACTCCCGGGCCGCTGCGTTCGGCCCTGGACGGCGTCACCGCGCTCTCGCGCAGCCTGAACACCCGCGACCAGGCCCTGACCCAACTGCTCTCGCACGCGCAGGACGTCACCAAGGTGCTCTCGGATCGCGCGGACCAGATCAACGCGCTGCTGCTGAACGGCAACGATCTGCTCGGCGAACTGAACGCCCGGCGCACCGCGCTGAGCCAGCTCATCCAGTACGTCAACGGCCTGGCCCAGCAGCTCACCGGGTTCGTGCGGGACAACGAGGCCTCGCTCAAACCCGATCTGGACAACCTGAATTCGCTGCTGGCCCTGCTGCAGAAGAACAAGGACCAGCTGGGCAAGGCCCTGGACGCGCTCGGCCCCTACGCCGGTGCGCTCGGTGAACAGGTCGGCAGCGGTCCGTACTTCCAGGCGTACGTGTCGAACGCGTCGAGCAAGGTGCTGCAACCGCTGGTCGACGCACTGGTCTGGCCGCAGCACGTGCCGGACTCGTTCCGGAGCTATCTGAACCCGCTGCCCAGTATCGGTCCCTCCATCCAGGAGCCTCCGCGATGAAAGCATTACCGAAGTTGCGCACGGTGCCCCGCTGGGTGCGGGCCGTCGCCGCCGCGCTGGTCGTCGCCCTGGCCGGATGGATCGTCTACGGCGCGGTGACGAATATCGGCAAGACCCACATCACCGCGTACTTCCCGTCCACGACCGGCATCTACAACGGTGACGGGGTGGAGATCCTCGGGGTCAAGGTCGGCAAGATCAACTCGATCGAGCCGGGCCGGGACAACGTGAAGGTGACGATGACCGTCGACCGCGGCGTGGACATCCCCGCGGACGCGAAGGCGGTCATCATCGCGCCCTCGCTGGTCTCGGCGCGCTTCATCCAGCTGGCCCCGGCCTACACGGGCGGGCCGAAGATGCACGACAACGCGACCATTCCGATCGAGCGCACCGCCGTTCCGGTGGAGTGGGACGACATCAAGGCCGAGCTGACCAAGTTGTCCAAGGCGCTGGGACCGATCGGCCAGGACAAACAGGGTTCGTTCGGACGGTTCGTGAACACCGCCTCGGACAACCTCGCCAACGGCAACGCGCAGGCGTTCCGGGATACGTTGAAGGAGCTGTCCAGCACGCTGGGCACGCTGTCGGACGGGCGGACCGATCTGTTCGGGACGATCAGGAATCTGCAGCACTTCGTGGACGTGCTGTCCAAGAGCGACGATCAGATCGTCCAGTTCGGCGGTCGGCTGGCCTCGGTGTCCTCGGTGCTGAACAACGTCTCGGGCGATCTCGGTGCGGGACTGGACAATCTGGACGTCGCGGTCGCGGATGTGCAGCGTTTCCTCAACGAGCGCGGCCCGGCCCTGACCGACAGCGTGCAGCGCCTCGCCGATGTCACCCAGCTGCTGGTGGACAAGAAATCCGATATCGAGCGCGTGCTGCATTCGGGCCCGACCGCGCTGGCGAACTTCTATCAGATCTACAAGCCGGCCCAGGGCACGCTGACCGGCGCGGTCGTCGGCACCAACTTCGCCAACCCGTTCGCCTTCCTCTGCGGCGCGATCGAGGGTCTGCAGACCGACGATTCGGACAGGACCGCCGCGTTGTGCAAGCAGTACATCGCGCCGGTCATCCAGTCGCTGATGATGAATTACCCACCGCTGCTGTTGAATCCGGCGTCCGGACAGGGTGCGTTCCCGAGTCAGCTGACCTACAGCACGCCGGATCTGGCCAAGCGGGTGAACACCAACCCCGATGCCGGCGCGCCCGCCGCGGCCCCGGCGGCCACGCCTGCGGTCGTGGTCCCGAACGGCATTGCCGGACTTCTGCTTCCGGGAGGTGGGCACCGATGAGCTGGAACGGTTCGGGTAGGACGCGCAGGCGGCTCGCGGGCGCGGCGATCGGCCTGGTGCTGGCGCTGGGCGTCACCGGCTGTCAGTGGGACGGGCTGAACACCCTGCCGATGCCGGGAGCGGCCGGAACGGGCGACGGCTCGTGGCAGGTGCGCATCCAGATGCCGAATGTGACCACGCTGACCCGCAATTCGCCGGTCATGGTGGACGACGTCACGGTCGGCACGGTGAAGAATATCGAGGTGCAGGACTGGCATGCGCTGGTCACGGTCAGCCTGGATCGGGGAGTTCACCTGCCCGCCAACGCGATCGCGCGCATCGGGCAGACCAGCCTGCTGGGCAGTAATCACGTCGAACTCGCCGCGCCGCCGTCGAATCCGCAGGGCCAGTTGAAGAACGGCGACGTGATTCCGCTCGATCGCGCCGGTGACTACCCGACCACCGAACAGACGCTGTCCTCGCTGTCGGTGGTGCTCAACGGCGGCGGTATCTCGCAGCTCGAGACCATCACCCACGAATTGGACGCGACGTTCCACGGGCGGACCGACTCGATCCGGGACCTGTTGCCGCAGTTGCAACAACTGACCGGCACATTGGATCAGCAGACCCAGGACATCATCGCCGCGATGGGCGGCCTGGACCGCCTGTCGGGTGTGCTGGCCCGGCAGAAGGATCAGGTCACCACCGCGATCACCAAGATCCACCCCGCGTTGACAGTACTGGCGGATCGTCGGCAGAACATCACCAAAACCCTTGTGGCGCTGGGTAATCTGAGCGACGTCGTGCAGCAGATCATTCAGCAGGGCGGAGACAGCCTGAAGACGGACCTGGCGAATCTCGGTCCGGCGCTGAAGTCCTTGTCCGACACCGGCGGGAAACTGGCCGATTCGCTGCAGATCCTGCTGACCTTCCCGTTCCCGATGAAGAATCTGGACAAGGCGCTCAAGGGCGACTATCTGAATCTGCTGATGACGGTGGATATCACCGGCGCGCGACTGGATTCGAACTTCCTCACCGGAACTCCGCTGGGCGGCCGGTTCGGCGGCGTCGAGGGCGCGTTGGGCGCCATCGCCCCGCAGACCGCGCAGGGTAAGGGCGATCCGGTGCACGGGCCGCTGCAGACCCAGTCCAAACCGGCCACCCCCGCACCCACGCCGAGTATTCCCGGGTTGCCCGCGATTCCGGGGCTGCCCGCCATTCCGGGGATCACCGTTCCCGGCCCGTCGCAAGGAGGCGGCCGGTGAAGCTCACCAAGTTCGTCCGCACCCAGCTGATCATCTTCGCGGTGCTGACCGTGGTCGGCCTGGTGGTGATGGCGGGGGGCTATGTGCAGCTGCCGGCCATGTTCGGGATCGGCCGGTACGGGGTGACGGTGCGGCTGGCCGCGACCGGCGGGCTGTATCCGACCGCCAACGTCGCCTATCGCGGGACCAATATCGGCAAGGTGCAGAGCGTTCGGCTGACCCCGCAGGGGGTGGACGCGCAACTGTCCATCAAGAGCGGTTACAAGGTGCCCAGCGATGTCGAGGCGTACGTCCGGAGCGTCTCGGCCATCGGTGAGCAGTACGTGGACCTGGTACCAGCCGAAAACCCCAGGGGCGGAAACCTTTACGACGGTGCGGTGATCCCGCAGGAGCGCACCAGGCTGCCGCAGGATGTCGGCGCGATGCTCGATCAGGCCGACCGGCTGCTGTCCAGCGTCGCGGACACCAAACTGCGCGAGCTGATCGACGACGCGTTCACCGCGTTCAACGGCGCGGGACCGGACCTGCAGAAGTTCATCGACTCCGCCTCGCTGCTGGTGCAGGAGGCGCAGAAGAACACCGCGCCGACCAAGGATCTGCTGAACAAGATCGGCCCGCTGCTGAACACGCAGAACCGCTCGGCGGATTCGATCCGCACCTGGACCCATGACCTGGTCGCGGTGACCGATCAGCTGCGCCAGCACGATCCGTCGCTCAATCAGCTGCTCCAGCGCACACCGGCGGCTGCGCAGCAGGTCAGCCAGACTTTCCAGGATCTCCAGCCCACCCTGCCGATCCTGCTGTCGAATCTGGTCAGTACCGGCCAGGTCGCGGTGACCTATCACGCCGGTCTGGAACAGATCCTGGTGATCTACCCGCAGATGATCTCGGCGCTGCTGACCGCCGTGCGCGGGCCTGTCCAGTATGGCGCGATGGTCGACTTCATGCTCGGCCTGAACGACCCGCCCGGCTGCATCACCGGCTTCCTGCCGCCGAGCCAGCGTCGTTCGCCCGCTCAGACCGACACTCCCGACACGCCGGGCAATCTGTACTGCAAGGTTCCGCAGAACGCCAAGGAGGCCGTGCGCGGTATCCGCAACACGCCGTGTCAGGACGTGCCGGGTAAGCGTGCGCCGACTCCGGAGCTGTGCCACGATCCGCGCGGTTATGTGCCCGAGGGAAACAACCCGCCGTTCGGCCCGCCGCAGCCGGTCGACAATTCCGGTGCGCCGCTGCCGAATCCGGCCGCGAAGCCCGGAACGGTCCATCCGGCCGCATTCGAGAACAGGAGTTACGACCCGACAACCGGAACCTTCACCGGACCCGACGGGCGCACCTATCGGGAGGGGGACGTCAAGCCCGGCGGCTCGGGCACGGTACCGTCCGGGTGGCAGGCGATGCTCGAGGAGCAGCAAAAATGAGCGAAACCACACCCCCAACACCACCTACATCGGGACGAGTCCGGCGGCGTGCGAGCCGCCAGGCCGGTCCCGTCGGCGACCAGGGCCGGCCCGCTGCCGAGGTGACGGTCGTTCCCACCGGTAGCACCGCGAACTCGGACGCCGCACGGACGCCGCCGACCGATACCGCGACGTCCTCGGCCGCTGTTCCGGTGCACGCGCACGAGGCGGATGCCGCGGCGGCGGGGAAGTCCGCCGGGGCGGTGGGCGACGCCGGTGCGACCTCCACGATCGCGACTGGATCGTCAGCGAAAGCTACTGCGGCTGAAGGCATTTCGGACGCCGAGCTGCGCGGTCCGGAGGCCGGGGGCGCGGGCGGCTCCGCTGATATCGATGCGGGCGCGACCTCCGATCAGCCCGCCGCAGGCACCGCGAAAATCGTTGCCGCCGAAACGGATTCGACGGTGAAGCGCGATTCTGCCGGGAATCCGGCGGCCTCCGGTGCGGAGCCCGTCGACGCGCCGGTGGACGAACCGGTCGACGCGCCGGGCACCCAGGGCGAGGTCGTCTCGGGAAAACGCCGGTTCCGGAGCTCGATACGGCCGATCGAATGGGCGGCCGCCGCGGTCGCGGTCCTCGCACTGCTCGGCCTGCTCGGCAGCGGCGGGGCGTACGCCTACCACCGGTCGCATGCCGACGCGCTGGCCTCACAGCGGGCCGAATACATCCAGACCGCCAAACAGGCCATCCTGAACCTCACCAACATCAAGGACGACACCGCCTCGCAGGACATCGACCGCGTACTCTCGGTGGCCTCGGGCGATCTGAAGGCCGAGTACTCCCAGCGCAAGGACGCCTATGCGCAGGTCGTCAAGGAGGCCAAGGTCAAGGCCAGCGGCGAGGTGATCGAGGCCGCGATCGAGAGCCAGAACGACGATTCGGCCCAGGTGCTCGTCGCGGCCAAGCAGACCCTCACCAATGCGGGCGATTCGCAGCCGCAGGACCGGTACTACCGGTTCCGGGTGACCGTGAACCGCGGTGACGGCGGCGTCACCGCGTCGAAGGTGGAGTTCGTGGCATGACATCGCGAGGAAAGCGTCTTCCGATCCTGCTCGCCGCGGCGGGCGTGCTGCTGATCGCGGCCGTGGCGGTCGGTGCGTTCACCGGGTACCGGTTCTGGAACGACCGGCAGGCCGAACAGGCGCGCAGCGCCTCGGTCGATGCCGCGCGCCGCACGGTGGCGGCCATGTTCACCTACGACTTCAACAGCGTCGACACGCAGCTGCCCAAGGCCGCCGACGCCCTGACTCCCGCCTTCAAGAGCGATTACCTGAAGCTGGTCGACAAGGCCATCGCCCCCGGCGCGAAGCAGAAGCAGCTCACTGTGCAGGCCACCACGCAGGCGGCCGGGGTCGTCAGCGCCGACAGCTCGCACGCGGTGGTGCTGCTGTACCTGAATCAGGTGACGACCAGCAAGGACTCCCCGCAGGGCACGGTCACCCCGAGTCGCGTGCGGGTATCGCTCGAGAAGGACGACGGCCACTGGCTCGTCGGCCAGGTCAGCCCGATCTGAGCTAGGTTCGCCGCGCACCGGCGCCGATCCTCGGCGCGAAAGACGTTGTCAGCGGCCCGGATCCAGGTCGGCATCGGACAGCAGTGCGCTGCCGGCCACCTGATCCTGGGCGAGCGCGTCGAGAAACGCTCTGGCCCAACGGTCCACGTCGTGCGCGAGGACCTGGCGGCGCAGCGCGCGCATGCGGCGGCGACGGGTGTCGGGATTGTCGGTGAGCGCGGCCATGATGGCGTCCTCGACGCTGTCCAGGTCGTGCGGGTTGCACAGGTACGCCTGACGCAATTCGGCTGCGGCGCCGGTGAATTCGCTCAGCACCAGGGCGCCGTTCAGACCGCTGTGGCTGGCCACGTACTCCTTGGCGACCAGATTCATCCCGTCGCGCAGCGGGGTCACCAGCATCGCGTCGGCGGCGACGAAGAAGGCGAGCAGTTCCTCGCGCGGAATCGGCCGGTGCAGGTAGTGCACCACCGGATAACCCACGCGGGCGAATTCGCCGTTGATGCGCCCGACCTGACGTTCGATATCGCCGCGCATCTGGATGTAGCTCTGCACCCGCTCCCGGCTGGGCGTGGCCAGTTGCACCATGGCGATCTCCGCCGGGTCGATCCGGCCCTCGCGCAACAGTTCCTCGAGCGCGGCCAGGCGGATATCGATGCCCTTGGTGTAATCGAGCCGATCCACGCCCAGCAGAATATGTTTCGGGTTACCCAGCTCGTCGCGGATCTGCGCGGCCCGCTCGCGCACCGAACGCCGCCGGGACTGCTCGTCGAGTTCGGCCGAGGAGATCGAAATCGGGAAGGCGCCGACCCGTACCGTGCGGAAACCCACCTGAACCACACCGAGTTTCGAGCGCACGCCGACGGTGCCGCGGGAAGTCGGTTGTCCGGCAAGGCGTTTGGCCAGGTACAGGAAATTCTGGGCGCCGCCGGGTAAGTGGAAGCCGATCAGATCCGCGCCCAGCAGGCCCTCGACGATCTCGGTCCGCCACGGCATCTGCATGAACAGTTCCACCGGCGGGAACGGGATGTGCAGGAAGAAGCCGATCGTCAGGTCCGGGCGCAGCATCCGGAGCATCTTCGGCACCAGTTGCAGTTGGTAGTCCTGCACCCAGACCGTGGCCCCCTCGGCGGCGACCTTCGCGGTGTACTCGGCGAAACGCCGGTTGACCTCGACGTAGGCGGTCCACCAGTGCCGCCGGTACTCCGGCCGCACGATCACGTCGTGATACAGCGGCCACAGGGTGCCGTTGGAGAATCCCTCGTAGTAGTCCGCAACCTCGGCCGAGGACAGCGGCACCGGATGCAGTTCCAGCCCGTCCTCGATGATCGGGTCCAGATCCACGTCGGGGACGCCGGCCCAGCCCACCCACGCGCCGTTGTTGTTGCGCAGGACCGGTTCCAGGGCGGTGACCAGGCCGCCGGGACTGCGCTTCCAGCGGGTCGTACCGTCGGGAAGCTGCTGCAGATCCACCGGCAGGCGGTTGGCGACCACGACGAATCCGGAACCCGCGCCATGTGGAGCTGTCGCAGGCGGTTGGGCTCCCGCATCCGATCGTCGCTGATCCGATGGGTTTGCGCTCATCTGGTCCATTACTGGAACCTCCGGTTTGCCGCGGGCCGGGAGAGCCCTGTGGAGTTGTAAGTGCGGGGTCGGGGTCGGTTATTCGCCCCGGCCGCTGGGACCGATACCGAGCATCGACAGCAGCATCCGGCATTCGTCCGCATCTTCAGCGTAAGCGGCGACGACTCGTTGGGCCTGTCGAGCAGTCTCGTCGGCGAGCGGCTCCAGATCGTCGTCCGCGATGTCGTTGGCGCCCTTCGCGGCCATCATCGTGTCCTCTCGACTATGGGTTGAGTTCTCACGGTTGCGAGAAGTCAATCGTATCGGTCATGGGAATGGGGCCGGTTGGGCGGCAACCGCGTGAAGCGGCAACCCTGAAACGATGAGGTTCGCGATGCCTATACCGTGGGAAGACTGTATGTGTCGGCAGAAAGGGTTCGGATCATCATGCCGTTGGCCACGGTGAACGGAATAGCACTGAACTACCAGGTCAAGGGGGACAAGGCCAAGGGCAGCGATATCAAGGGCGCCGCCCCGCTGGTCGTGCTGATCATGGGAACCGGGAGTCCGGGCCGGGTGTGGGAGCTGCATCAGGTCCCCGCGCTGGTCGCGGCCGGATACCGGGTGTGCACCTTCGACAACCGCGGCATCGCCCCCTCGTACGAGGCCGCGCACGGAATGACCATCGATGACCTGGTGAAGGACACCGCCGCGCTGATCGAGTTCCTGGACGAGGGTCCGGTGCTGCTGGCCGGCACGTCGATGGGTGCGCGGGTCGCGCAGGAACTCGCGCTGGCTCGTCCCGACCTGGTTCGCAAGGCGGTATTCCTGGCCGGTCACGGGCGGTTGGACCAGTTCCAGAAGACACTCTCGCTGGGCGAGCACGAACTCGACGCCAGCGGGGTGAAGCTACCGCCGAAGTACGAGGCCGCGCTGACCGCTGTGATGAATCTTTCACCGGCGACTCTCTCCGACGTCAACGCGGCGCGGGATTGGCTCGACCTGTTCGAGTTCACCGGCGGGCCGGTCGCGCCCGGAATCCGGGCGCAGCGCGCGATGGATCACGATTTCGACCGGCTGCAGGCCTACCGCGGGATCAAGGTGCCGTGCCTGTCGGTCGGATTCGCCGACGACCGGATGATCCCGCCGTATCTGGCCAGAGAGGTCGCGCAGGTGATTCCGGCCGCGCGGTATCAGGAGATTCCGGACGCGGGGCACTATGGTTACCTGGAACGCCCCGACGCGGTGAACAAGGTGCTGCTGGAATTCTTCGGCGGCTGAGGCGGTCCGTTCGCGAAGGCGGCCCCGGTGTCGTGGCGGCCAGGTAACTCCCCGGCGGTAACGCCGGTCTTGCTAGGGTCGATATCAGGTATTGGGGGTCGCTCCGCCCGGAGGGCCGTCAGTGTTTCGTACCCGTAGCGCATGCCCAACACACAGTGCCAGTATCAGTGAGGTGAGATGAGCACCAACCCCTTCGACGACGAAGACGGCCGCTTCTTCGTTCTGGTCAACGACGAGGAGCAGCATTCCCTCTGGCCAGCTTTCGCGGAGGTTCCCGCCGGGTGGCGGGTCGTGTTCGGTGAGGACAGCCGGGCTGCCTGCGTCGAGTACGTCGAGAAGAACTGGACCGATATGCGTCCCAAGAGCCTGCGCGACGCGATGGCGGCCGACGACGCGGCCCGCCAGGCTTCTCAGTCCTGATCCCGGCTACTCGACACCGCGTGAGCACGACGACCCGGCGAACGCATGTATCCCATACGCGGTCTCCCAGCCCCGCCCATCCCCGCTGACCACGATTTTTTTTCCCCCGCCATCCCCCCAGTTATGATGGCTCCGCTTTTTCCGCCTCCTTAGCTCAGTGGTAGAGCACTCGCCTTGTAAGCGAAAGGTCGTCAGTTCAATCCTGACAGGGGGCTCCAATAGGCTCTGACCTGCGAATCAGGTCGGAGCCTATTTTCGCTGACCAAGCGCGACGTCCGGACAACGCTGAACTTTGCTGTCGCCGCATGACGGCAGCGCGCCCACGGCATACGGGGTTGATGCCGGATAGGTGGCATCGTGACCTGCCCGGTCGGGGTCACAGCACCTGGCGAAACTGCGCACGGCCCAGGTCGTACAGACCCGAGGCTCAGGAACCGGGATCTAGTCCAGCGTTGCTGACCGGATCGCTGGTTCCGTCGGTGTTCCTCGCCGGCGCCGCAGTGGCGGCCCGATGGTCACGGCTGCGATGATCGGGCGGCCGAGTCGCGGTGAACAGGGTGCGTCACTGCACATACGACAGCACGGTCATCATGCCGGCCTCGCCGTGGTAGGCGTTGTGGCAGTGCAGCATCCACTGCCCGGGGTTGGCGGCGTCCAGTTCGGCTTCGACTGTTCGCATGGGTAGCACGATGGCGGTGTCCTTGCGTGCGCCGGTGCCGTCCGCGGTGACGATCTGGAAGGTGTGGCCGTGCAGGTGCATCGGGTGGAACATCATGGTCTTGTTCACGAACCGCAGCCGAATTCGTTGCCCGGCAGACACATCCAGCGCCGTGTGCTCGCGGTAGGCCTTGCCGTTGATCGTCCAGATGTATTCGGACGAGGCGGTTCCGAGGGCCACCTCGAGGGTGGTGTCCGGGGCGCGGCGAGGCAGGCGCACCGCCTCGGCCGCCGCGAGCCGGGCCGCTGTCAGCGGTGCGGCCGCCAGTTCCGAAAGCCGCGTGTCGGCGGCGGGCGGGGCGCCTCCGCCGGTGCGGATCAACGCGAAGGCCTGTCCGGTTTTGCCTTCCGCGGCGGCGATGAGCGGGAACACGCCGTCGCCGAGGTCGATGATCGCGTCGTAGCGTTCTCCCATGCCGATCAGGACCGAGGCCGTGGTCACCGGCTGGACGGGGTAGCCGTCGCTGTGGGTGACGCGCAACCGGTGGCCGCCGACCGCGACGCGGAACGCGGTATCAGCGGCGGCGTTGATGATCCGCAGCCGCATCCGCTGCCCGGGTCTGCCGCTGAAGACGACCGGGTCGGCAGCGATACGTCCGTTGATCAGGTAGTACGGATAGTCCTTGATGTCACCGGCATCCGAGCCCAGCGGCGCATTCGGATCCATCGGCATCGACATCGGCGAGGAACCCATGTTCATGCCGCCCATCGCGCCCATATCCATCCCGGGCATGGCGGCCATCCCCGTGGCGCGTAGCCGCCGCAACTGTTCGTCGGGGTTGCGGCCGTCGACACCGTCGAGCCAATCATCCAGCACGACAACGGCTTCCAGATCGTAGTCGGCGCCGTCGGCGGGGTCCTCGACGATCAGCGGCGCGTACAGACCACGGTCGAGCTGTACTCCCACATGCGGGTGAAAGAAGTAGGTGCCCGCGTCGGGCACGGTGAACTCGTAACGAAAGGTGCCGCCGGGCGCGATCGCGGACTGGGTCAGATCGGGCATTCCGTCCATGTCGTTGCGCAACGCGATGCCGTGCCAGTGCACCGTCGTCGGGGCAGGCAGGGCGTTGGTGAGATCCGCACGAAGGACCTCGCCGCGTCTGAGCCGGATCTCGCTTCCCGGAAGCCGGTCCGCATAGGCCCAGGTCGACACCTGAACGCCACCGAGGTCCACATTGGCCGGTGCGGCACGCAGGCGCACCTGCCGGACGGGAGCATTCGCGGCGCGGCGAGCGTTCTCGACTGTTCGGACGGCCTCGGAATCGGGGCGCACGAGGCGGGGCGAGCTCGACGAGCCGGTCGAACACGAGGCAAGAACAGCGGCGGCACCGGCACCGAGAGCTAGAAAGCCTCGCCGAGTCACCGGCGCCGAGGTCGCGGGTAGTTGTCGCGGTAGCCGCTGGTCAGCCATGGCGCGATGATACATAACCCCGGTGGGGTATGCGTTTGGTGTGTCCGGAACACGTCCACTCTCGACTGCGAGAGCGGTACCGAGGTGGGCATTCCGGTCGCAGGTCACGATGTGGCGGTGGGGTGAACATCGGATTCATCGGCGGCTCTCGGTTCTCGTTGAGCGAGTGACCGTATGTCGGCGTGCCCGCACGGTTCGCAGCCGGGTGAACAGCATCCGGCTGTCCGAACTCGGCTACCGCCCGGGAGAGCCTGCTGGTATGCCTCGACATGAGGCCTCACGAGCCGGGTGGCGCTTCGGGCGGCTCGGCTGAGCTACGTCCGCGCGACGCATGAAACTTGTTGTCCGCCAACGTGGTCAGCGACTCGGTAGCGACCTCACCAGGGCGTGTTCCACTCCCGCGAGACTTCGGGCGGGTCGGTGGCCGGGGGTAGCGGTGCGGGGGTGCGGGTGACCGGCCAACCGGCGGCGCGGGCGACGGCGGCGAAGCGGATGGCGTTGTGGATGGCCGCGCCGCCGGGGTCGTTGTTGAAGTAGACGTAGATGTCGTGACCGGCGTCCCAGGTTTCGCCGAGGCGGTGCACCCAGTCGTCCAGGACGTTCTCCTCGTAGCAGGGCCACGGCATGCCGGTGCCCTCGTGAAAGCGCAGGTAGCCCCAGTCTGTTGTGCGCCACAGCGGGGTGACGGGCCGGTCCAGCCGGTCGGCCCAGCACAGCGCCGCGCCGCGTTCCGCCAGGACGGCGCGCACCTCGTCGGTCCACCAGCTCTCGTGGCGGGGCTCCACCACCACGCGCACATCCGCCGGGATCAGCCGCAGCGCGGCCGACAGGCGGTCCGGTGCGGCGGGCAGGTTGGGCGGCAATTGGATCAGCAGCGGACCCAGCTTGTCACCGAGCCCGCGCGCCGAGTCGAGCATCCGCTCGAGCGGGATCTCCGGGTCGAGCAGTCGCCGATGATGGGTGAGCACGCGGCTCGCCTTCACCGCCATGACGAAGTCGTCCGGGGTGCGGGTGCGCCAGCCCTCGAAGGTCGTGCGCGCCATCGGGCGGTAGAAGGCGGCGTTCAATTCCACCGTGGCGAACGCGCCCGCGTAGTGCTCCAGCCACCGGCGCTGCGCGACGCCCTTCGGATAGAGGACCCCGCGCCAGTCCGCGTACTGCCATCCCGACGTGCCGATGATGATCGCCATTCAGGGAACGTTCCCGCCCGCAGCCACCGCAATCTCCCGGTGCCGGTGAGGTACGCGGTCGTGAACGAACTCGGGGCGCCGCGTTTCAGCCGCCCGCCCCGCCGTCGACCGGGATGATGTCATGGCGGCGCGGAGGTCCACGGCCGATACGACGCCGTTGTATGGCATCTCCGATGCCGCGGAATTCCGGCACCACGTCGTGATACACCTGCCCTCCACCATCGCCCGTTATCCGTCGGGTCCGGCGGTGATCGAACTGGTTGACGAATTACGGTCCGGCAGTTCGGAATTCGACCGGCTGTGAGATCGGCACGACGTGCAGGCGACGCCGATGCTCCGCAAGACCTTCGATCACCCCGCCCTCGGCGAGGTCACCGTCGACTGCGATGCTCTCGCACTCGTCGACCGCGACCAGACCTCGTGCTCTACAGCGCGCCGACGGGATCCCGCGATGCGGAGGCACTGGCATTGCTCGGTGTCCTCGGGGCCGACGTCGGCGATTATCGGCGATAGCTCCCCGCGAGCGTCCTCAGTTCTTGCGGGCGACGCCCGCCCAGCACCCCGCTTCGGCGTCGCGCCAGTCGGGCAGGTCGGATTCGGGACGCCAGCGGTGCACGCCGACCACGCCGGGGTCGAGAAGTTCGTAGCCGTCGAAGAAGCGGGTGACCTCGTCGCGGTTGCGATTCTGGGCGTGCACGCCGCTGGCGCGATAGGTGGCCAGGGCGCGGCGCATGGTCTCGGGGTCGAAATCGGCGGTGACATGCGAGATGACCAGGTACGAGCCGGGAGCCATGGCGTTCATCAGGGTGTCGACGATGCGGTACGGCTCCTGTTCGTCACGGACGAAATGCAGGACCGCGATCAGGCTCACGGCGACCGGTTCGTCCAGGTTCAGGGTTTCGGCGAAGGACGGTGCGGACAGGATGGCCTCGGGATCGGTGGCGTCGGCATCGATGTAGGCGACCTTGCCCTCGGCGGTACTCGCCATCAGGGCGTGCGCGTAGGCCAGGACCAAGGGGTCGTTGTCCACGTACACCACGCGGGCGGCCGGATTGAGCTTCTGGGCGATCTGGTGCAGGTTCGGTTCGGTCGGGATCCCGGTGCCGATGTCGAGGAACTGCCGCACTCCGAGATCGCTCAGCGTGCGCACCGCGCGGGTCATGAAGTCGCGGTTGTGGTGCACGCCGGAGGCGACGGTCGGCCACACCTCGAGGATTTTGGCCGCGGCCTGACGGTCGACCTCGTAGTTGTCCTTGCCGCCCAGGAAGTAGTCGTAGATGCGAGCGCTGCTGGGTTTGGTGGGATCCACGACCCGGTTGTTCGCCATCACTCGACCTCCTAGTCGACAAATGTTGCTACGCAAGAGCCAATATCGAGCGGACGCAATGCAATTCGCATGATAATACGGTTTCGGCGGGTGCGTCCGAGGAACGCCCCGAGGTTGCCGGTATCCGCGCGGGCGTGGTGCGCGCGACTCGGGTTCCGAGCCGCACCGCGATCGTGGTTGGCGCTCAGGTGATTTCCGGACAATCTGCGCGTATCCGGTTGGGCGGGACGGATTCCCGGACGTTGCAGGGCACGTGACCGATCCGCTCCGGTCACCCGGCGGGCTGCGGGACACCGGCCGGGTGGTGCTTGCCGCATACCGGCTCTCACCAGCGATATCGCCGCCGCTCGCGGCCGGTTCCGAGCAATGCCCGAGATGCTTCCCAGGAAACTCCCAGGCTACGTTCAGCAGGTTCCGCACTGGGCGAGGGACGATGTCCCTCATGAATGGTGTGCCAGCGGACCGGGCGCCCGAGGCCAGGATTCTGGTCGTCGACGATGAGCCCATGATCGTCGAACTGCTGTCGGTGAGCCTGCGCTACCAGGGGTTCGAGGTCACCTCGGCGGTCAACGGCGCCGAGGGCCTGGACAAGGCCAAGACCTTCCGGCCCGATGCGCTCATCGTCGATGTGATGATGCCGGGCATGGACGGCTTCGGCCTGCTGCGCCGGTTGCGCGCCGACGGCATCGAGGCGCCCGTGCTGTTCCTCACCGCCCGCGACGAGGTGGAGGACAAGGTCACCGGCCTGACTCTCGGCGCGGACGATTACGTCACCAAACCCTTCAGCCTGGAGGAGGTCGTGGCGCGACTGCGGGTCATTCTGCGCCGTTCCGGCCACGCGGTGGAGGAACGCAAATCCTCGCGAATCCGGTTCGAGGACATCGAACTGGACGACGATACGCACGAGGTGTGGAAGGCGGGGGAGCCGGTTTCGCTGTCCCCGACCGAGTTCACCCTGCTGCGCTATTTCATGGTGAACGCTGGCACGGTGCTGAGTAAGCCGCGCATTCTCGACCACGTCTGGCGCTACGATTTCGGCGGCGAGGTCGGCGTGGTCGAGACCTATGTCTCCTATCTGCGCAAGAAAGTGGACACCGGCCCGGATCAGTTGATTCACACGCTGCGCGGAGTGGGCTACGTCATGCGTTCACCGAGCCGCAGGAATTCCCCGGCGAAATGAGCGCCCGCCCGATCGCGCGCGTCGGAGGTTCCCGGCCATAAACGACACTGCTTCGGCCGATATGGAGAATACGGGCATGGCTGGTGGCGTCGCGAGAGTTCGCCGGGCGATCACGCATCGTCTGGCCGCGGTGCCGTTGCGCGTGACGCTGGTCGTCGCACTGGTATTCCTCGCGGCCCTGGGACTGCTGATATCCGGTGTGGTCGTCACCTCGGTCATGCAACGCGTCGTACTGGGCGGTGTGGACCGCCAGTTGTTCGACGCCGCGCATATCTGGGCGCGCCCGGAAGCGCGTCTGCCGAGCAGGCTGCCGCCGATGTTCTACGTGCGCACGACGAATGCGCAAGGGGTGGTGGAATTGCGGTCCGCGCCATCGTCGTCGGTGCCCGATCTGCCACCCGACCTGGACAACCATCCCCGGACGGTCGGCTCGGTGGGCAAACCGTCCGATCGCTGGCGGGCGCTGGAGGTCGTCCACCCCGACGGCGTCAGCGTGGTCGCGGTGCATCTGGATCAGGGCAAGAACATCGTCGACCGTCTGGTTGGTCTGCAGATCTTCGTGGGGCTGGCGGTGCTGGCGATCCTGGCCGCGGTCGCGCAACTGGTCATCCGGCGCAGTCTGCGGCCCCTGCGCGAGGTGGAGGAGACCGCGTCCGCGATCGCCGGGGGTGATCTGCATCGGCGAGTTCCCGTGCGCGGCACCCGCACCGAGGTCGATCTGCTGTCACAGTCGCTGAACAGCATGCTCGCGCAGATCCAGCAGGCATTCGCCGCCACCGAGGCATCCGAGGAGGCCGCGCGGCGTTCGGAGGCCAAGATGCGGCGGTTCGTCGCCGACGCCAGTCACGAACTGCGCACGCCGCTCACGACGATCCAGGGATTCGCCGAACTGTACCGGCAGGGGGCCGTGCCGGAATCGGACATGCTGATGGACCGGATCGAGCGCGAGTCCAAGCGGATGAGCCTGCTGGTGGAGGACCTGTTGATGCTGGCCCGGCTGGATGCGCAGCGTCCGCTCGAGCGCCGGCCGGTGGATCTGCTGGCGATCGCGAGCGATACCGTGCACAACCTGCGCGCGGTCGACGCGAGCCGGCACCCGGACGGCCCGCCGCGGCCCATCGATCTCGAAATCCGTTCCGGCGAGGGAACTCTGGAGGTTTCCGGCGACGAGGCGAGATTGCGTCAGGTGCTGGGAAATCTGGCCGGTAACGCGCTCGTGCACACCCCGCCGGGCACCCCGGTGACGGTGCGGCTGACCCCCGCCGAGCACGAGGTGCTGATGGAGGTCGTCGATACCGGCCCCGGTCTGCCGCCGCAGGAGGCCGAGCGCATCTTCGAGCGCTTCTACCGCACCGACACCTCACGCAGCCGGGACAGCGGAGGCACCGGCCTGGGGTTGTCGATCGTGCAGGCGCTGGTCGCCTCGCACGGCGGCACGGTGTCGGTGGACAGCACCCCGGGGGAGGGCACGACGTTCACGGTGCGGTTGCCGCGCGAGGCGTCCTGAGCCGGTTCAGTCCGGGACGTTCGCGCCGTAGCCCAGGTCGCGCAGGGCCTGTTTGATCTTGGCCTGCGCCTCGTCGAGGGATTCCTTGCTGGGGTCCGGATCCGCGCCGGAGATGTTGAAATCGCCGAGTTGGAACGCCGGGAAGACGTGCACGTGCAGATGCGGGACCTCGAGTCCGGCGATCAGCAGGCCCGCCCGGGGAGCGCCCCACGCGGCGCGCACGGCCTTGCCGATCTTCTGCGCCACCGCGTTGATCCGGGCGAACACCTCGGGGTCGAGATCCTGCCACTGATCGATCTCCTGGCGCGGCACCACCAGCGTATGCCCCTGGGTGATCGGGTTGATGGTGAGGAATGCGACGAATTCCTCATCCTCCCAGACGAACCGTCCGGGCAGTTGACCGGCGATGATCGCGCTGAAAACAGAAGCCATGGTCTGCATTGTGCCCTGTCCTGGGCCGGTCACCTAAGCTGTGCTGCGTGCGCGTACTCGTCATCGGTTCCGGAGCTCGTGAACACGCCTTGGTAGTGGCCCTGCGCCGGGATCCGGGGGTGAGCGCGGTCTGCGCCGCGCCCGGCAACCCCGGCATCGGGCAGCAGGCCGATGTCCGGCCGGTCGATCCGTGCAGCGCGGAGGCCGTGGTCGCGCTGGCCACCGACTACGACGCCGATCTGGTGGTGATCGGGCCCGAGGTGCCGCTGGTGCTCGGCATCGCCGATGCCGTGCGCGCGGCCGGGTTCGCGTGTTTCGGACCGTCCGCCTCGGCCGCGCGGATCGAGGGGTCCAAGGCGTTCGCCAAGGATGTTATGGCCGCCGCCGGCGTGCGCACCGCGCGCAGCGAGATCGTGGACCACCCCGGTGAGCTCGATGCCGCGCTGGACCGCTTCGGCCCGACCTGGGTGGTCAAGGACGACGGGTTGGCCGCGGGTAAGGGCGTGGTGGTCACCGCCGATCGGTCCGCGGCCCGCGATCACGCCGCCGAACTGCTCGAGCAGGGCCATCCGGTGCTGCTGGAATCCTTCCTGGACGGCCCCGAGGTCTCGCTGTTCTGTCTGGTGGACGGTGAGACGGTGGTGCCGCTGCTGCCCGCGCAGGATCACAAGCGGGTCGGTGACGGCGATATCGGTCCCAACACCGGCGGCATGGGCGCGTACACGCCGCTGCCGTGGCTGCCCGCGGGCGCGGTCGGCGAGATCGTCGAGACGGTGGTGAAACCCGTTGCGGCGGAAATGGTCCGGCGCGACGTCCCGTTCTCCGGACTGTTGTACGCCGGGCTGGCGATGGGGCAGGCCGGTCCGGCGGTGGTCGAATTCAATTGCCGCTTCGGCGATCCCGAGACCCAGGCAGTGCTCGCCCTGCTGGACAGCCCGCTCGGCGAACTGCTGAACGCCACTGCCACAGGGGCTCTCGCGCGGACCGAGGCTCCGCGCTGGAAGGACGGCGCGGCGATCACCGTGGTGCTGGCCGCCGAGAACTACCCCGCCCGCCCGCGCACCGGCGATGTGATCACCGGCACCGGACCCGAGGCCGCCGAGCCGAATACCGAAGTGCTGCATGCCGGTACGTCCCTGCGCGCGGACGGTACCCTGGTCTCCGCCGGCGGCCGCGTCCTGAACGTCGTCGCCACCGGCGCCGATCTCGCCGAGGCTCGCGCCCACGCCTACGCCCGCATCGCCGCGATCAAGCTCACCGGCAGCCACTTCCGCACCGATATCGCCCTGGGCGCGGTCGAGAACCGTATCGCCATACCGTCGGCCTGACCGGCCACGATGCCCGTACCGGGCGGGTGACGTGCTCGACCGTCGGTGAGCGCCGGGAACGTGTCGTCTATCCCACTTGGATGCCGTGCAGGGCGAGCCAGGGCTGTGGGTCGACGTGCTGGCCGTTGATCAGGATCTCGAAGTGCAGGTGGGGCCCGGTGGAATCGCCGCGGTTGCCGATGCGGGCGATCTGCTGACCAGCGCGGACGCGTTCGCCGACCGAGACCGAGAAGTCGTACATGTGGCCGTAGACGGAGATGGTCCCGTCGTCGTGCCGGATGCGCACCCACAGGCCGAAGCCCTGGGCGGGGCCGGCGTCGATGACGGTGCCGTCGGCGACCGCGTAGATGGGCGAGCCGATCGGCGCGGCGATATCGATGCCGTAATGGAAAGTGCCCCAGCGTGATCCGTATCCGGAGCTGAACACGCCGCGGGCGGGCAACGCGTACCCGCCGATACTCGGCGCGAGTCCGCCGGGCAGGGCGGTGCTCGGGCCGCTGAGCAGGGGCGAGGGTTGCCCGGCCGCCGCGGCGGCGGCCTCGGCCCGGGCCCGGTCCAGGGTCGCGCGCGCGGCCGCGGCCACCACGTCCTGTTCGCGCAGCCGCTCACCGTTGTCGATGGCCGCCAGATCGCGGGCGCTGGTGGCGGGCTCGGCCTGCACCTGTAGCGGGTAGGGCACCGGAATACGTTGGGCCACACCAGGAGCGGGCGTGGAGTCGACCGTGCGCGGTGCGATGGCGTCGCCGGCGGCCAGCAATCCGACGATCACGATGCCACCGACCAGCACCCGATGTGCGCGGGCGAACTCGCGTCCCCGCCACCACGCGCCGCGCACCTCGCCGGGCCAGTCCCGGCGCACGAATCCTCGCCAGTCGAGGCCCGCGATCATCCGGACGATCCGCCGGATCGCACTCCGGGAACGCGTGAAACCGCGGCGAATCCGCTCGATTCGCGAGGGACGTTCCCGATGCAGGTCGGTACGCCAGTCGGGGCGGATCACCGTCCGGGTGCCCCCGGAAATCGTCGCGTGGCGTGCCTCGTCGGGCATTCGCCGACGATAACAGGGCCGTGCCGCCCCGACAGCACGCGTGATGGTCCGGCGTGGTCCGCTACTCGGCGCGCGAGCAGGTGGGCCGGCCAACCGACCCCGGCGGTGTCGGCTCGAACGGGTGGCATGCCGGATCAGGTGTGCATCGCCGGGCACCGGTGCGATGTCGATCGGAAAACCGCGGGCAGCCGGCCCGCGACCCCTGGTTCACCGCATCGGGCGTCCAGTCCCGTCCTGGTCTGGCGGGCGGTACTCGTCCGCAGTTCTCGGAGCGTGTTCTACCGTCGTCGGGTGCGCAGTGAATCCCGTCGGTCGACCATTCCCGCCTTCTACGTCATGGATGTGTGGAAGGCGGCCGCCGAACGCGCCCGCACCCACGGTGACGTCCTGGTACTGGCCGCCGGGCAGCCGTCCACCCCGGCGCCCGCGCCGGTCCTGCGGGCGACCAGGAATGCCCTGGACGCCGAACTGCTCGGCTACACCGAGACTTTCGGCACCCCCGAGCTGCGCGCGGCGATCGCCGCCTACCACCGCGACGGCTACGGCATCGAGGTCGACGCCGAGGACGTGGTGGTCACCACCGGATCCTCCGGCGCGTTCACGCTGATCTTCCTGGCCGCCTTCGATGTGGGCGACACCGTCGTGGTGGCCCGGCCGGGTTATCCGGCGTATCGGAACACGTTGTCGGCCTTGGGATGCCGCGTGGTGGAACTGGACTGTGGTGCACGGACCCGGTTCCAGCCGACGGTCGAGATGCTCGAGGCGCTGCCCGAACCGCCCGCCGGGCTGATCGTCGCGAGTCCGGCCAATCCGACCGGAACCATGATCGCCCCGGCCGAGCTGGCGGCGTTGGCGCGCTGGTGCGATGCGCACGGGACGCTGCTGATCTCCGACGAGATCTACCACGGGATCGTCTACGAGACGGGCCCGGACACCACCGCGACGTCCTCGGCCTGGGAGACCTCCCGCGAATCGGTGGTCATCGGCTCGGTCTCGAAGTACTTCTCCATGACCGGCTGGCGGCTGGGCTGGATGCTGGTCCCGGCGGGCCTGCGCCCCGCCCTCCAGCGCCTGGCCTCGAATATGACCGTGTGCCCGCCCGCGGTCTCGCAGTTCGCCGCGGCGCACGCCTTCGACGCCGAATCGCGACGCGAACTGGACGGCCACGTCCGCCGCTACGCGCGCAACCGCGAACTCCTGCTGGACGGGCTGCCCCGGCTGGGTATCACCGAACTGGCCCCGGCCGACGGCGCGTTCTACGCCTACGCCGATATCGCGCACCTCACCGACGACGCCACGCGCTGGTGTGCGGACCTGCTCGCGAGCACCGGAGTGGCCCTCGCGCCGGGCACCGACTTCGATACCCGCGACGGCAGTCATACGGTCCGGCTGTCCTTCGCCGGGGCCACCGCGGATATCGAGGAGGCGCTGGTGCGGATGGGCCGCTTCCTGGGCGTTTGACCAGGCGCCCGAAGCGGATTGTGGCGCAAAGACTTTCCTCAGACATCCACCGCGACGCCCGCGAACGGTGTAGAAAAGCCATGGTTGTATTTTCAACACCTGCACGTTCGCCCACTCGAACTGGATTCTCACAGATCGCACCGATTTGGCACGGATGAACCGATGATGACTGGCACGATGACACGGTGATCACCGCGACGACCCCGAAAGGTGAAAGGCGTCGCCAAGCGTTGGTCGCGGCTGCCGCCGAGTTGCTACTCGAGGGAGGATTCGACGCAGTGCGCCACCGCTCGGTGGCCACCCGTGCGGAACTTCCCCTGGCCTCGACGACCTACTACTTCGAGTCGCTCGAGGATCTGATCGCCCGCGCGGTCGAGTTCAGCGGCAACGCGGAACTCGAGACGATGCGCCGGCGGGTCGGCGATATTCCACACCGCCGCCGCGGCACC
>CBJNFW010000075.1:0-29708 GCA_966435935.1 uncultured Nocardia sp.
CACCAACTATTCCTGCGATCCGCCGCCCTTCGTCTACGCCTCGAACCAGACTTCCGACAACAACACGCCCGCGAAATACATCGCGAACATGGCGTGCGCTGTCAACGGTATCACGGTCAACCCGGGCAGCCTGTCGGCGGCATCCTGGGGTACTTCGGGGCTGATCTTCGGCACCTCTGGCACGCAGACCCTGCAGGATACGACCTCGACCACTGGCGGCGGCACGGTCGCGATTGAGGCCGCCTGGGCGCTCCCGGTCTACAACCAAGATTGCTTGGCGGCCTGCACGATCACGTCCGTGGACGAACTGTACATTCCGGCCCCCACGGTCACCGGCAATGTCACGAACACGAATCTGTTTTCGCTTCAGACGGCGGGCGCTGCGAAGTTCAATTCGACAGTCAATGTCGGCGGCCTACTGACGACGACCGCCGGCATCACAAATTCCGGCACCATCCTGACTTCGACGGCGGGTGCTGCGATCAGCGGCGCGACGACCTCGATCCGGTCCTCCGCAACCTGCTCCAGCTCGCCGATCCGGCCGAGCGCGGGATTCGCGCCGGCGACCGGGCGGAACTGCCCGGTACCCGGGACCCGCCAACAACATTCGCGATAGTCGCCCGAACCGCCCGCACCGGCCGCGAACAGCGCTTCCAGTACCGCCGCGGAGTGTTCGAGCGGGACGTTGACGGCCCATTCATCCAGCGCCGCAGTGGGTTTGGGATCCAGCGGCCCGATCACCCGCAGGCCCAGCACGTCCGCCAGCGCATCGGAGACGCCCGGCGCGGCGGAGTCGGCATTGGTGTGCGCGGTGAACAGCGCACATCCGGAACGAATCAGCCTGTGCAGCAACGCGCCCTTCGGCGTGCTCGCGGCCACGGTGTCCACCCCGCGCAGCAACAGCGGATGGTGTACCACCAAAGCCTGTGCGCCCCAAGCGATCGCCTCGTCCACCACCGCCCCGGTGGCGTCCACCGCGAACAGCACCCGGGACACGTCGTCCCCCGGATCCCCGCACACCAGCCCGACCGAATCCCACGATTCGGCCAGCCGCGGCGGATACGCCTCGTCCAGCACCGCGACGAGCTCACTCACCTGCGCCACTCTCGAACCTCCTCCACTGGCGATCAACACGCCGACCACTGGTCACGCCGGAATTCGTCGTCTCATACGCCGACCTCGCGCAGCGCCGCGACCAGGCGGTCCACCTCGGCCTCGGGACGGACCGCGATGCGCAGGTGGCCGGGGCCCAGCCCCGGAAAGGTGTCGCCGCGCCGCACCGCGACGCCCACACCGGCGAGACGTTTGCGCAGCAGTTCGGCATCGGGCACCCGGATCAGCAGGAACGGGCCGTGCGCGGGTTCGTGTACCTCGATGCCCAGCGCGCGCAGTCGCGGGATCATCGCGGCGCGGTCCGCGGCGATGCGCACCGCGCGCTCCTGCGATTCGGCCACCGCGGCCGGATCTCCGGTCGCCGCAACGGCTTCCAATTGCAGTGCGCCCAGCGGCCAGTGCGCGCGGCCGTGCCGCACCCGGGCCAGCAGGTCAGGCGGGCCCAGGAAATATCCGCACCGCAGGCCCGCCAACGCCCAGGTCTTGGTCAGGCTGCGCAGCACTAGGACGTCGCGGAACGATTGCGCCGCAAGCGATTCCGGCTCACCCGGCACCGCGTCGGCGAACGCCTCGTCCACCACGATCACCCGGCCGGGCCGCCGCAGCTCCAGAATCGTCTCGGCGGGATGCAGTACCGAGGTCGGATTGGTCGGATTGCCCAGCACCACCAGATCGGCGTCCTCGGGCACCAGCGCCGGATCGAGGACGTAGGGCGCGTCCAGCACCACCCGGGCCACCGCCACTCCGGCCTCACGCAAGGCCAGCTCGGGTTCGGTGAAGGAGGGGTGGATCACCGCGGCCAGAGCAGGCTCCAGACGAGGCAGCATCGCGAAACCCTCGGCCGCGCCCGCAAGCAACAGCACCTCCTCCGGAGTGCGCCCGTGCCGCGCCGCGACGACCCCGCGCGCCGCCAGATCCTCGGCCTGCCCCGGATAGCGGCCGAGGGCCGCCAGCCGCGCCGCCAGCCGCTCACGCAACCAGGCGGGCGGCCCCTCGCCCTGCACGTTCACCGCGAAGTCCAGCATCCCGGGCCGCACGTCCACATCGCCGTGGTGCCGCAGTTTCGCCGCGTCGACCTGCCCCGATTCCAGCTCGGACCGCACGCCCCGCACCGCCGCGGGCCCGGTTGGGGGCCCCGGCTCGAGTTCGGGTTCGCGATCCGCCGTGGTGTCCTCGGGCACAGCGATACACCCTACGTGGCCGCCCGCCACGGGGAACCGACACAATGGCTGTCGTGGGCGAGCTGCACGTGACATTCATCTGCACCGGCAATATCTGCCGGTCTCCGATGGCCGAGAAGATCTTCGCGGCGAACATCGAGCGGGCCGGGCTGGCCGATCGCGTGCGGGTGAGCAGCGCGGGGACGACCCCGTGGCACGCCGGAGGCGACGCCGACCCGCGCACGACGACGGTGCTGGCCCGCCACGGCTACCCGATCGGCCACGTGGCCGCGATGATCGGCCCGGACCACCTGAGCGCAGATCTGCTCATCGCCCTGGACGGCTCCCACGACCGGGAACTGACCCGGCTCGGGGTGCCCGCGGACCGCCGTCGGCTGCTGCGCAGTTTCGATCCGCACGCGCCCGCTCCCGACGTCTCCGACCCCTACTACTGCGACGACCACGACTTCGAGATGGTCCGCGAGAAGATCGAGGCGGCCATGCCCGGACTGCTGGACTGGGTGCGAGAGCAGCTCGGCGAGGAGCCCGTCGTCCAGGCCCGAGGGTACGGCGATCGGCGATGAACCTGCTGCGGCGACTGTCCTTCCTGTTCCGGCCGAGCTGGGCGATCCTGGCCGTGGTGGTCGTCGCGTTCGCGTACCTGTGCTTCACGGTGCTCGCGCCGTGGCAGCTGGGCAAGAACGTCTCGACCTCGCATCGGAACAATCTGATCGCCGACTCGGTGAACGCCGCTCCGGTCCCGGTGGGGCAGTTCTTGGCCGATCCGAAGGCCCGGGACACCGAATGGCGGCGGGTCACCGCCACCGGCAGCTATGTGCCGGGCTCGACGGTGCTCGAACGGCTGCAGCGCCTGGACGACAAACCCGCGTACGGAATCCTGGCCGAATTCCGTCTCGACGACGGCCGCACCCTGCTGGTCGACCGCGGCCTGGTCGGCGCGGCCGACGGCTCCCATCTGCCGTCCATCGCCGAACCACCGGCCGGGCAGCAGCGCATCGAGGGCCGGGTGCGCAAATCCGAGGGCGTCATTCCGGGTAAGGACCCGATGACCCAGGACGGCTACCGGCAGGTGTACTCCATCGACACCACCCAGCTGTCCACCGTGCTGGGCACCCCCCTCACCACCATCCCGACCGGCGGCGCGGGCGGCTACCTGCAGTTGAGCGACGGCCAGCCCGGGGTGTTCACCCCGCAGCCGCTGCCGCAACTCGACGCGGGCCCGTATCTGTCCTACGGACTGCAGTGGATCGCGTTCGGCGTGATGGCTCCGCTCGGTCTCGGCTATTTCGTCTATGCCGAGATCCGCGAGCGTCGTCGCGAACGCGGTGCGGCACCGGAGGATTCCACCCCCGCCGCCGAACCTGCCGCCGCGGCAACCACTTCCACCGTGTCTCCGGCCGAACCCGACACTCCCGCAGCGCTTTCCACCCCGGTGACCGACGATGTCCCGGAACCGGCCGCTGCCGCAACCGAACCGGAGCCGGTTCCGCGCGTGCGCAGCAACGCCGAACGCCTCGCCGATCGATACGGCGGCATGCGGCGCTGAACGGGCGCCGACTCACCGGCGTGGGCCGTCGAGGGGCGCATTCCGGATCGGGTCACCGCGTGCCCACATCGCGGACCAGCGGCACCCGTGAAGTCGTCCGGACAACGCGCACAAGTCATTCGCACGGGCCGGGAGCCCTTGTCCGGCAGCGTAATTCGCACACATTCCAGGTTGACCGTCTGGCCCGCTGAGCACCGCCGAACGCCGCTTCGGCCGGACACGTCCGATCGTCCCGGGCCGAAGGACGGCTCGCGGATCGTCGGTACGCCACGGGTAATCCGTCTCCCGTACCCGGCTCGGTGCGTGGACCGCCCGGGCAGGCGCGTGCGAGCGAAGGCCGGCGAACCGTTAAAATTGTGGGCGGTGTGTCGGGAAGTCTGGTCGGCGAATTCGTCAGTTCAGGAGAGGGCTTCCGTGCGCACACCACATCGCAGGACCACCAGGGGCTCTGGTTCGAGACCGTTACCGGAGCATGGCCGCGATGGATGATGTGACACCGTTCGCGGTGGTGTTGTTGATCGCCTCGCTGGTGGGCCTGGTCGCGGTGCTGTCCAATCGGCTCGGCGAATGGTTCCCGGTTCCCGCGCCCGCTCTGTTCCTGATCGGCTCCGCGGCGGCCTCGGACATCTGGCCGAGTCTGGGCAAGATCCCGATCACGGTGGTCGAGGAGATCGTCACCGTGGCGCTGGTGGTGATCCTGTTCGACGGCGGAATGCAGATCGGCTGGCGGCGGTTCCGGGCCAACGCGGGGGCCATCACCTGGATCGGCGTGGCCGGAACTCTCGTGACGGCCGCGGCCGTGGCGTTCGCCGCGCATACGTTCTTCGGGCTCGACTGGCGTATCGCGCTGCTGCTGGGCACCGCGTTGTCGCCGACCGACCCCGCGGTGGTGTTCTCGGTGCTGGGACGTCGGCGAATCGGCGGACGGGGCGGCGTCGTCCTACAGGGCGAATCGGGGGCGAACGATCCGGTCGGCATCGCCCTGCTGGTGGTGCTGCTCGGTGCGAGCCGGATCGATATGCAGTCGATCGGTTCGGTACTGGGCGAGTTCGCGGTACAGATCATCGTCGGCGCGGTGGCCGGGCTGGCCGGCGGGCTGGGGCTGCTGTGGTTCATGCGGCGGGTGCCGCTTCCGGCCGCGGGCCTGTATTCGCTGCGCGTGCTGATGTGCGTGATCGCCGTCTACGGCGCGACGACGCTGGCACACGGTTCCGGATTCCTGGCGGTGCTGGTCGCGGGAATCGTCATCGGCGGCCAGCGCGCGCCCTACCGCGCCGATATCGAACGATTCCATTCGGCGCTGGCCAGCCTGGGCGAGATCGTGGCGTTCGTGATGCTCGGCTTCACCATCCACGTCACCGGTCCGCACGGCGTGGTCGACGGCGGCGCGTGGTGGATCGGGCTGCTGCTGGCGGTGCTGCTTACGCTGGTGATCCGGCCGCTCCTGGTCGGCACGCTGATCTGGCGGATGCGCCTGGGCGCGGGTGAACGGCTGTTCATTCTGTGGACCGGGCTCAAGGGCGCGGTGCCGATTCTGCTGGGCACATACATCCTGCGCGCCGGTGTACCCGATGCTCAGCGGGCGTACGAGATCATCTTCGTGGTGGTGGCCTTCTCGGTCATCGTGCAGGGCAGCGTCGTTCCCGTCCTGGCGCGGTGGCTCGGTATCCCGTTGCGGACGGTGAATCCGCGACCGTGGACGATGAACGTCCGTTTCGAAGAAGAACCCGACAGTCTGCACCGTTTCACCGTCGCCGCAGGTTCGGTCGCCGACGGGACCACGGTCGCCGGCCTGCCCTCGGACGACCTGTGGGTGAGCGTCATCATCCGGCGTGGGCGACTGGTCACCGTCACCCCGGAAACGCTGCTGCTCAGCGGGGACGAGGTACTGATCTTGGCCGAACCGGATACCCAGGCGGCGATTTCCGGTCTGTTCACCTCGGACCGCCTTGGACCACAACAACCTTCATGAACGCCATATTCGAAGAAATTGCAGTGCGGGCGAATTCGCTGCGGAACCTGCGCCGATCGCTCCGAGTGCTCCGATCGCTCCGATCGCTCACCTGATCGTCAGCGGATCGATTCCCGCGTGATCGATGCCGGCGAACGCGAACCCGCACCGGGTTCCGGCGCCAGGAGACCGAGCGCGGCGGCGGTGAGGGCGGCACCCACCTGAACGGCCACCGAAAGACGTACGGCGCGAAGAAGATCCGCGACGACCGGCGCCGGACCGTCGCCGAGCGTGGGTCGCAGTTCCGTGCCGTAGCGGTATTGGGTGCGGCCGCCCAGCCGTACGCCCAGGGCGCCGGCCATCGCGGATTCGGCTACGCCCGCGTTCGGACTCGGATGTTTCGCGGCATCACGACGCCAGGCCCGCAACGCCGCGGCGGGACGTCCGCCGATCAGCGGGGCCAGGGCCGCGGTCAGCACGCCGCTGATCCGGGCGGGGAGCAGGTTGGCCAGGTCGTCGGTGCGGGCGGCGGCCCAGCCGAAGTCGCGGTAGCGCTCATTGCGGTAGCCGACCATCGCGTCCAGGGTGTTCACCGCGCGATAGGCCAGCAGGCCCGGGATCCCGGCCAGCGCACCCCAGATCAGCGGCGCCACGGTCGCGTCCGAGGTGTTCTCGGCAATGGATTCGACTGCCGCGCGGGCCAATCCGTCCGCATCGAGCACGTCGGGATCGCGCCCGCACAGCGATGGCAGCAACGCGCGGGCCCGGTCCAGATCCTGCGCCCGGAGCGCGTCGGCCATCGCGCGCCCGGTCCGCGCCAGGGTCGTGCCGCCCAGAACGGCCCAGGTCGTCAGCGCGGTCAGGCCCGTGGCGGCGGCGAACCGGACCGGCGTCCGATCGCCTCGCGTCACCCTGTCGGCGGCCACCCCCAGCGCGATGGTCCCGCCGACGAGCACGGCCTCGTGCACCACCCCGGCAATCCTGCCGTCCCGGTACGTCACCGACTCCAATGCCGCTGCCGCCGAACCGAATCCGGCCACCGGATGCCATCGCCGCGGATCCCCGAACGCCCGGTCCAGCCCGAAGCCCAGCACCAACCCGACAGCCGTCGACATCCGCTCACCCACCGATCGAGACTAACGCGGCAGGTCATCGCCCGGTGCGGACCGGGTTCGTCGTGACCGGCAGCGGCTCGGCCGTGCCCGCCATCGTCACCGAGACCTGCGCACACCGCACTGGGCGGCACGCAGCCTCGCCGGTTCCGGCCGCCGGAACAGTCAGCGCGGCCCTGCCGACTGAAGTTCCTGCCGCATGCACTGGGCCAGAGCGGCCCGCGGCGGCGGTCGCGCGAGTGCGCCTCGCACGGCCGCCCGCGGCGGACTCCACCGGCGGAATCACCGGTCGACGCGACCTCACAGCCCTGCCCTCGCCCTACCGCGATGCGCGTCCGCGCCGACATCCCAGCCGGGCGCACCGCCCCGCACGGGCAGCGACATTGTCGTGTCACACATCCAGCGTCGATTTCGTCCACTCGGTGACGGATAGGCTCACGCCACGAGGTGCGGGCGAGAAGTGAGGATTGCACAGTGACCGACGAGCGCCCTGACGATATCGACCAGGCCGAGCTGGCCCGGCAGTTCGAGGAGCACCGGCAATATCTGCGGCGGCTCGCGTACAGCACGCTGGGCAGCCTCAGCGACGCCGACGACGTCGTGCAGGAGGCGTGGCTGCGATTGCAGCGGTGGCACGACAATCGCGCACCGGGTGAGCGGATCGAGAATCTGCGTGCCTGGCTGTCCACCGTCACCGGGCGGCTCGCGCTCGATCAGCTGGGTTCGGCGCGCGCCCGCCGCGAACAGTACGTCGGGGAATGGCTGCCGGAGCCGCAGGTGAGCACCGACGACGACCCCGCCGACCGGATCACCCAGGACGAACGCGTCACCACCGCGCTGCTGGTGGTGCTCGAATCACTCACCCCCGCCGAACGCACCGCATTCGTCCTGCAGGAGGTGTTCGGTATGTCCGGTCCCGAGGTGGCCGAGGTGGTCGGGCGCACCCCGGCGGCGGTGCGGCAGCTGGCCTCCCGGGCCCGCAAACACGTCGAGGAGGGCACCCCGCGCTTTCCCGCGAGTGCCGACGAGCACGGCAAGGTGGTCTCCGCCTTCGCCCTGGCCTGGCGCACCGGCGATATGGGCGCACTGCTGGGCGTGCTGGACCGCGACGTGGTCCTCACCGCCGACGGCGGCGGCAAGGTCCCGGCCGTCCGCCAGCCCGTGCGCGGTTCCGAACTCATCGCCAAGCTGTTCCTCGGCTGGTACCGAGCCACATCGGGCGCGTGGGGCAGAGAAGTGCGAGTCAACGGGGAACCCGGCCTCCTGGTCTTCGACGGCACCTACCTCGGCGTCTTCTCCTTCACCGTCGACCAGGGCGCCATCACCGCCATCCACGTCGTCCGCAACCCCGACAAACTCCGCCACCTCCCCGAGCAGTCCGAACCCGACTGGTACCTGTGAGCACCCGGCTGCGCCACCGCGCAGGGTACTCACAAGTCATCCTCAGCAGCCAACATGAATGCAGCGTCCAAGTGGACAACGCCGTCCGCGTGGACAAACGTCCTATGCCCCGACGAATCCGGGAGCTTCATCGATCCACCATGTCGCACCGCACCAGCGGAGATAAGCGAGCCCAGAAATCACGTCGCACCCTGTCCCACAACCAATCCAATGCTGGATGACGTTCCCGAGCAGCCACCAGATCGGTACCGATCGGGAACACGATCACCTCGGCGTCACGAGACATGTTTCGCACCAAGGTGATCTCGATCAGCCTGGCTCGGTCCCGGGACATGCGCCATACGACTTCCATACCGTTCCCCTCGGTGCAATACACCGCGTCCACAGATGCCTCAACCAGTCGGACAGTCTCGGACGCGGACAGAGCGGACACGGTTCCGCTGCGAAATCCATTGATATTCAACGAAGTCACTGAAACTCCTTGTCCTACTTTCCAGTTCATGAGCTGGGGGATTCCTGTATGCCTGGCAGATCAAGAGTCTCGCGACATATGGGGACGAAATAACCCGATAATCGGGACACTCAGGGACAGTTCTTCATAGGCTGACAGCATGACCAATGAGCGGCTCAGGGGAGCGATGGCGGCTGCGAATCTCACCAAACATGCCCTGGCCGAGCGGCTCGAAGTCAGCACGAAGACAGTCGAACGATGGATCACCCAGGATCGCTGTCCGCACCCGGGCCTCCGATTGGCGGTCGCACGCACACTGGGCCGTGACGAGACGTACCTGTGGCCCCAACTGCTTACAAGCAGCCGATCCGCAGCCGCATCGCTGTCGGAGTTGGTTCAGATCTGGCCGACGCGACCCGAAGTGCCGCAAGAGGTTTGGCGGACCGTCATGCACCAAGCCATGGATGAGATCGATGTTCTGGTGTACGCGGGAGGTTTCCTGGTCGAATCCCTCGACTTCGTCGAAGTGATTCGTGCAAAGGCAAGCTCAGGTGTGCATATACGCGTTCTGCTCGGCGAAAGCGATTCACCGGAAGTCCGCGCTCGCGGCCGCGAAGAGGGCCTGCCGTCGCTTCCGCAACGGTGTCTGTCGACACTGGAGTATCTCCGCGAAACGATGGACCTGCCGTCGGTCGACATCAGAACCCACCGAACGCCCTTGTACAACAGCATCTATCGATTCGATGACTCGATGCTCGTCAACACCCACAGTTACGGCGCGTACGCTGCGAAATCTCCAGTTCAGCATCTTCAGAACGTGCCAGGCGGCCGTCTGTTCTCCTACTATCGCGCGTCCTTCGAAGCGGTCTGGAAGACGGGACGCCCAGCGTAATCTGACGCATATGGGACGTCGAATCGACTATCACCAGGACCCTGCCGCGCCCCCCGCGAACAGCGTACGCCCCAGTGCGGCCGCATTCGTCCGCCAGGACGACACAGTCCTGCTGATATGCCGATCGGACAACGGGAACTGGTCGATTCCCGGCGGGGCACACGATCCCGGAGAGTCCCTGACGCACACCGCAGTCCGCGAGACGCTGGAGGAGACCGGCGTAGAGATCCACGTGACCGGATTGGTAGGAATCTTCACCGACCCGAACCACGTGATCCACTACACCAGCAACGATGAGGTTCGACAGGAATTCACGATCGTATATCGAGGCGAACCGACGGGCGGACATCCCACGACGAGTGATGAAAGCACCCGAGTCGAATGGGTGCCGATTGGGCGAATTTTCTCGTTGACGATGGACCGAAGCCAGCGTCACCGCATCGAATGGGCCTTGCGCGAGAGCGAGCCCTACATCGACCCGGAAACTCGCTGAAAAGCGTCTCGTAGTTGGGATTCCGCCCGAGTGATCGCGGTGTACACAATACTTCCGGGCTCATATCGCTGCAGGATCTCGGACAATCTTTCGTCCAATGTGAATACCTCACCTTGCGGACCCGTGGAGAGGTCGGCCCACCAAAGGAAGTCGTCGGCGGTTTGTATCCCGTCCACATCAACCGACTGGAACTCGTCGAATATCTGGTCGTCCAGTCCGCGGACCGCAGCCTCGGTCTGTGCGGCGGTATGGAACGCCACCATATGGCACACGGTCGGAGAATATCCGCGTGACCGCAAGAGCCGAGCACCATCAATCGGGTGGAACCCGAGATCCGGATGGCCGTAACCCACGTCGTGCAGATAGGCAGCAGTAACCGCGTCGGCTCGAAGCTCGACGGGCAGATGGCTCACCACACTCTCCATCCGCCGCCCGACAGCCAGCGAATGAGCGCGTCGTGCATCGCCCAGGGGGGATAGCAATTCGCCCACCGCCTTGTTCACCGCCATCATGCTACCGGCCGACAGCAGCTGCTCATCTCCGTCGACGCGCGCCGCGAACCATCGGCGCCGACCGCGTGACACCATTGGTAACCGTGATCTCGCGCGGGAAGGCAGAGCAGGCCGCATATCATCGGGGAGTTTCGCCCATACTGCATCTGCCCAGTGCCCACACACCGGCGACGCTAATTACCGCACTGTTCGGGCACGGCGACGAAACGACCGTCAGCGGCGGGGCTTCATCCGCGGCGGAAGTAATGCGCAACAACTGCGTCGACGCGTAAAGCCCTGTCTACTGACCACTTTCGCGAGCCGCGGCGACCATTTCGTCGACGCAGACGACGATTGCCAGGGCCAGGGGGACGTCGGGGTGGTAGATCTCCACCCCGTAGCTGTCGCGGATGCGGAACCACTTGCGGGAGGTCTCGGCGACTATGCCCTGGGGGCCTTCCAGGGTGTAGTTCTTCTCGATGAGGTCGCCGTGGGCGGTCCAGCGCTCGCCGTCGGCCAGGGCGATGGTGAAGCTGTGCCGCAGGGGACTGAAGAGTTTCTTGCGCACGGTGGCGGCGTGGCGGCCGCCGGTGCTCACGACCATGGCGTTGCGCAGGGTCAGCACCTTTCCGCGCCCCACGGCGTACACCTCTCCCCGTGGTCCGCGCAGCTCGAAGGTGCGGCGGAACGCCAGCACCTTGCCGTCGACGAGAAACGCCTTGTTCCCGGATTCGTCGGTCACCCAGTAGTCCTGGCCGAAGCCCAGCACCCGCTGCCGCATCACGTATCGCACGAACCCAGTCTGCCCGAATACCGCGCACCGCAACGACGTACGGCCACGAGCAGGTCGCCAACGCCGCCCCCGACGCCACTCGGCTCGATCAAGCCGCGAGCCCGCCGAAACCCGACCGGTAGGTTGACGACCATGATGATCAAGCTGGGTGAGCATGTGCCGCAGATCGATGACACCGCATGGGTCGCGCCGAACGCGACGGTGATCGGGCGGGTGCGGCTGGGCGCGGAGGTCGGCATCTGGTACTCAGCGGTGCTGCGCGGCGACCTGGAGGACATCACCGTCGGCCCGCGCACCAATATCCAGGACGGCTGCGTACTGCACGCGGATCCGGGCTTCCCACTCACGGTGGGTGCGGGAGTCTCGGTGGGGCACAACGCGATCCTGCACGGCTGCACGGTCGGTGACGACGTCCTGGTCGGCATGGGCGCGACCGTGCTGAACGGCGCGGTGATCGGCGAGGGCAGCCTGATCGCGGCCAATGCGCTGATTCCGGAAGGCGCGCAGATTCCGCCCGGATCGCTGGTGGCCGGGGTGCCCGGCAAGGTGCGCCGCGAACTCGGCGAGGCGGAACTCGAGCGGATCCGCCTGAACGCCACTGTGTACCTGCACAACCTGGCCGTACACCGGGAGGGCGCCCAGCTGTGACAGATCACACAGAGCCCGGATCGGGGTTGCGGGGCCTTGTTAGCATCGTGTCAGCGTGCCCGGAACCCGGGTCGTGCGGCCGAGACGGATGGCAGCACAAGGGATATCGCCCTGGCGTCGGGCACGTGGTTCGGCAAGGAGGTTTCACGGTGTCGTGCGAGCAGTCCGGTATGCACCGATCCAATGGGCGAATCAGTGTGGCCGATATCGCGGCCCAGCCGGGGGGCGTCGAGGCGTTGCAGCGGCGGGTCCATGAATTACGTTCCAGCGGTATCGACTTCGCCGCGAACGCGATCGAGCGAGAGATGGCCGCACTGAATCTGCGGTGAGTTCGGTACGAGTCCGCGACGGTGGCGGTGAGACAATGAGCAACGTCCGCCCGCATCGACGCGGTGTCCGCCGACCGACTGGAGGCTCGATGCCCACCGTTCACTCGATCCTGGCCCGCATCCTGGAAAAGCCCCGGGCCGATGGTGAGCATCTGCTCGAAAGCGCCTTGTCGGCATTCCTGGACTTCGGCATCAAGCGCACCAGTATGGGCGAGGTCGCACGCCGCGCCGGCATCAGCCCGGCCACCCTGTACCGCCGATACGAGTCGAAGAACGACCTGGTCCAGGCCGTCGGCGTGCGGGAGGCCCAGCGATTCGTCGCCGATATCGACCGCCGCGTCCAGGCCGTCACCGACGGCGAGGATCAGTTGGCGGAGATCTTCGTCGCCTTCATCACCTCGCTGGCCCGCAACGAATTGCTGCAACGGCTGTTGCGCACCGAACCGGATCTGATCCTGCCGCGGTTGACCGTCCAGGCCGGGCCGATACTCGCGGTCGGGCGCGCCTACCTGGCCGACAAACTGCGCGCGCTGCACAGGGACGACACCGAACCCGATTTCGACGCCGACCTGGTCGCGGAGATCATGGCCCGCCTGGCCCAATCCCTGGCGCTGACCCCGGACGGGCTCATCCCGCTGACCGACGAGACGGCCGCACGCGAGTTCGCCCGCCGCACCCTGGTGCCGATGCTGGGCGGCCAGCGCCGCTGAACCACTGCTGGTATCACTCTTCCGGAGCGCCGAAGAAGGTTGCGGGCGAATATATTTCGTCGCCGAGCCGCGCCGGGCTCAGCCCGAACGCCGCGGCGACCTGCTCGTCCAGCGCCCACCGATCCGGCACGGCCCCCTCGTCCACCACGGCGCGAACCCCGGCCACGAGTGCGGCGGCAGCCGCGGTGGACGGGTCCGGGACCGGAAGCCGCGCGACGTACTGCGTGATCCACCGCCGCCGCGCGGCATAGAGCCGATTACCGCACACCGCATCGTAGAACCGCAGGCCCAACGTCGAATTCGCCACGCCCATCAGCAGGTACGGCAGGGTGTCGCTGCCGATGTCGGGCACCGAGATCCAGTAGCAGTCACCGTTGACGATCGCGCCGCTGCGATCGAGCGCGAAACGCGGCGCGACACTGATATCGGGAAATACCAGCTTGGGATGCCGCCACAGATGCGGGCGCTGCGGCACCCAGATCTCGAACCACTCGCGCCCGCTCGCGGTGAGGTAGTCCCGCGCGGCCAGCACATCCTTGTGCTCGGCGAGATACGCTGCCGCGGAAGGAAATCCGGCCAGATCCACCGGAGTGCGGCGTGCGCAGCTCACATCGTACGGATACAGCACCCGGGTCCGGCGTTTCCTGGAGATTCGCCAGGGCACCAGATCGTGATGGGTGATCAGGTCGAACAACAACTCCGGTTCCGGCGGCGACTGCCGATGTTCCCACCGATCGGAGATGAACACCCGATCCGCGGTCGTCTTGATCCCCACCCGGATTCGCGCCACCTCACCGAAGGTGCGCCACGTCCCGCCCCGCACTCGGCGCAACCACTCGTCCACGCTCGGCCGCGACATTCGCCACGGCGTGGCCACATCCGCCACCGCGACATCCGCCGGTTCCACCCGGCCGGAATCGGCTCCGGGCATCTCGGCTCCAGACGAAATTATCTGTGGCACAGTCGATCCAGCGTCGAGAGTTCCGGCCTCGATCGCGATATGGCGTCCGCCGTGCCGCACCGAGCATTCGCCGCCGGCCGCCAGTGCGCCGAAAAGGTCGAGGGCGCTGGTGGATTCGCCGTCGGGAATCTCGTACGCCGAGACATAGCGGCAGGGTGTCGCGAGGGATGCGCGCACGGCGACGGTCACAGCCGGTAGTACCGCGGCCTCGAAGAGTTTGGTGTCGCCCAGATCGTAGAGTTCGACCGGCGTGAGTTCGGCGCGCATCAGAGCCCGCAGATTCGCGCCCGCCTTGGTGGTGAGAAACCGGTTGGCACACAACAAGCCCAGGACTCCCCCGGGCCGCAGTAATCGGGGCACGCTGGCGACGAACGGGTGGGTCAGATCGATCCGGCCGCGCAGCCCGAAGCGCACGCTCAACAGCCGCGCGGTCGCCCCGCCCAACTGCTGGGTCCGCACATAGGGCGGATTGGTGATCACCGCGTCGAAACTCCCGTCCGCCAAACCCTCGGCGGCAGACAGGAAATCACCGACGAACCAGGTGACCGGAAGCCCGGTGGCTCGCTCTCGCGCGAGCGCGACCGCCGCGGCGTCCAGGTCGAATCCGGTGAGCCGGACCGGAACTCCCGGGAAAAGCCGCACCGCGGCACGGTGCACCGCCAGCAACAGCTCACCGTCCCCGCACGCGGGATCGAGAATCCGTAATTCTCCTTGCGGCACAACATGTTCCAGTAGACGCTCGGCCAGGAACGCGGCCAGTCGCTCCGGCGTGTAGTGCCGCCCGTGCCGCTTGCGCACCCGAGCCCCGGCGGACGCGCTCGCCCGCCGGTCCGCCGCTACCCGCCCGCGCCGGCCCTCCATACCGTCACATTCTGCCCCGGCGAACCGGCGAATATCGGCCGACGAGCCGATCGACACGATCGAATTCACTGGTGGGAATACTCGCGGCCCGCCGGGCGGGGCGGGCCCGAACCTCAGCCGAGGCTGAACGGCTTGCCCCACAACGTCTCGGTGGAATCCATGACGTTGTCGTGCAGAACCACCGTTGTGTACGCGCGCGCCTCGGCGTATCCGGCGCAGCCGTCCACCGAGATCGTGTGGTTGACGTACTGCGTCGTGCCGGAGGTACCGGTGAAGTTGTAGACCTGGATCATCTTGCTGGCGACCTTGCCGGGCTTGAGCGTGATCGACATCGACGGGTCGGCGTACGGGGTGATGCCGGAGCTGTCCAGGCCCGCACCGCTGTCGCCGGGCGATACCGAGAGGCCGCCGCCTCCTCCTCCGCCACCGCCACCGCCGTTACCGCCGCCACCGCCGTTGCCGCCACCCCCGCCGCCGTTGCCGCCGCCGGAGTTCTCGTCCGAGGACGAGGCGTCATCGCCGCCGTTGCCGTTGCCGTTCGGCTGATTCGCTCCGCCGTTCCCGGACTGGGAGTTGTTCTGATCGGCGGTGTTACCGCTGCCGTTGGCGTGCACGGCGCTGCCCAGATCGACCTGACAGCCCACCAGGTAACCGGTTTCGATCCGGCCACCGGTGACCCGCACGTTGCCGGGGGGAGTGGCCTGCACCGTGGCCACCGCCGAGACCATCGCGTTGCGGGACAGTGGGCTCGCGGCCATCGATCCGGAGATCGTGGCGTTCTCCCCGGTGCGGTCGACGCGGACGGTCACGCCGTCGTGAGTCGTGTACGCGGCGTGCCCGTCCGGTAGCGGCACCTGCGTGTCCGCGCCGGCCGTCCCGCCGCAGGCCAGCACGAGCGGAGCGCACACACCCGCGACGATCGCGCCGGCGAACCCGCCCCGTCCGGTGCGATCGCCCGCTCGCCGGCCGAAAGTCGTTGCGCCGCTGGCGTTCATGGAAAATTTCGACCTCATCGCCCTCATCCGATGCTGAACGGGTTGCCGTACAGGGTGACCTCGGCGGTGCCGCGGCCGTTGGTGACCGTCAGCGTGCTGAACGATCGCGCCTGCGCATATCCGGCGCAGCCGTCGACCTGCACCCCGCGATCGTGGTACTCGATGCCGATCGCGCCGGCTTTCGGATCCATCTTCTTGGTGCCGAATTTCACCTGCGCCACACCGCCCGGCACCAGATTGATGCTGGGGACGACTTCCGGATACGCCGAACCGGGTGAGATATAAACGTCGCCACCGAGCGAGAGTCCGCCGGACAGATCGACCTGACACCCGACCAGGTAGCCGGTGACCAGCGTTCCGCCGGTCACCCCGGGCGCGGTCGCGTAGACCGTAGCCGACATCGTGGCGGTACGGGAGAGGCCGTTGTAGGCCAAAGACGGTGCGACGACGGCCTTCTCGCCGGTGCGGCTGAACTCGACCGGGACGCCGGTCGCGGTGGTGAAGGTCTGTCGGCCATCGGGTAGCGGGACAACCGTATCTGCTTGCGCCACACCACATCCGAGCATCAGTACGGCGAGCCCCGCGGCACCGTGAACGAGCCGGCGACCGGCTCCTGAAACCAAGTTCATATTTCCTTCATCGTTCGTGTTCGGGCAAGCGCCGCCAACGCTTGTTGATCTAGGTAAGAGTCAGCTGTGAGCCCACGGGGAATCTGCCGGGAATCACCGGATCAGTCGGGCACGTACACCCGTGCCGCGCAGACCCGTCCCCCGCGCGCCACAACGAGTTCGGCGATGCCGCGCCCGGCGGTCGTCTCCACCGATACGGTCACATACCGCCCCGCCGCGATCGGCTTGCTGATCCCGGTTCCGGCGGCCTGCGCGACGAAGGCGGCCGGATCCACCGCGATTCCGGCCGGCCACTCGAGCACCGCATCCGGCGTGAGCGCCGCGCGCACCCGGTCGACGTCCCCACGAGCGGCATCCTCGATCAACCCCGTCGCGGCCCGCTTACCAGCGGAGCCGACCCGGACGAAGCCGCGTGCGAAGCCCAGCGCACCGCCGATGCCCTGATTGCCGAGCAGTTGCGGAGTCAGGCGCGCCGCCGCGCCCAGACCCCGCACACCGGCGGCAAGCAACTGCACGATCATCACCGGCAGTTCCCAATGTGCGTGCAGCTCACGGATTCTCAGGGCACCGCCGGCCCGCTCGAGGTCGTAGCGCAGATGCATCGGCACGCGCAGAGTGACGCCGGTGGACATGGTCGTCTCGATACTCAGATCCCGGAACACCGTCATACCGCACACCACGTCGTGCTCGACCCGGAAGACGATGCCGTTGGGCGCGATGAACGTGTCGTAGAAGCGCCCGATCGCCTCCCGTCCGATGTGCGGGCGCGATCCGACCGGATCCTCGACCCGGGCTCCGGCGGCGAACAATCCGACCCAGGCGGCGCGATCGTGCGCGGCGACCGCCCGCGGTGACGCCTCGACGGCGGCCAGAAGTTCGTCGGCTGATCCGGTTTCGGACATCATTTCCCTTCGCGACGTGGGGCGATGCGCCCGTATCCAACCTATAACGTGTTCTACTTCATGTCACGGGGCCGGAAAAGGGATTCCGGATCACGCGCCCGGCCGGGCAGACTTTCGGGCATGAGTCCGCGTGATACGCCCTCGGGGGTGGGAGCTTTCATCAGACCCTGGCTGCGGCCGGGGGTTCTGCTTCGGGTAGCGGCGGTGGCCACGCTCACGGTGATGGTGCTCGTCGGCGCGTGTATCGGCGTCGTCCGCTGGCGCGCGAGCGGTCTGGAATATTCGGCTACGTCGGTGCCGCCCGCCGATGTCGCGCTGGTGCCGGGCGCGGAGATCTACCCGAACGGCGAACCCTCCCCCTACGTGGCCGGCCGGCTCGATCTGGCTCGCGCCCTGCTCGCCACGGGCAAGGTCAAGGCGCTGCTGCTGACCGGCGATTTCGGCACGCCGACCTACGACGAGCCCGATGCGATGCGCAAATACCTGATCGGCAAGGGCGTACCGGCGAACAAGATCGCCTTGGACTACGCGGGTTTCGACACCTATCAGTCCTGCGCTCGCGCCTACCGCATCTTCGGGGTGCGCGACGCGATCGTGGTGACCCAGGATTTCAGCGTCCCGCGTTCGATCGCCCTGTGCCGGTCGGTGGGCATCCGGACCACGGCGGTCGGTGATCACAGTCAGGCGCACAACGCGACCTACGACAAGTGCTGGCTGCGCGATCAGATCGCCGCGACCAAGGCGGTGTATTCGATGCTGTTGCAGCCGGATCCGGAATTCCTCGGCCGCCAGGAGACCTCGGTCCGGGACGCGATGGCCGCGAACCCGCGCTGAAACCGAGATCGACTGCGCCCCAACCCGTTCACCGGGATGCGCGGCGGCGAGCGGCCGAGCCGCCGCCGAGTCCGTTGATCAGCGTGTCCACCACGACGTCGGCGGCCTGAGCGGCGCTGAGCTCGGGGAGGTCCTCGGCCGCGCGCAGCAGCAGGGACGGCAGCAGGGCGCCGATCCAGCCCCGCGGCAGGTCGTCTCGCAACAGGCCTTCGTCGGTGGCGCGGCGCAGGAAGTGTTCGACTTCCGCGATGAAACCCTCGCGACGATCGCGAATCGTCTTCTCGGACAACATGCGGAACGTCTCGACCGGCCAGCGGCGGTTCACCTCGATGATCCCCTCCACGTAGCGATGCAGCGCCACGCCGACCGGCGCCTCACGCAATCTCGCCGCGGCGATCGCCGCCTCGACCGCGTCGTAACGGGCGCGGTACACCGCGGCGAGCAGATCCTCCCGGGAGGAGAAGCGCCGGTACACGGTGCGCCGGTCCACTCCGGCGGCCGCGGCGATGGCCGCGATGCTGACCGAGGGATCGTCGGCGAGCAGTCGCGCGCCGGTTCGCAGGACGAGTTCCAGGTTGTGCGCCGCATCCGCTCTCACCGCTCCAAGGTAGCCGGGAGTGTCGCGCATCGCAGAATATCAGCCGCTGTACAGTGGAATAAATTCTTGTAACTGCTACTTTCATGTGACAGTTAGCGCGCACGGACGGATCCCGCCCGACGCGGACAGCCGATCCGAACGGAGCAAACGCTCATGGCCAGAACATGGTTGATCACCGGAGCATCTCGCGGCTTCGGCCGCCACCTCACCGAAGCGGTCCTCGCGGCCGGAGACCGGGTCGTCGCCACCGCGCGCCGGCCCGAGCAGCTGGACGATCTGGTGGCCGATCACGGCGAGCAGATCCGGGCCGTGGCGCTGGACGTCACCGACGCAGCCGCCGCCGAGCGCGCTGTCCGGCAGGCGATCGACGCATTCGGCAGGCTCGACGTCGTGGTCGACAACGCCGGTTACGCCAACAGCGCCCCCATCGAGGAGATGACCGAGGAGGATTTCCGCACCCAGGTCGAGACCAACCTGTTCGGCGTCGTCAACGTCACCCGCGCCGCACTGCCGGTGCTGCGTGAGCAGCGGTCCGGCATATTCGTCCAGTTCTCCTCGATCGGCGGAAGGGTCGGCGGCACACCGGGAATGGGCGCTTATCAGACCGCCAAATTCGCGGTGGAGGGCTTCTCCGAGGTGCTCGCGAGCGAAGTCGCCCCGTTCGGGGTGAAGGTCGTCATCGTCGAACCCGGCGGCTTCCGCACCGACTGGCAGGGCTCGTCGATGACCCTGCACAGCGTCGGGCCCGACTACGAGCAGACCGTGGGCGCGATCAACCGGTACCGGCAGGACAGCCACGGCACTCAACCCGGAGATCCGGCCCGCGCGGCGCGGGTCATCATCGATGTCGTCGGCGAGGAGAATCCGCCCCGGCGCCTGCTGCTCGGCAGCGACGCCCTCGCGGCGGCACGCGAGGCGGGCAGGAACCGCGCCGCGGAAACCGAGCGGTGGGCGGCGGTGAGCAGTTCGACCGATTTCCCCGCCGACGAGCGATGACGCTTCGGCCGCAGTATCTTTCGCGCGGGCCGTCAGCGCGCGGCGCCGCGCGGCATCACCGCGGAGGCATCAGCATGGGAACCGGTTCGCGCACGGTGACCAGCACGACGACGTCGCCGTAGGGGGCGGCGCCGCGCGCCACGCGGTGGGCCATGCGCGCCACGGAGGTTCGCCACCGGTACTTGGCGTCGATCTCCGACTGCACGAACGGCAGCAGGGTTCCTCCGGTCACGACCTGGGCTTGGCCGTGCCATTGGTGCGAACCGAGGGCAGGATTGCCGCGCCAGTCGCCGGGCTGCACGATCACCCGGCCGTCGCGGGCGAGTTGCTCGGCCTCCTCGGCGTAGGACGAGACGCGGAATGCGAGTTGGTTCTGCCCGATCGGGACGACCAGGCGCGGCACCGTCACCAGCTGTTGCGGGCCGGCGACGCGGGTGACCAGGACGGTCTTGGCCGCCTGCCACATCATCGCCAACTGGGAGCGCCCGGTACGAGCCGGCACCCGCCGCGCGTCGGCCGCGGGATCCGGCTGAGCGATCTGCCGGTAGGTGGTAGGGACATCCACCAGGGTTCCTGCCATCACATTCGTCCTCTCCGGTGACACAATCCAGCGCTGGTTCGGTGTCGGAGCCACGAGCCCGCCGCGTCCGCCGCCCAGTGATCGTTCGCTACCAGGAAGGCATTACAGACCGACCGGTTGGCTCTATCGGGTGAGCGGACGGACCCCCTTCTCGCCCGGATTCGGCGCCTCCGGCCGAGCGCGAGCCCGACATGCCGGGCATCCTCGGCCGACCACTTCCGATAGTCCATTGCCTGCGCCGAGATGGCAACGATGCAGGTCACATCTGTCCCAGACGGGCACGGTGGCGAGTTCGGGCAAGTGCCACGGCTCCGGCTCTTCGATTAGACTCGGCCGCAATGGATGTCGAGATGATGTTCGACTCGCTCGAGGGCTTGTCGGTGGGGGACGCACTCGGCCGGCAATTCCCCGTGATGCGCACGTCGGTCGATGCGCTGCGGGCGGGGGCGGTCCCGCCGGGACAGTGGCGGTGGAAGCTCACGCCGGCATAGCGGCGATTCCCCGGGAGCGGCTCGCCGCACGGGAACCGTTGCCCTCCTGGCTGGAACGTGTCCGCCCGGTGAAGACCGGCCCGGGCCGGCCGGCTACGCCGATGGGCTCGAAGGCGGACCGTGAAATCCACGCGGTAGCTCGTCCACGTCCCGGCGGCTTGTCCGAGCGGCTCGTTAGCATGCACCGCATGCCCATCAAATTCGAGAACGTCGGCATCGCCGTTCGCGACCTCGAAGCAACGATCGCCTTCTTCACCGACCTGGGTCTCACCGTCGTCGGCCGTGACACGGTCAGTGGTGAGTGGACCGACACCGCCGTCGGCCTGGACGGCAACCACGCCAACATCGCCATGCTGCAGACGCCGGACGGTCACGGTCGCCTCGAACTCTTCGAGTACATCCACCCCGAAGCGATCGACACCGAACCCACCCGCCCCAACGAGATCGGCATGCACCGCGTCGCCTTCTCGGTCGACGACATCGACGAAGCCCTCGCGATAGCCGCGAAACACGGCTGCCGGCCGCTTCGGGGCGTGGCGAACTACGCGGACGTCTACAAGCTCACCTACGTCCGCGGCCCCAGTGGCATCATCGTGATGCTCGCCGAGGAACTGAAGAAGGACTGAGGCAGGCCGGCGGCGTCGTCCGTTCGCCGGACGCGTCAGCCGTTCGGCAGGATCACCGCGCGGCCGTTGATCTTTCCGCTGTGCAACCGGTCGTAGGCCAGCGGCGCGTCCTGCATGGCGAAGGTTTCCACATGCACCTTTATCGAACCGGCTCGCGCCAGGTCGAGCACCTCGTGCAGTTCACCGCGACTGCCCCAGTACGGCGCGGTCACATTCACCTCGAAGGGCAGCACACCGAAACCCACCGGCACGGCACCGCCGCCGATCCCGATGATCGTGATATCGCCTTCCATCGCGACGCAACCCGCGGCCGTGGCGGTCGTCGGCGCCGCGCCGACGAAGTCGAACACCGCGGTCGCGCCCCGGCCGCCGGTCAACTCCCGCACCCGGTCGGCCGCCGTGGCGTCGGAGATCGCGGTCTCGTGCGCACCGACGGTCCGGGCGAGCTCGAGTTTGTCCTCGCTCACGTCCAAGGCGATCACCCGCGCCGAACTCAGCGCGCGCAGCAGCTGAATAGCGACGTGGCCGAGGCCGCCGGCGCCGATAACCACGGCCGTCGAGCCGGGGACGAGTTTCGGCAGCGACCGCTTGATCGCGTGATACGGCGTCAGTCCCGCGTCGGTCAATGGAACCGTCTCGACCGGGTCGAGGCCGTGCAGCGGCTCCAGGTGCCGCGCATTGTCCACGATCATGTACTCGGCGATCGCGCCCGGCGCGCCCAGTCCGGGCGGGAAGATGTTCAGCTCGGCCGCCCGCAGGCAGTAGTTCTCCCGGCCATCCGCACACGGCGGACAGGCGCCACATCCCCACGGACCGTAGACCGCGACCGAATCACCCACCGCGAATCCGCTCACCCCCTCCCCCAGCGCCGCGATCGTCCCGGCCCCCTCGTGCCCCAGCGTGAGCGGCAGCGGATACGGGAAATCCTTTTCCGGCCAGGACATCACGGCGATATCCGAATGACACACCCCGGCCGCGGACACCTTCAACAACACCTGCCCGGGCCCCGGCTCCGGATCGGGGACGGTCACCAATTCCGGTGCGGCGCCGATGGTTCGATACTGCAGAGCTTTCATCGCGATACCTCCGAGGTCGGATGCACGATCGGATGCCGCGCCACACCTCGAACGTTCCGGAACATCAGCGAACTATCCGCAAACGGCCGGGCGCACCACGGCCCCCGGCGTCGGCGGCCATGATCCATGCCGACCGCTCAGCCCCGGGAACATTCCCGATCATACGGCCGAACGGGATTCACTCAGCCTCTTCGCTCGGACCTGCAGCAATCCATCAGCGAATTCGGCGCGCGGCCCGGGTAAAGCGTTATTCGCCACCGGCGAGCCGAGCGGATCATCTCGCAGACCCGAACAGGCGCGGGCTCGACAGGCTTCGACGCATCGACCCGAGTACGTATGTTCGCCGCTCGCCGCGAGAGAATCACCGAACCGACGTCGGCCGGGCGGAGCCGGTGCGCTCCGGGTGACGACGCCGCTGCCGATCCGCGAGCATTCCATTCACGCCGACCACAACTCTCCCCGCGCGGCCGGCCCCGGGATAGCTTCGGCGGCATGACAACCGATGTGGGTGCGCCGCTCAATGCCATCACTCAGGCCACTGCGCGGGCCGTCGCCGACGACCCGGCGAACGCGCTGGCCGTCTTCCGCGCCACCGGGGTAGCGGAAAGTGCCGTTGCCACCGTGGTCGAGGCACGTTCACATACGGTCCGGGTGGACGAACCGCCCGCGCTGGGCGGACAGGACACCGCCGCCAATCCGGTCGAGGTGTATCTGGCCGCGCTGATCGCCTGCCAGGTGGTGACCTACCGGTTCGTGGCCCAGCAACGCGGAATCGTCATCGGGGATCTGCGCATCGAGGCCGAGGGCGATCTGGATGTGCGGGGGTTCTTCGGCTTGGACGAGTCCGTGCGACCGGGCTTCCAGGCCGTGCGGCTGACCGTTCACCTGCACGGCCCCGAATCAGCCGAGCGCTACGCGGAATTGCAGCGCGAGGTCGAAAGCCGTTGCCCGGTACTCGATCTCACGACCGATCCGACACCGGTGCGGACAACCCTGGTCACGGCCTGACACCCCTCACCCGGCCCGCCGCCGTCGGTGTCGGCGCTACCGGCGCGCGGCGATCGTGGTGTGCCCCCGGCTGTTTCGCTGTCACACTGGTCTGGTGAGCCTGCGGCGATTGTTCAGCAAGACCCCCCGTGACGCGGTCCCGGGTACGTTCCGGGTCACGGGCGTGTCTCTCACCCGCGACGAGGATGGTTACGGTAGCGCGCGACTGTCCGGCGTGCTGTCCGGGCCGGGGGTTCCGGCGCGCGCGCTGCGGGTGGGTCGGCGTTACGGTCCCGGCGAGCGGGTGCCCGAATGCGGCGACGAATTTCCGGCCACGATCGACCGCGAACATCCCGATCGTTACGGAATCGTTTGGCCCGAACAGGTTTCGCCGACCACCAAGGCGTTGTGGAACGAGGAGTACGCCGAACGGGTAGCCGCCGCGATGCGCCTGGGCCTGGAGCCCTCGGTCGTTCCCGAAGTGACCGGTATCGGCATCCGCGAATTGGCGCGGGTGGCCGTCGAACGGCGGTACGGACGTGACCTGCTCCCCGACGGCAACCGGCAGATCACCGCCGAGGAGGCCGAGGAGCTGTACCGCACGGGTGTGCGCGCGACCGCGACGATCACCGGCATCGACTTCCTCGACATTCCCGCCCGCAGTTTGCCCGACGCGGAGGCGTGCCTTGCGAATGTGGCTGTGCGAGTGGCATATCCGGATGGCAGCGAATACACCACCACGGCCCGGTTCGGCTTCCGCACCGCCGCCCGTCGCGCTCAGATCGGTTTCGTCGGCGCGCGCGTGCCGGTCCGCATCCATCCGGGCGACCGAGCACGGCTGTGCCTGGACCGGCCCGCGCTGCCGCCACTGCCCGAATGACGCGGTACGCCTCGACACGAGCCTGGGCGAATCGCGTTTCGCACCTGTTGCTTTCATCGAAAGGACACGACTCGGTCTCGGCGCTGGCATCACTCGCGATCGCTGCCTACGGTGGTCACCATGTCGACGATCGTGATCGAGGATCTGCCCGAACCGGCCGCCCGTGTCCTGCGACGGCGGGCCCAGGCAGCGGGCATGTCCGCCGCGGCTTACATCCGAGTGGAGCTGACCGGGCTCGCGGGCACGCGCATCCCGCTCGATGACGTCGTCGAATTCCTGCACGCCGAACTACCCGACCCGCCCGTTGCCGAAATCGACAGTGACGCAGCGGCATTGATGCGCGACCTGTCCGACGAGGCCGCGGTCGTCTTCACTCGTCGCGCGGGCGCGGCCGGCATCCCGTTGAGTACCTATCTGCGTCAGGAGCTGACCACGCTGGGCCGCCGGACCACCATCGACGATGTGATCCTCGAGTTCCGCGAGGCACAGGACCACGATCCGAACCTGTTGGTGGACATGGACGCGGTCATCGCCGCGGCCCGGTACGCGCGAGCGGAGTGACCGCCGCCGGCGGCCCGGCCGGAGTCAAGCCGCACTGAGCAAGCCGTGCAGGGCGCCGATCACCCGCGCGCCACTCGCAGTGGTGAAGTCCCGCACCATATCCGCGGCGAGGTTCGGAACGCAGCCGACGAACCCGCCCGCGGATTCGATCCGGCGCAGTGCCACCGCCTCGGTGCTGTCCGATAAGCCACCGCACGCATCCAGCGCGACGTAGACGCGCATACCCGCGTCGATCAGGTCGAGCGCGGTCAGCTGCACCACCAGTTCGGTCAGCACGCCACAGATCAGCACGACCGGACGCCCGGTGGCGGCGAGTGCGTCGCGGGTGCCCGCATGGTCCGCGCAGCTCGCGCCGGAACGCACCTGCACCCCGCCCACCGGCCGCAGGCCGGCCAGCTCCGCGATCGGGTCCGGCCCTTGCGGTCTCGGCGCGATCGACACCGTGGCGGGCAGCCCGAGTATCCCGCCGACGTCGGCCAGGACACGGGCCGAGGCGCGAATGCCGGCCGCGGAGCGGGTGCGGCTCAGCGGCACGATGGATTCCTGCAGGTCAGCGAAGAGCAGCTGTACTTCGGAGGGTTGGAGCACGTCGACCACTTCCTTCGTCGATAAATCATTCAGTATCGAATAGTATTACTAGAAACCGTTCTCTGTCGAATAACCTGTTCGGATATGATGTGTCGTGCGCACCCAACCGGACGATGCGGAACGCTTCCTGCGCCGCACCACCTTCCTGACCGCGGTCGTCGGCCAGGCGGCCACCGACGTACAGACCAAAGAGCTTGCCGCACTGGGTCTTTCAACGAAGGCACACGGGGTCCTCACCATGCTGCGCCGGTACGGCCCGCTCGCGCAGAACGAGTTGAGCCGCACCATGAACGCTGCCGCCAGCACCGTGGTCACCCTGGTGGACGGCCTCGAGCGAGCCGGTTACGTGACCCGCCGGGGCGATCCCGGCGACCGCCGTCGCAACGCGGTGGAAATCACCGACTCGGGCCGCGAAATCGCCGCGCGCGCAGACGAACTCGCCGACGAGCTGGAGGATCGATTCCTCGCTCCGCTGGCCCCGGACGAACGCGAAACCCTCCGCTCTCTGCTCCAGCGCCTCTGGACCCCGCCGCAACCGCGCTGAGTGTCGCCGCACGCCGGCCGGTGGGCTGGCGATCATTTTTCGTCCCAGGCGGTTTCACCGCCCGGTTTCGCACACCGGAGCACCCCGCTCGCCGCCCTACCGGAACTGGCCGAGCGGGTATCCGCGGGCCGACCCCGACCTGGCCACGGCTCGACCTTCTTCCCAGCGATCGACGACTGGTCGTACTGCCCGAAGTCCACAAAGACACCGAGGCGGCAGCCGAAAACGCCACTGCCCGCAGTGTTTACGGCCGACCTTGACATCGCCGACCGGCCAATGATGTCGAGCAGGCGGCTTTCAGAAGTCTGCGACGAGATGCGTTCGGGCGAGTTCACGGAAGGCCGCGGTCAGCGGAGTGCGATCCTCGGCGTGGGTGGCGACCACCACCCGGCACGGTTCGATCCCGTGCAGGGGAATGCTGACCAACTCCGCGTGGAGCGTGGGTCGCCGGTCACCGGCGGGCAGGATTGCCATACATTCGCCAGTGGCGATCAGCTCCAGTTTGTCCTCGAAGCTGTCCGCAGCACCGGGACCGTTCGGCGGCGCGCTGCCGTCCGGGCCCGAACGGGGCACACTCCAGATGGTCGGTGTACTGGTACAGGCCACCAGCTCCGCGCCGTCGAGCTGGTCGAGGGTGATCGAATCCTTCCCCGCCCAGGGGTGCGACCGCGCGACGACCAGTACACGCGGTTCGGCGCGGAGAACCTCCACGCGCACCTGGTCCGGCGAATACGGAAGCGGCAGCCGAGCGACGAGCGCGTCGACGCGGTGTTCGGCGAGTGCGTGGGCGTGCTGCCAGCTCAGGTGCCGGGTGCGGATGTCGGCATCCGGGTAGCTGCGACGTAACTCACGCACGGCCGGGGTGATGACCAGATCACCGACGTATCCGATGGTGATCGTCTCCGGCGGAGCGGCGGCGCGCGCGGTGAGCACGGCCCGATGTGCCGCGTCCAGCACGGCCCGAGCGCGCGGCAAAAAGGCCCGGCCCGCCTCGGTGAGGCGGCTGCCCTGCGGAGTGCGGTCGAACAGACGCACCCGCAGCTGATCCTCCAGCCGTTGGATCTGCCGGCTCAGTGACGGCTGAGCGACGCGCAATACGACGGCCGCGCGACCGAAGTTCTCGTATTCCGCGACCACGGTGAAGTACCGCACCAGGCGTAGATCGAGATCGATCCCGGCGGGCACGGCGGCAGGATCGGACACCGGACCAGCCTACCCGTCATGCGGCAGCCGCATGACGAGGTGCGTAACAGGTCTTGGACGGCGGCCGCGAGTTGTCCTTGACTCGAAGGCGCAAGGCCCGGAGCCGAAAGACGCCGGGCACCAGCCGATCACGCGATGTGGACAGGAATCGAGGTCGTCCGTATGGGTAGGTACGAAGGTAAGAATGTCGTGATCACCGGCGGCAGTAGCGGATTCGGCTTCACGACGGCACAACTGCTGATCACCGGCGGCGCACGGGTATTGATCACCGGCCGCACGCAGCACACGCTCGACGCCGCCCGCGAGCGCCTGGGCGAGAACGCCGTGGCCGTCCGCAGCGACGCGGCATCGCTATCGGATATGGACGATCTCGCCGACCGGGTGAAACGCGAGTTCGGCCTTGTGGACGCGCTTTTCGTCAACGCGGGCATCACCCGGTTCGTGCCGTTCGAGGAGATGACCGAGCAGGTCTACGACGAACTGCTCACCGTCAACGCCAAGGGCGCGTACTTCACCGTGCAGAAACTCGCGCCGCTGCTGCGGTCCGGCAGCGGAATCGTCCTGACCACCTCGGTCGCCAACAGCAAAGGCCTGCCGATGATCAGTGCGTACGCTGCCGGCAAAGCCGCCCTCCGCTCGATGACCCGCAGCCTCGCCCGGGAATTGCTGCCCCGAGGCATCCGCGTCAACGCGGTCAGCCCGGGGCCCATCGACACCGGAATCCTCGAGAAGTCGATGCCCGCGCCGGACGCCGAACGCACCCGGGCGCAGATGACCGCGAACAATCCCATGCTCCGTTTCGGCGAATCCGACGAAATCGCCCGAGCCGTCGCATATCTCGCCTTCGACGCCACCTATACCACCGGCGCCGAGCTGCCCGTGGACGGCGGGGCGTCCCAGCTGTGACACCGGTCTCGATGAAGGTCGTCACCGATCCATCCGGGCAGACCCGCTCAGAAGGTCAGCACGATACGGCCGCGCACACCTCCGGCTTCCAGCATGCGATGCGCGTCGGCGGCCTGCGCGGCCGGAAAGGTCTGGGCCACACGCAGAGTCAGCACCCCGTCGGAGGCCAGGCGGCTCAGTTCGGTGAGCGTGGCCGAATCGTGGACGCGGTCCAGAACCATGATGTAGTCCACGGCGATACCACGCTCTGATTCGACGGCTCCGCTCAACCGGGGCGGCCGCAGCGCGACATAGGATCCGTTGTCGCGCACGGCGGGCAGTACGGCGGCTCCCTGCAGCGCGCAGTCGATCACACTGTCGACGCCGCCGGGTACCCGGTCGCGGACGCGGCGAGCGAAATCGTCGCCCCGCGCGAGGACGACATCGGCACCGAGGTCGGCGACCAGTTGCTCGTCCCGGGGTGCGGCGTCGGCGAGCACGGTGAGTTCGCGATGCCGGGCCAACTGGATCACGTACCCGCCGACCGCGCCCGCCGCACCGGTCACCGCGATCGTCCCGCCCGGCCGGGCACCGGCCGCATCCAGCGCGAGGGCGGCGGTGAGCCCGTTCATCGGCAGCGTGGCCGCCGCGACGGCATCGGCTCCGGCAGGGATCGGCGCCACCGAATCATCGGAGACCACAATCCTTTCCGCGTACGCACCGCCCCCTTCCAACACCGGTTTGGTGATCGCGACGACCTGGTCCCCGACCTGCCAGCGCGACCCGGGACCGATCTCGTCGATCACGCCGGCCGCATCCCATCCCGGCACGTACGGCGGCGTCACGTCGCGATACCGATCGTGCGCCGCGCCGCTCCTGGTCACCAGGTCGGACGGGTTCACCGTCGCCGCCGCAACCCGGATCCGGACCTGTCCCGGCCCCGCATGCGGTTCGGGCACCTGCACCGCGCGCAGCACTTCCGGACCTCCGGGCTCGTCGAAACCGATAGCCAGCATCACCACTCCTTCTCCGCTCGCAGGGAACAACCACCACCGGCCCCGCCGATGTTCCCCGCTGCCGCTGTTCGCGATCCGTGCCCGCCGATGGCGCGTCCGCGCACACTCCGGCGGCCCGGGTCGGCCCCGGGCCGAAGACTCTTTCGCTCAACTCCCCGGCGACGCGAAACGGCCACGCCCGCAAGGCAGATGATGCCGCCTATCAGGGCCCAGGGCGTGGGCACCTCGTCCAGCAGCAGCCACGACAGCACGATCGAGAGGGCGGGCACGGCATAGCTGGTGGTGCTGAGCCGGCCGGCGGGTGTGCGGCTCAGCGCGTACGACCACGCGGTGAAACCCAATGCGGTAGGGAACAATCCGAGATACACGGCGTCGAACACGGTG
>CBJNFW010000076.1:0-29654 GCA_966435935.1 uncultured Nocardia sp.
ATTCGGCGATGACGCGCGCCTCGTGCGGGGCGTTCGCGGCGGGCGTCTAGGGTGGGGCGGGCCGGGAACGTGGCTGTCCGGAAGGTAGAGTGGGCATGTGCCCACCATAATGGGCGCATGCCCACTCGACAATCGTCCGGATGGCCGATCGCGTTCGCCCTGAGCGGAAGGAGTGCCGGTGCCCACGGGAGTGGCCCTGCGTGATGTGCGCGAGCAATTGTTCGACGCGGCCGAGCGCATCCTGCTGCGAGACGGTCCCGACGCGCTGACCAGTCGCGCGGTCACCACGGAGGCGGGCTGCGCGAAGGGGGTACTGCACCGGCACTTCACCGATTTCGACGAATTCCTGGCCGAACTCGTCCGCGACCGCATCGCGAGGCTCGCCGCGCAGGCGCACGCGCTGGAGGAATCCGCCGGAACCGGAACGGTCACCGGCAACCTCACCGCCGCATTGACCGAACTGTTCGGCACCGTCGCGGTTTCGATTGTCAGTCTCGTCATCTTCCGCGACGAACTGCGCGCCCGGCTGCGCCGTTCCCGGCCCACCGGAATACCGCTGCTGCACGAGGCCGGTGAGATGATCGCGACCTATCTGCGCCGGGAACGCGAACTCGGGCGGATCGCGGCCGACGCCGACATCGGCACGCTCGCACCGACATTGGTCGGCGCGGGGCATCTGCGCTTCGCCGATCGGAGCGCGCCACCGGAGCCCGCGGAGGTGGTGAAGACGGTGGCGACGGTCCTGGCCGGAGTCCTGCCGAGCTAGCCGCTCAACATCCGGTCGGGACGCGAATCCCTTCCCAGGCAAGCCGTTTGGACTTGTCCGGATCCACCTCGAGACGCGGCGGCGAGTCGATGACGCGGGTGATGCGGCGCTGTTCGCTGTACTCGGGCCAGGACGGCAGCGGTGCGCCGGTACGTGCGAAAGACAGCCAGTTGTCCTGGAATTCGCGTTGCACCGCGAGGAAACCCTTGCGCCCGCCCGCGGCCGTGAACGCCCGGCCGATCGGGGAGTCCACCCCGCCGAAGACGGGGATCAGGTCCAGTGCGTGCGTCGCGCCGAAACCGGCCAACCGGATCGCGCGCGGTGCGAAGTCGAAGCGATAGGCGTAGGTCGGCGCGTACCGGCTGTGTCCTGCCATGACCTCGAGCGAGGGTCGCCAGAACACGAAGTCGCCGCCCGCGCGCACGGCCGTCTTCGGTGCCGGATAGCCGGGATACGCCGCGGTGATGCGGGCTTCGGCGTCCTCGGAACCGGCCAGCACCTTGCGCATGCGCTCCTGCGTGGTGGGCAGGGTGTCGTCGAACCGGGCGAACAGCGTCGCCTCGTTGCGGTTGGTGCCGATGATCAGCGGCAGCGGATGAGCCGTGCCGTTCACGATCGCGTCGATCGGCGCCTCGGGCAGATAGTCGCCGTCCACGACCGGGGATACGGCGAAGGTGCCCGGATACTGCCGGGACCACTTGCTCAGCCGGGACTCCACGGCCTTGCGGATCTCGTTCGGGCTGGCCTCGACGAGCATCTTCGCCGCGTTTTCCGGTGTGGCGCCGAGCTTTTCGATACAGCTGCGACCGAACAGCCGGGCCTGTTCCGCGGTCATCGCCCAGTCGGCGGGCGCGCTCTGGGCGATCCCGCGATGGAACAGCCCTCGCGCGGCCGGCGTGGCCAGCAGCGACAGCACCGCGTGCGCGCCCGCGGATTCGCCGAATACGGTGACGTTGTCCGGATCTCCGCCGAATGCGGCGATGTTGCGCTGCACCCACTCGAGCGCGGCCACCTGATCGCGCAGGCCCAGATTCGAATCGAAAGGCCGTTCGGGCGTGGAGAATTCGCTGAAATCGACGTAGCCGAACGCGCCGAGACGGTAGTTGATGGATACGACCACGACGTCACCGCGAGTGGCCAGTCGGCTACCCGAGTACAGGCTCAGGGCCGAGGTCCCGATCAGATACGCGCCACCGTGGATGAACACCATGACCGGGCGCGGAGTCGAGGACGGCTCCGCCGGGGCGACGACATTCAGCGTCAGGCAATCCTCGGCGGTCAACTGCGTGGTTCGCGGACCGATCCGGGCGCCCCTGCGGTGCTGCATCGCGGCGAACGCGAATTCGGTGGCCTCGCGCACCCCCTGCCACGGCTGCACCGGTTGCGGAGCCCGGAACCGCAGCTCGCCGACCGGGGCGGCCGCATAGGGAATCGAACGCCAGCGCGCGACATGACGGCCGCGATGGCCGCGAACCACGCCGTCCGCGGTGGAAATCTCTGCCATGGGGACGATGGTAGCTGTTACTGCAGGTATCCCTCGACCTGCTTGGCGGGGTTGACCTGGGCATCGTCCGGATCGCCGCCCTGATCTCTGCGGGCGCGCCGCTGCCGCAGCAGGTCCCAGCACTGGTCGAGCTGCACCTCCAGCTCGGCCAATTGCGCCCGTTCGGTCTCCTGGTCGAGCGCCCCCTGTTCTGCTTTGGACCGGAGCTGATGCTCCCGATCCACCAGTTCGGTGATCCGCGCGAGGACATCGTGTTCGGACATGGGGACGAGTCTAGTGGTCGCTGCTTCGCCGTGGTGGGGCCGCGGCGCTCACCGGGCCTGCCGGAGGTGAACGGCGGGAAGGCCGCGGGCCATGCGGTCCGAAGACGGGTGTCTGTGCTGGACCCGGCGTTGCGGGGGCGGGGCGGGATGGTGATCCTGCCGGGGCGGCTGCGGGAATTGCGCGAGCCATGCGGTCAGCCGGTGCAGGCCGTCGACATCGACGGCATAGAAACGGTTCATGCCGGCGGGGCGCACCGTTGCCAGGCCATTGTCGAGTAACGCTTTGAGATGTTGTGAGACCGCTGCTTCGGAAATTCCGCGATGTTCGCTGATTGTCCGGGTGATGGCTCCGGAACTTTTCTCACCCGAGGCGAGCAATTCCAGAATCTGTCGGCGAGCCGGGTTGCCGAGAACCCCAAATGCGTCCATGTGAAAATAATAGAAAAATCTATATTAGAGGACGATGAGAAGGGCGGTGCACCTCTCGGTTCGGGGTCCCGGCAAAAAGGGAAAGCAGCCCGCTGCCGGATCAGTTCTCCGTGACGTATGCCGAGGTCGCGGCGAGTGTGAGCGTATCGTCGTCGCTGAAATGGATTTGCGCGTTGACCCGGTAGACCTGGCGCAGCATATCTTCGGTGATCACTTCGCGGGGTGTGCCGACGGTGTGCACGGCGCCATCGTGCAGCACGATGACGTGATCCGCGAATCGGGCCGCATGGGTCAGGTCGTGAATTGTCGTTATGACGACCGCGGGCTGCTCCTGCGCGTATTCCCGGACGAGTGCGAGCATTTTCAGCTGATTGTGCAGGTCCAGGCTGCTGGTCGGTTCGTCGAGTAACAGCACCGACGGCCGTCGCACGATGGCCTGCGCTAGGCTCACCAATTGTCGTTGGCCGCCGGACAGGTGCGCCATCTTGCGGTCGGCGACCGGGGTGAGCCCGACCTGCTCCAGAACCGCGGACACCAGATCCACGGTGCCGCGCTCGACTCGGAATCCGGCCCGCTGCTGATAGGCGAGCAGCACATTCTCGAACACGGTCAGCGTGGTGGCGGGCGGCGGATCCTGGGGCAGATACAGCACCGACCCGTCCTGATTCGCCGCGCCCGACCCGTTGCCATTGCCATCGCCGAGGGTGATCGTGCCCGAATGTCGTTGCAGCCCGGCGATACAGCGCAGCAACGTGGACTTACCGGCCCCGTTCGGACCCACGACCGCGTACATCGCACCGGGCCGCAACGCCGGCAGTGAGATCGACCGCAGAATCATGGTGCGGCCGTAGGTGAAGTCCAGATTCTCGACGGTGATGGTCATGTCCACGTCCGCTGTCGCCGGGTCATGATGATGAGCAGGAATACCGGGACGCCGACCAGTGAGGTGATCACGCCGACCGGGATGATCACGCCCGGGACGACGATCTTGCTGACCATCGATGCACCGGTCAGCAGGGTGGCTCCGCTGAGGATCGAGGCGGTGAGGAAGTACCGCTGATCCTCGCCGACGAGGATTCGCGCGATGTGCGGCCCGACGAGTCCGATGAACCCGATCGTGCCCGCGATCGATACGGCGGTGGCGGCCAGCAGTGAGACGCCCACCAGGGCGATGGTGCGCATCCGATCGACCGGCACGCCGAGCGCGTTGGCGCGGTCGTCACCCATCCGGAAGGCGGTCAATGTCCATGCCTGCCAATAGAAGAAGGGCAGCAGCACCGCGGTGACGACCGCGAGGGTGCCGATCTGCGGCCAGGTCGCGCGGCTGAGGCTGCCGAGCGTCCAGAACACGACCTGCTGCAGTTGCACCTCGGAGGCGACGTACTGCATCAGCGCGAGCAGCGCGTTGAACAGGAAGACGATCGCGATGCCCAGCAGGATCATGGTTTCGGCACCGGTACCGCGCAACCGGCTGAATCCGAGAATGATCACGCAGGCGCCGATCGCGAATATCCATGCGCTGCCGGCCATTCCGAGCTCATTGCCGAGCGGCAGCAGGCTGGTGAAGCCGGTGACCGCGGCCAGTGCCGCGCCGAATCCCGCGGCGGCGGAGACGCCGAGCGTATAGGGCTCGGCCAGCGGGTTGTTCAGGATCGTCTGCATCCCCGCGCCCGCAGCGGCCAGCGCGCCGCCCACCAGGATTCCGGTGATCGACATGGGAAGCCTTATGCCCCAGACGATCTGGTCGTCCACGGCCGGAGCCCGGCCCGGCGTGAACGCGGCCCGCAGCAGATCGCCGGCGGGCATCGGCGCTCCGCCGATCATCACGTCGCCGCAGAACACCACCGCCGTGAGCAGCGCGAGCGCGGTGAGGATCAGAATCCGTCGACGGGTGAGCGCCCGATAGCTCTCCTGCGCCGAGACCGGCGGTGCGATCGGCCTGGAGTTCACCGCGGTCACGAGAGTTCCGTCCAGAAGGTGCCGCCGGCGGCGATCGGCAGGAACTTCGTGTGCAGTTCGGTCAGTTCGGCACCGGGGTCCACGTCGGCGAACAGCTCGGGGTGCAGCCATTTCGCCATCCATTCGATGGCCAGGTAGTTGTACGGCGAATCGTAGAAGTGGTGCCACAGCGCGAAGGTGCGATGCTCGCGGACCGCGGCGAGCGTGCCGAAGCCCGGTTGTTCCGACACCACCGACGCGAGCTGGCTGCGCGCGGCCTCGGGCGTCTCGTGGTAGCCGAGCGCCACGAACCCGCCCGCCTTGACCGGCGTTTTGCCCGGCGCCCAGTTCGCGCCGGTGGCGATGACGACCGCGGGGTTGCGCTCGAGGATCTTCTCCGGTGACAGCGTGCCCTGCGGGGTGGACAACAGGTCGTCGCCGAGGTTCGCCCCGCCGGCGGCGGTGACGATCGCCGCGAGATTGCTGCGCGCGAAAGTCGAACAGCAGTCGTAATATCCGGGCGCTCGCCACAGGAATGCCGGTGTCGGTGTCGCGTGCGCGGCGGCCAAACGGTCGCGCACCATCCTCACCCTGGACTGGTAGTAATCGATGAACGTCCGGGCCTGCTGTTCCCGGCCGAAGATCTGTCCGAGCGCGCGGATGCTGGGCACGGTGTGCGCCACGGGGTCGACGAAGTAGTCGATCACGACCGTCGGGATACCGGCCTTGTCCAGCTTGCTCACGATTCCGGCGTCCTGCGCCGCCGCGAAACTCGCCGCGCTGACGACGAATACGTCCGGACGCAGTTGCAGCGCCTGTTCGGCGGACAGCGATCCGGCGGAGATCTCACCGGTGGTGGTGACCTTGTCCAGCTGCGGGAAGCGCGCTCGGTACTTGTCGTACGTGTCCGGATCGTTCTGCAGCAGATCGTCCGGCCAGCCCGCCACGTCGCGGGTGGGATCGTCCTTGTTCAGCAATGCCGTGGTGTAGATCAGGCGCTGTCCGCCCAGGAGTACGCGTTGTGCGGGTAACCGCACCTGGACCTTCCGGCCCAGCGCATCGGTGATCGTCGTCCGGTGGCCGTTCGACGCGGTCGTCGTGCTCGGGCTGCATCCGGTGATCGTCAGCACCAGAACCGTGGTGAGCAGCACCGTGGTCGACAGCGCTCGCCGCGGCCGGGAGCGGGTCCGGGAACTGCCGGGTCGCCGGCCGGAACCGGATGGCATATGGCTCAGCATATTCGGTTAGCCTTCCCTCATTTCCTGAAAGGCTAGGCATCCGGTTCGGGCGATGTCAACGGCGACGGCGGAGCTGAGATGTTGCCCTGACCAAGACTTTCCTTTAATCCTTGCCCGTCTGATTAGGTAAGGCTAGCCTGCGAAGCGCCGCATCTTCTCAGCGGATTCCCAGCACCACGATTGGACCGCATCCCCATGCATATCCTCACCCGGAGCGATCTGGCGGACCTGCAGGTGTCCCCGTCGGATGTGATCAGTGCCGTCGAGGACGGCTACCTGGCCTTCGCTCGAGGCGAGTCCCGCTGCCCGACCAAATTGATGATGCCGCTGCCCGACGAGCGGCGTGATTCGGTGTCGTATTCGATGCTCGGCTACGACGCCAACCTCGAACACCTCGGGTTCAAGACCTCGTATCGCCAGGGCAGCCAGACCAACGAGAAGTACTACACCACGATCACGCTGTACGACGACGCGACCGGACTTCCGTTCGCGCTGATGGATTGTCAGCGCGTCGGCGCCTCTCGCACGCCGGCCACCACCGCCCTGATCGCGCGGTCGTGTGCCGCGCCCGGCGCGCGCTCGGCGCTGATGATCGGCACCGGCGTGCAGGGAGTGAACACGCTGCCGTATCTGCTGACCGTGCTGCCGGAACTGCGGACCTTGCGACTGTTCGGCACCCACCCCGAGGGCATCGCGTCGTCGAAACGCACACTGCGCGAACACTTCCCGGATCGTGAGCTGGAGATGGTGGAGGATGTGCGCGAGGCGGTCGCGGACTCCGACATCGTGGTCGTGGCCTCGGGCCGCGCGGCGCATCCGCCGATCGATGTGCGGTGGCTGCCGCCCGGCGGCCTGATGATCTCGGTCGCCAGCAAGGGTGTCGCGGCCGGAGCGATGCGCGATTCGGACTACAACATCACCACCAGCATCGGCCAATTGGGAGTCACCGGAACGAGATTGGCGTCCGGCGGACAGGTGCGCGTCGATGCGGTGCTGCCCGACATCATCGCCGGGCGGTCACCGGGCCGCCGCACCCCGGCCGACCGGGTGTTCGCGTTCTCCAGCGGCATGATCATCACCGATATCCCGGTCGCGCACGCGCTCGCCACCCGTGCCATCGCCGCCGGACGAGGACGGAACGTCGAGTTGTGGACATGACTGTGCCGAACCGGATGACAGCGCCTGACACGGCGACGACCGTCGGCCCGGCCCTTCCGGCCCGCCAATCGGACTGGGCGGCGGCGGTTCAATCCGACCCGGTACTGCTCGGTGATATCGCGCGCGCGGTGGGTGGTCCGTTCCACGTGATCGACCCCGAGCGGTTCGCCGCCAACCTCGACGCGTTCCGGGCCGCGCTGCGCGCCGCAGGCGTCGAGGGCCGAATCTACTTCGGCAAGAAGGCGAACAAGGCCGGGGCCTGGCTCGACGCGTGCGCCCGGCGTGACGGCGGGGTCGACGTCGCCAGCGCCCCGGAACTGGTGCACGCCCTCGGTCACGGCGTGCGCGGCCGGGACATCGTCGTGACCGGGCCCGCCAAATCCACCGAACTGCTCTGGCTGGCCGCCCGGCACGAATGCCTGATCGCCATAGACGACCTCGACGAGCTGGAGCGGCTCATCGGCGTCGGCGTCGCCGCCCGGGTGCTGTTGCGGGTCCTGCCTCCGACCGGCCCGAACAGCCGATTCGGACTGGATCCCGGACAACTCGGCCGCGCGCTGGACCGCTGTGTGCAGGCGCGCGAGGGCATTACGATGGACGGCTTCTCCTTCCATCTCGACGGCTACCTGCCGCGGCCGCGGGCCGAGCTGGCGAACGAGTTGATCGACCGCTGCCTGGATGCGCGGGCTCGGGGCCTGGCCGCCACGGCGATCGACATCGGCGGCGGGTTCGCCTGCGACTACGTCGATTCCGCGGACTGGCGACGTTTCCAGCAGGACTATTCCGACGAATGGTTCCACGCCGCAAAGCGTTTCACCCGCTTCTACCCCTACCATCAGACTCCGGCCGGGGCGGATATGCTGACCGCCATCCTGGAGCAGGTCGGGCCGCGATTCGCGCAAACCTCCATCCGGCTGCTGTGCGAACCCGGGCGGGCGCTGCTCGATCAGGCGGGCTTCTCGGTGTTCCCGGTGCAGGGTTGCAAGGCGCGCGGCGATCATTTCGCGGTGACCGTCGCCGGACTCAGCATGAGCGTCTCCGAACAGTGGAAGGGCAGTGAATTCCTGCCGGACCCGCTGCTGTGGCCCGCCGGTCCGACCGGCGACCGTGCCACCGGCCAGGGGCCGATCGCCGCCTTCATCGCCGGCTCCAGCTGCCTGGAATACGACGTATTGACTTGGCGCAAGATAACTTTCGAGCGGCCGCCGCGATACGGAGATCTGATCGTCTACCCCAACACGGCCGGATATCAGATGGACAAGAACGAGAGCGGATTCCATCAGTTGCCGCTGCCGCCCAAGGTCCGTGTCCACACCCGAGACGGCCGATACACCTGGTCGATCGACTCCCACTGATGCCGACGCGCCTGGAAGGAACGCCAACCATGCTGACCACGATCAGCCGACCGACCGCCGTGATCGCGGATCACGCTTCCGCGCTCGTCGGCGATACGCCCCTGTTGGAGCTCACCCGCACCGGCTCTGGCACGCGGCTACTGCTCAAACTCGAGCAGTTCAACCCGACCGGCTCCGGCAAGATCCGGATGGCTCGCCAGATGATCCTCGCGGCCGAACGCACCGGCCGGTTGCGACCGGGCGGCCATATCGTCGAACCGACCTCCGGCAACACCGGTCTCGGTCTGGCGATGATCGCGTTGGAACGCGGATACCGTTTCACCGCCGTGGTGGATTCGCATGCCGCCCAGGACAAGCTGCGCGCCATGGCCGCGATGGGCGCGGAACTGGTCATGGTCGACAGCGCCGCCGGCGGCGGGCCGAGCACCGTGGAACGCCGCCGGGTCGCCGACGAAATCGCCGCTCGCACCGGCGGTTTCCGCCCGGACCAGCACAACAACCCCGCCAACAACGACGGATACGCCGAGCTCGCCGGGGAATTGGCCGGCGCGCTGGATCGGATCGACTATCTGGTCGGCGCGGTCGGCACCGGCGGATCACTGTGCGGCACAACGCGGGAACTGCGACGCCGCGGGATGCGGGTCACCACGATCGGGGTCGAGCCGCTCGGCTCGATCATCTTCGGCGGTCCGGGCGGCAGCTATTGGCAGACCGGCGCCGGGAGTCCGCCGGGCTTCACCGTGGGCAGCAATGTCGACTACGGCTGTATCGACGAGGGCGTTCCGGTCGGCGATCTCGCCGCCTTCACCGCCGCGCGGGTCGTCGCCCGCCGCACCGGCCTGCTCATCGGCGGAACCGGCGGCGCCGCAACAAGTCTCGCGTTGCGTCGCCTGGCGCTCGTGCCGGCGGGCAGCACGATCGTGGTGCTGATCTGCGATGCCGGGGAGAAATATCTGGACACCATGTACGACGACGACTGGCTGCGTGCCCGCGGACTCCTGGACGAGGCCGCCCACCGGCGGCTGCACCGGCTGCTCGACGCGTACGCCGATTCGGTGCACATCGCCGCCGCCGACCTGTGTCGTAAGGCGGGTGCCTGATGGCCGCGCTACTCGGCAGCCCCCCGGGACGGCTGCGCGAATACCGTCCGGTCATCGCCCTGGCCTCCCCGATCGCGGGCATTCAGCTGGCCCAGGTTGCTTTGACCACGGTCGATCTGGCGATGATGGGCCTGCTGGGCGTCACCTCCATCGCCGCGGGCGGGCTGGCCATTCTGCTCTACAACCAGCTGCGCACCATGAGCGTCGGTATGGTCACCGGCATCGGCAATCAGATCGCCGGTGCGGCCGGTCGTGGTGAGAAACGCACCGGCAGTGACGATCTCGACGATCAGGCGCGAACAGAGATCCGGGAGCTGGTCCGCGCCGGACTGTTCGTCGCGACTCTCGTCTCCACCCTGGCCGCGGTGATCCTGATCGGGATCGGATTCGCGTTGCCGCTGTTCGGGCAACGCCGCGAGGTGGTCGACATCGCGCGCCCGATGATGATCGCGCTGGCTCCCGGACTGGTGCCGATGCTGTGGCTGAATGTGTTGCGGCAGTTCACGGTCGGCATGCGCAGGCCCGGCTCACTGCTGCGCGTGACGCTGGTGTCGATCGGGGTGAACGCGTTGCTGGACGCCGCGTTCATCTACGGCTGGCTCGGGCTGCCGAAGCTCGGCGCGACCGGCGTCGGCCTGGCCACCACGCTGGTTCAGGTGTTCACGCTGGTCTCGCTGTATGCGCAGATCCGCCGGGACGCGCAGCTCACCGGACTGCTCGCGCTCGATCTGTGGCACTTCGATCGGGCGAGGTTGCGCCGCGTGGTCACCATGGGCACCCCGATCGCGTTCACCTACGGCAACGAGGCCGCGATCACCTCCATCGCGACCGTGCTGATGGGCATCTTCGGGCCGGAACTGCTGGCCGCGAGCAATATCGTGAACCAGCTCGCATACATCGTCTACCAGCTGAACATCGGTTTGTCCCAAGGGTCCTCGATTCTGGTCAGCCGCAGTGTCGGGCGCGGCGATCGCGACGAGGCCGGGCATATCGCGCGCCGGGTGCTCACCGTGAGCGTGGTGACCATGACCGTATTCGGACTCCTGTACTGCATCGCGCCCCGGCTGGTGCTGGCGCCCTTCCTGCACGGCGCCGGCACCGAGGTGGTTGCCGCCGCGGCCGCGTTGCTGTGGTTCGCCATCGCCCACCAATACCTCAAGGGCGCGCAGAACATCTGCGTCGGATTGCTGCGGGGACTGGGGAATACCACCTCTAGCCTGCGTATCACGCTGATCGGCTACTGGGGCATCGGGATTCCGGTCATGCTCATCGCCGCCTATCCGCTGCACTGGCGCGGATACGGGATCTGGCTCGGATTGTGCGCGGGCTTCGGGGCCACCGCGGTGTTGTTGCTCAGGCGATTTCGCGCCGACCTGCGTGCCGGATAGACCAACGCCCGTCGGGATTCGCCGGATGCCGGGCGTCGAGGACGCCCGGCATCCGAAACTGCCGGGACGGCGATCCGGACGGGCGGAGGGGCGATCGATCGATTGAGGGGTCGCTGCGCGGCGCCGGATGGCGGTGCCGAGGCAGCGGCGAAATGATCGATCGCCGCAATCCGTCGCCGGGCGCGGATGCCGGTGTGCCCGACCGGCCGAATCGGCGCTAGTCGGCCAGCTGGTATCCGACCCCGCGATGGGTCTTCAATGTCGTTCTGTCGAAAGGGATGTCGATCTTGCTGCGCAGATATCGGATGTAGACGGCCACCACGTTGTCCGGGCCGTCGTAGTGGCTGTCCCAGACGTTGCGCAGGATCTCCGACTTGCTCACCACCGTGCCCGGGTGCCGCATCAGGAATTCCAGCAGCCCGAATTCCCTTGGCGTCAGGGATAGTTCGACCTCACCGCGACGCACCGACCGCTGGTTCGGATCGAGTGCGAGATCGCCGACGGTGAGAACCTCCCGCTGCTGCGGTGACTGCCGCCGCATCAGGGCGCGCAGCCGGGCGATGAGCACGACGAACGAGAACGGTTTGGTGAGATAGTTGTCCGCCCCCATGTCCAGGGCGTCGGCCTCGTCCAGATCGCCGTTCTTGGCGGTCAGCATGAGCACCGGCGTCGTGACGTCCTCGGCCCGGATCGCGCGCAGGACTTCGTATCCGCTCAGACCCGGCATCATGATGTCGAGCACGATCGCGTCGAAGTCGTATTCGGTCGCCATCCACAGTCCGTCGACGCCGTTGCTCGCGATCTCGACGTGGAATCCCTCCTGCTCGAGTCCGCGGCGAACCGTTTCCGCCAGTCCTGCCTCGTCCTCGACCACCAGTACGCGCATGACCCATGACCCCTTTCCGGCCGTGCAAACCCCCTGATGGTGACTCGACCCGCTCTTTACCTTAACTTAGGCTAAGCAAACTATGCACGTCTCGGTGAGGGAGTCGGTATGCGACGGCAGATGCGGGTCCGCGAACGCCTCGCCGGGCTCTGGCCGCCGTCGCGCTGGGGTCTGCGGCTGCGATCGGCGCTGGTCGCGACGGCCGTCATCACGATCGTGCTCGGCCTGGGCGCCGGCCTGATGCTGGTGTTGTTGGGGCGATCGATGGTCGAAACCGTCGACAGTGCCGCCACCGCACGCCTCGACGACATCGCGGCACAACTGCACACCACCCCGCCCGAGACCGCGAGCGCCGCGCTGTTCGTACCCAACGGGTACGTCGACATCGTCGAGATCTCGGACCGGTCCGGGCGAGTGCTTCGATCCTCTGCCCGCACCGAAGATCATCCGCCGCTGATTCCGGCGGCCGAAACCGTTGTCGGCCAACCGCTGGGCGGAGATTCGGATCTGCGGTTGTCGGCACGCCGGGTCGATTCCCCGTCCGGGCGGGTCACGGTGATGGTCGCGGCGAATATTCAGCCCGTGGAAGACGCGATGGCGGAGGTTGCGCTCGCCTTGGCGGTCGGCACCCCGATCGTTGTGCTGGTGGCTGCCGCGGCGACCTATGCCCTGGTGGGGCGTTCGTTGCAATCGGTGGAGGCGATCCGGTCGCATGTCGCGGGGATCGGCAGCACCGGCCTGTCCGAGCGGGTGCCGGTGCCTTCGGCGCGCGACGAGGTCGCCCGGCTCGCCGCCACCATGAACGAGATGCTCGGCCGGATCGAGGCCGGTCACCTCGCCCAGCGGCGCTTCCTGTCCGACGCCTCGCACGAACTGCGCAGCCCACTGGCCACCGTCCTGAGCGGTTTGGAACTCGCGCGCGACCATCCCCGGGCGTTCGACACCGACCTCGCCGCCCGGACGCTGCTGCCCGAGGCGGAACGCATGCGCTACCTCATCGACGACCTGCTGATGCTCGCCGCCGCCGACGAGAACGGGCTCACCGTCCCGCTCACCGACGTAGATCTCGACGATGTCGCCGCCATCGCGCTCGAGGCGACGGGTCGTCGCGCCGATGTGACGCTGGCCCGGCAGTTCAACCCGGTCCGGATCCGGGGCGACGCACGATCGCTGACGCGGGTCGCGCGCAATCTGCTCGGCAACGCCGTCACCCACACGTGCTCGATCGTCACGATCCGCACCGTGCGGACGCTGTCCGGCGCGCAGCTGATCGTCGACGACGACGGCCCGGGAATCCCTGTGCCCGAACGTGAACGGGTCTTCGAGCGGTTCGTCCGCCTCCAGGACGACCGCGGCCGGGACAGCGGCGGAACCGGACTCGGCCTGGCGATCGTCGCGGAAATCGTTGCCGCCCATCGCGGTACGGTCGTCATCGAGGACTCACCGTACGGCGGCACGCGTGTCGTGGTGAAACTGCCGATCTGACTGTGGCGGACAGCTGTTCGGAAAGGCCGGCTCACCGATCGGCCAGGCAGCGGGCGGCGATCCGGGCCGCGGTGGCCAGCTCGGCGGGGGCGAGGGCGGCGTAGCCGAGGGGGACGCCGAATTCCCTCGGCGGGCCGCTGTGGTGCCGGGCCAGGCCGTCGAGCAGCACGCCGTGTGCGCGGGCCGCGGCGACGGCTCGTTCCTCGTGGGCGGCGCTGGGGAGCGGCACGGTCACGTGCGAGCCGGCGTCATCGCCGCGGACGTCCAGGCCGTGACCGCGCAGCTCGTCCACCAGAAGCGCTCGCCTGGGCGGCATCTCGCGGCGGAGACGGCGCAGGTGGCGGGCCAGGTCCCCGTTGCGGGCCAATTCCACGAGGACGTGCTGGCCGGCGGGCGCCGGATGCGTGCCGATCCATTCGCGATGTGCCACTACGGCATTCGCGATCACGGGTGTCGCGACCAGCCAGCCGACGCCCAGGGTGGTCGACAGGATCTTCGAGGTGGTGCCCAGGTGGATCACCACGTCGGGGGCCAGCGTGGCGAGCAGGGGGAGCGGGGCGGTGTCGTAGCGCAGCTCGCCGTCGTAGTCGTCCTCGATCACCAGGGCGCCGGTGCGGCGGGCGAAGTCGACCAGGGCGACCCGGCGTGCCGCGGGCATCCGCGCTCCGAGCGGAAACTGGTGTGCCGGTGTGCAATACACGGCACGAACGTTCGGCGGAATCAGGTCCACCCGCAGTCCGCCGGCGTCGAGCGGGACCGGGACAACCCGGATGCCAGCGGCTCGCAGCGCGCCGACCGCGCGCAGATAGCCGGGCTCCTCCACCGCGACCGCATCGCCGGGCCGCAGCAGCGCGGAGGCGAGTTCGCCGACGGCCGAACCGGTTCCATTCGTGGCCAGGACCACGGCCGCACTGCCCGCGTGCAGGCCGCGGTGTCGCAGCAGATGTTCCGCGACCACCGCGCGGTAGTCGGGTTCTCCCGCTCTGTTCTTGTGCGACGAGGGATTTCGGTCTCCGGCCGCGCGCCATGCCCGCCGCCAGGCCGCCCGGTCGATCGCCGCGACGCACGGCGTACCCGGGACCAGATCGAGCAGATCCGTGGCCGGACGTGCGGTGCTGACGGGTGCGTGGCCGTGCGGCGCGGCGGCGGGCGAGGCCGTGAGATAGGTGCCCGAACCGTGGCGGCCGCTGAGCCAGCCCTCGGCGTGCAACTGGTCGTAGGCGGCGGTGACGACCGTGCGGTGGACGCCGAGTTGGGTTGCCAGCGCGCGGGAGGAGGGCAGCTGGTCGCCGCCGCGCAGCCGGCCCGCGGTGGCGGCGCCGCGCAGGCCGTCCGCGATCTGCACGGCCAGCGGCGTCGCCGACGTGCGGTCGATCAGGAGCGGCAGATCCGGCTGGCCCATGAAAGTGGTCTTTCGAAACAGTGCGTAATTGGCTATTCGATAATGCCACTGCGCCGGGGAGTCTGGGAATATGACCGAGCCGGCTACCACCCGAACCCCCCTTTCGCCGACGCCCCGCAGCACCCTGACCCGGTACCGGGGCCGGCGCGATGCCACCGACCGCGCCGCGCTGGACGCGATTCTGGACGCCGCCACGATCTGTCATCTCGGTGTGCTGATGCGCGGCGCTCCGGTCGTGCTGCCCACCATCTACGGGCGCGACGGCGACACTCTCTACCTGCACGGATCCACCGGAGCGGGCAACCTGCGCGCGGCCGTGACGGGTGATGTGTCCGTTGCGGTCACCCTCGTCGACGGCATCGTCTACGCGCGCTCGGCCATGCACTTCTCGATGAACTACCGTTCGGCGGTGGTGCACGGGCGACCGGTCGAACTCACCGACCACGACCACCGCCTGCACGCGCTGCGGATCATCGTCGAACACGCCGCTCCCGGCGCCTGGGACACCGTGCGCCCACCCACCGCGAAGGAGTTGGCCGCCACCACAGTCCTGTCCCTGGACCTGACCGAATCCTCGGTCAAGACCCGCACCGGCGACCCCGCCGACGACGAGTCCGACGTCGCCGGGCCCGCCTGGGCGGGCGTGCTGCCCACCCGCCAGACCTTCGGCCCGCCCATCCCTTCCGCCGACCTCGCCCCGGGTATCGAGATTCCCCCGCACGTCCTGGCCCGCCTCCGGTAGTCGTTCGGTCGCTACTGGGTTCGACCACCGCGCAGACGGTCCGCGCTGTCGAGCCGGTGCGTCGTCGGCGGCCGATCCGCGCTCCCGGACGGTGGCCCGTGCGCTGGTGCGGGATCCGGCCGACGACCGCTCCGCGTTCGTTTCAGCGCGCGGTCGGTACTCGCGATGTGCGGCAATTCGCGAACGGTGGCGTTGCCGGGCCGGTCACCAGAAGGCCGGCGTGAGACCGTGCTCGGCGAGCGTTGTCCGGACGAGATCGCGCAGGGCCGTGGGAGTTTCGATGTGGTCCGGGTCCAGGGAGGTGAGGGCGAGGGTGTAGGTACCGGCGAGGCGGGAGAGGTAGGCGGACAGGCGGGTGCGAGGGAGCGGAGGTGTGAGGCCGGGGTGGATGGCGCGGGCGGCCACACCGCGACACGGATGCGGGCCCAGGTGCGAAAGGGCGGTGGGGAGGGGGCCGATATTGGAGCACAGGATGTCGCGCTCCCCGGCCCCGCGACTCACCGCGTGCGCGGCGCGGGCGGGAAGCACCTGCAGGATCTCCTCGGGCATACCCTGTGGGCCGGACATGCGGTGTTCGTATGCGGCACGGCACTTTTCGCGCAACGACGCGGGGGTGTCCGAGCGGATGACGGTCACCTCGGTCATCGCCATGTCGTTGTCGACGCGCGGTTCGCCGCGAGTGTCCACCGGAATGCTGGCCGCGATCCGCGGTTCGGCGAATCCGCTGTCCCACAGGATTCGCGCGACCAGGTGGACGAACAGGCTGTTGCCCGTCGCCGCATGCGCGGCCGCGGCAGTCTCCCAGTCCGGCACCGGAATCTCCAGTACGACACCGCATGTGCGCGCGACGCCGGAACGACTCGCGGCGGCGGTCGGGCGTCGCGGCACACCGCGCCGGAACGCCCGCGCGGCGCCGCCCAGCACGATGCTCCACTGTCGCCACGCATCCGCCCAATCCGATTGCGGGGTGACGACTTCCGTCGCCGCAACGCCAGAGAGCGCCTGATCGACCGCGATGGTCAGCCCGCGCCCGTCGGCCAGGACGTGTGAGCACGTCAGCGCGACGACCGAACCGCCGTCCTCGAGTGCCGCAGCGGCCAGCCGCCAGCCGGGAGCGTATTCCGGATCGAGATCGGAGCCCTGGGCGTCGGCCCAGTCCAGCAATTCGTCCGCGCGTAGCACCCGCTCGGAGATCCGGAGCGGATGGGCGCTGGTATTCGCCCGCCAATACGGTCGCGCGCCGGGAATCCGCGCTCGCACCACCCGCCGTCCCAGCGGACCGGTGCGCAGTGCGGCATGCACCGGCTCCAGCGCTTGCGGTGCGACCCGATCGGGGAACCGCCACAACCCCTGCAGCGCGATCGGAGTGCCCATACCACGGTGGGTGCGCAGGAAGATCTCGTCGACGACGCCGAGTCGGCTCGTCGGGGGCTGATCGGCAGGCATGTGGTCATCGTGCCATCGCCCCACTCGGCGGGTTGCGCGGGAACGACGAGATCAGGCCGGGCTGCCGTGGCGGCCCGCGCCGGAGGCGAAGCGCTGCGCACCCGCGAGCGCGCCGTCGGACAGGGCGTCCATACCGTGGCGCAATTCGTTGGCGATGGCCGCGGCCTCGCCCAGGCCCTCCTGCTCGAGCGCGGACATCCGGTCCGAGCGCAGACAGGTCTGCGGGAGCGCGGCCAGCTCCCGGGCGAGATCCTCGGCGGCAGAGCGTGATTCGCCATTGGGCACGACACGGTTCGCCAAGCCCATCTGCAACGCCTCGGTGGCGCCGACGGCGCGGCCGGTCAGGATCATGTCCATGGCGCGGCCCTGGCCGACGATGCGGGGCAGCCGGACCGTGCCGCCGTCGATGAGCGGAACGCCCCAGCGCCGGCAGAAGACGCCGAAGGTGCTGTCCTGCTCGGCGATTCGCAGATCACACCACAGGGCCAGCTCGAGTCCGCCGGCCACCGCGTAACCCGAGACCGCCGCGATCACCGGTTTGGACAGGCGCATCCGGGTCGGGCCCATCGGACCGTCGCCGTCGGCCGCGACGCGATTTGATCGCTCGGTGCCCAGGCCCTTGAGATCCGCTCCGGCGCAAAAGGTTCCGCCCGCGCCCCACAGTACCGCGACGGCAGCATCCGGATCGGCGTCGAACTCCCGGAACGCATCCGCCAGAGCGTTCGCCGTCGGGCCGTCGACCGCGTTGCGCGCCTCCGGCCGGTCCAGGACGACGGTGAACACCGGCCCGCTGCGCTCGATTCGGACGCTCACATCTGCTCCTCGCTGTTGGCCGTACCCGCGGATCGTGCCGGTCCGTTGCCGATATCCGACGATACTTCCGGGCCGGGGTCTTGCGTCAAGAAATGAATTCATGATTCACTTCTTGTGTGGCCTACCGCAGAACCCCCGCTGTGCAGGCCCGTCTCGACAAACAGGCGGGCGTGATCGTGCACGCGACCGCGCGGGTGCTTTCCCGTGAGGGTTTCGCCGGGCTCTCGATGGCGGCGGTCGCGGCCGAGGCCGGGGTGGCCACGGGCACCGTGTACAAGCACTTCAGCGGCAAGTCCGAATTGGTCACCGCGGTGTTCCGCGAGGTCGTGACGCGTGAGGTGGCCGCCGTCGCGCAGGCGGGCGCGGCCGGTGCGGGGAGTGTGGTCGAGCGCGTCACCGCATCCGTGGAGACGTTCGCCGGTCGCGCGTTGAAGAATCCGAAGCTGGCCTACGTCCTGCTCGCCGAACCGGTGGACGTGGCCGTCGACGCCGAGCGGCTGCGCTTCCGTCGCGCCTTCGCCGAGATCTACGAATCCGCCGTCGCTGAGGGCGTGGCCGCGGGCCGGCTGCCGCCGCAGAATCCACGCATCAGCGCCGCCGCCCTGGTCGGAGCAATCGGCGAGGTGCTGGTCGGCCCGCTCGACGAGGCGCGGCAGAGCGAGTCGGTGATTCCCGAACTCGTCGATTTCGCCTTGCGCGCACTGGGATTCGCCGACGTCCGGGATGCGGGCGGCGCGCATCCGGATGCCCGCATCCCGCAGACCCGCGACGACCGAGCCCCGGCGTCGCCCGAATAGGAGTTCCGCATGCCCACCCACGAGGTGTTCAACCAGGTTCCGAATATCGTTCCGTTCGACAACTCGCGCAATCCGGCGCTGATCGAGGGCCTGCACCGGGAGGGCGCGGGCTGGGCGGAGCCCGAGGTGCGCGAATTGGGCTCGCTCGCAGGCGGATTCGATGCCCAGGAATGGGGCCGGGTGGCCAACGAGTACCCGCCGGTGCTGCATACGCACGACCGCTACGGCAATCGGATCGACGAGGTGGAATTCCACCCGTACTGGCACCGGTTGATGGACGTCGCGGTGCGGCACGGCCTGCACGGTTCGCCCTGGCTGGACGAGCGTCCGGGAGCGCACACCGCACGCGCGGCCAAGTTCTACACCTGGGGGATGGCCGACGCCGGTCACATGTGCCCGATCTCGATGACCTACGCGATCGTGCCCGCGCTGCGGCACAATCCGGAGCTGGCCGCCCGGTACGAGCCGCTGCTGGGTTCGCGCACTTACGATTTCGGTCTGCGCGAGCCGTCCACCAAGGCCGGGCTGATCGCCGGCATGTCGATGACCGAGAAACAGGGCGGCTCGGATGTCCGCGCGAACACCACCACCGCCACACCGCAAGCCGATGGCACCTACCGCGTCGTCGGGCACAAATGGTTCACCTCCGCGCCGATGTCGGACATGTTCCTCACCCTGGCCCAGGCGCCGGGCGGGCTGTCCTGTTTCCTGCTGCCGCGGGTACTTCCCGACGGCAGCCGCAATGCCCTTCGCCTGCAACGCCTGAAGGACAAATTGGGCAACAAGTCCAACGCCTCGTCGGAGATCGAATACGAGAACGCCGTCGGCTGGCTGGTGGGCCCGGAGGGCGCGGGCGTCAAGACCATCATCGAGATGGTCAACATGACCAGGCTCGACTGCGTGATCGGCTCGGCCACCGGGATGCGCGCCGGGCTCGTCCAGGCGGTGCACCACGCGCGGCACCGGGAAGCGTTCGGCGCCAAGCTGATCGATCAGCCTGCCATGCGCAACGTCCTGGCCGATCTGGCGATCGAATCCGACGCCGCGACCACCGTGATGATGCGCCTGGCCGGGGCCACCGACCGTGCCGGAGGCGATCCGGCCGAGGCCGCGCTGCGCCGGATCGCCCTCGCGGTCACCAAGTACTGGGTGTGCAAGCGCGCCCCCGCGCACGCCGCGGAAGCGCTGGAATGCTTGGGCGGCAACGGATATGTCGAGGATTCGGGCATGCCCCGGCTGTTCCGCGAATCCCCGCTGATGTCGATCTGGGAGGGTTCGGGCAACGTCGCCGCGCTGGATGCGTTGCGCGCCATGGGCCGTCAGCCCGAGAGCGTGGAGGCGTACTTCAACGAGGTGTCGCTCGCCCGCGGCGCGAACCACCATCTCGACGACGCGATCGACCGGATCGGCAAGGAACTCACCGACTTCGGCGATATCGAATATCGCGCTCGCCGGGTGGTCGAGCTGATGGCACTGGTGTTGCAGGGCGCGCAACTGGTCCGGCACGGGCATGCCGCGGTGGCGGATGCCTTCTGCGCGAGCAGATTCGGCGGCGACTGGGGTATCGCTTTCGGCACCCTGCCCACCGGGGTGGACACCACCGCCATCCTGGAACGCGCCTACGTGGACTGATCGGACGCACGGCCTCGCAGTGACAAGTTCGCTCGCCGAGCGCCTCGGACAGTATCCGAATCGCCTCGGGGCGGCGCCGTGCAGCGCGAGCAATCGGTCGGCCGGTACACCCGCCAGTTGATCGAGTCAGCGACATCCGGCGGCGGCCGGCGCCCGGGTAGCGGGTGCGCCGGTGCCCTTCGGCAGAGCCGAATCGGTCATGCGACAAGGTGCCCGGACGGACGTGAGCAGCGACACGCTTCCTGACCCATACCAGGGGGATTAGCGTCGAAATATGGCACGTACAACGGCGTACACACAGTTCATCGCGCTGCCGCCGGAGCGGTTGTGGGCGGTGTTGGCGGATCCGGTCCGCTGGCCGGAATGGAATCCCGCCGTTGCCTCGGTGCGACTGCGGGAAGCGCCCGGGGCGGGCGTACGAGGCGATTACCTGCCCAGCGGCCGGGCGAACGCGGCGGTGCACAGCAGGCTGGCCCGGCCCTTCACGATCACGAGTTTCGTGCCCGACCGGGAACTGGTTGTGCAGCAGCCGGAACCGGCCGGGGTGCTGCGAATCTCCTGGACGTTGACGCCCTGTCCCGGAGGCACCGAACTGACCCAGCGGGTCGAACTGACCGGTATCTCCGCGTCGGTCTTCTGGTACGTCGTCGGCGGGCGGTTGCAGGCCCACGCCCGGGTCGGTTTCGCCCGGCTGGCCGGGCTTGCCGGGATCACCCCGGACGCTCAGGCGTTGACTGTCGTGATCGCCGGCGGCAGCGGCGCTTTGGGCCGCAATATCGCGGCCGACCTGACCTGTCGCGGACACCGGGTGCGCATTCTGACTCGACGCCGGAATCCGGACCTGCCGTTCGAACAGCTGGAATGGGACGGCCGCAGCGTCGGCAACTGGGTTGGCGCACTGCGTAATCCGGGCCCCACCGCGGTGATCAACCTCGCCGGGAAGTTGGTGGACTGTCGGCCGACCGCGGCAAACGTCGCCGAATTGCGGCGCAGCCGAGTCGATCCGACCGCGGCCCTGGTCGCGGCCTCGGCATCACTGGATCGTCCGGTCGACTACTGGATTCAGGCGAGCACCACGGCGATCTGGTCCGACGCCGGTGAAATGCGCTGCACCGAAACGAGTCCGCTGCCGCGGGGCCTGCCGCAGATGACCGGCGTCGCGCGGGCGTGGGAGCGGGCCTTCGAGGGGGCGAACACCACGCACCACACGATCCTGCGCACCTCGATCGTCCTGGATTCGGATTCCCCTGCCCTGCAACGTCTGTGCGACCTGACCCGGGCCGGACTCGGCGGTCGCGTCGGCCCGGGTGACCAGTGGTTCAGCTGGATCCACATCGAGGATTGGCTGGCCCTGATCCGCGCTGCCCTCGGCCTGGAACCCGGTGTGCACCTGCCCGACGGAATCCTGGTCGCCGCAACGGAATACCCGGTGCGCAACCGCGACCTGATGATCGTGCTACGACGTCATCTGCGCCGCCCGCCCGCACCGCCGACCCCCGCACCGCTGCTGAAACTCGGCGCGATCTTCCTGCGCACCGATCCGGCCCTCGGTCTCACCGGCCGCCACGCGACCTCGGAAGTGCTGCCGCACACCGGATTCCGTTTCCGCTATCCGACGCTGGACGAGGCCATGGGCAACCTGCTACCGCACTGAGCCGCCGGGAGTCCACGGCGCTGTCACGGCACGCGAACTCGCTGGTCGAACGCACCGGACGGATGCGGGTTTCGCGACACCGTCCACTGGCTACGACGCGCCGAGGCCGACGGTATGCCGCTGATCGGCTACAACTACCGGAGCATCTCCGACAACTACGAATGAGGCAGCTGCGCTACTCTGCGCACCGTGTTTCGGCATCGGCGCACTACGGCGATGACGTGCCGACGATCTCCGAAACGGTACGCGCGGGCTGCCGTGTTGTCGGGGACCGGCGTGCGAGTATGACGCCTCGTGATCAGCGGTGCTCCCGGTACCAGCGGATGAGCGCGTCGGTGGACGAATCACCTTGCGGCGCGGGATCTTCGGGGGAGCTGAGCAGCGGGGCCAGTTCGAGGGCCTGCTGTTTGCCCAGCTCCACGCCCCACTGGTCGAAGCTGTCGATACCCCAGATGGTGCCCTCCACGAAGACCTGATGCTCGTAGAGGGCGATGAGCTGGCCCAGCACCGAGGGGGTCAGCTCCGGGGCGAGGATGGTGGTGGTCGGGCGATTGCCCGGCATCACCTTGTGCGGCACCACATCCGGGTCGGTGCCCTCGGCGGCGATCTCCTCGGCGGTCTTGCCGAACGCCAGCACCTTGGTCTGCGCGAACAGGTTGCTCATCAGGATGTCGTGCATGCTGCCGGTACCGTCGCGGGTCGGCAGATCGTCGGTGGGCCGGGCGAACCCGATGAAATCGGCCGGAATCAGCCGGGTGCCCTGATGCAGCAGCTGGTAGAAGGCGTGCTGACCGTTCGTGCCCGGTTCACCCCAGAAGATCTCACCGGTGGAGGTCGTGACCGGGGAGCCGTCGGCGCGAACGGATTTGCCGTTGGACTCCATCGTCAGCTGCTGCAGATAGGCCGGGAACCGGGCCAGATCGTTCGAGTACGGCAGCACCGCGCGGGACTGCGCGCCGAAGAAATTCGAGTACCACACGCCGAGCAGGGCCAGCAGCACCGGCGCATTCTCTGCCAGCGGTGTCTGCGCGAAATGCTGGTCGACACTGTGCATTCCGGCCAGGAACTCAGCGAACCGCTCGCGCCCGATCGTCGCCATCACCGACAGCCCGATCGCCGAATCGACCGAGTAGCGCCCGCCGACCCAGTCCCAGAAGCCGAACATGTTGGCGGTATCGATGCCGAACGCGGCCACCCGCTCGGCGTTGGTGGACACGGCCACGAAGTGTTTGGCGACCGCGTCCTCGCCCAGCGCATCCACCAGCCAGCGGCGCGCGGCGGTCGCGTTGGTGAGTGTCTCGAGCGTCGAAAAGGTCTTCGAGGAAATGATGAACAGCGTCGAGGCCGGATCGAGGCCGTCGAGTTTCGCGGTCAGGTCGGCGGGGTCGACATTGGAGACGAAGCGTGCGGAGATTCCGGCATCGACGTAGTGCCGCAACGCCTGATACACCATCACCGGCCCCAGATCGGAGCCGCCGATGCCGATGTTCACCACCGTGGTGATGCGCTCGCCGGTCGCGCCGCGCCACTGCCCGGATCGCAGCTGATCGGTGAAATCGCCCATGGCGCGCAGGACTTCGTGTACCTGCGCGGCCGCGTCCTCGCCATCGATGGTCAGCGATGCCCCCGGTGGCAGGCGCAGCGCGATGTGCCCCACCGCGCGATCCTCGGAGGTGTTGATGTGTTCGCCGCGGAACATCGCGTCGCGGCGCTGCGTCACACCGGCGGCCTCGGCCAATCCGACCAGCAGATCGAGGGTTTCGCGGGTCACGCGATGCTTGCTGTAGTCGATGTGCAGGTCTGCGATCCGAACCGTCAGCTCGTGGCCGCGCCGCGGATCCTCGGCGAACAGGTCGCGCAGAGTCCGGTCGGCGATCGCCGAATAGTGTTCCCGCAGTTTCCGCCAGGCCGCCGTCGCGGTGATGTCGCTGCTCACCGATCCGACATTACCGCCAGTCAAGCGCGCGTGTGGACAAGGCAACCGATGTCGCCGGCCGCGCCGCGGCCGCGCGACCGATCAGCTCGCCCGGCAGATCCACATCCAGCGGGTGCCGTAGTGTGCGGCGGCATCGTCGTCCAGATGCACCCACTGCTTGTGGCCGGGCTTGTTGCCACCGGCCCGGCAGGGATCGCCGACATGGTCGCCGTTGGGCGGCGTGGGCGGGGTGTTGTCGTCCGGCGGCGTCTGGGCGCCGAGACCACCGCTGCCGCCGGCGATGGGCCCAGGTCGATTCCGGCGATGGTGGCGGCACACACGGTCTTCGTTCGGTGTTCATCCCGGGGCCGCGAACGGCGCTCGACCGGGCCGAGCGCAACCGGGCCCGGCAGCCATCAGACCACGGTCCAGGCCGGTCCGCACCGCCCTGATCGGCGCGCGGACGCCGCGACCGGATCTCCCGGAGCGCTGGACAGCCGGGCATAGGCTGGTCACATGGTGTCCGAACGAGAACTACTCGCATCCGTCCCCACACAACTCTGGATCGGTGGCCCGGTCGATGCCACCGGTGGCGCCACCTTCCCGGTCGAGAATCCGGCGACCGGCGAAACTCTCGCCGAGGTGGCCGACGCAACCCCGGAGGACGCCGTGCGCGCCCTCGACGCCGCGGTCGCGGTGCAGGACGAGTGGGCCGCCACGCCGGCCCGGCAGCGCGGTGAGATCCTGCGCGCGGTCTACGAGCGGATCATCGAGCGCACCGAGGATTTCGCGCTGCTGATGACCCTGGAAATGGGCAAGGCGTTGCCCGAGAGCCGCAACGAGGTGCGCTACGGCGCGGAATTCTTCCGCTGGTTCAGCGAGGAAGCCGTGCGCATCCACGGCCGCTACCAGACCGCGCCGACCGGCACCGGCCGCATCGTGGTGCACAAGCAGCCGGTCGGGCCGTGTCTGGCGATCACGCCGTGGAACTTCCCGCTGGCCATGGGAACTCGCAAGATCGGCCCCGCGCTGGCGGCGGGCTGCACGATGATCGTCAAACCGGCCTCGGCCACTCCGCTGACCATGCTGCTGCTGGCGCAGCTGTGCCGCGACGCGGGCCTGCCCGACGGTGTGCTGTCGGTGATCACCAGTCGTCGTTCCGGCGCGGTGACCGCACCGCTGATCAACGATCCGCGCCTGCGCAAGCTCACCTTCACCGGATCGACCGAGGTCGGCCGGAAGCTGGTGGAGTCCTCCGCGCACGGCCTGCTGCGCACCTCGATGGAACTCGGGGGCAACGCCCCGTTCGTGGTGTTCGACGATGCCGACATCGACGCGGCGGTCGAGGGCGCGATGCTGGCCAAACTCCGCAACGGCGGTGAGGCGTGCACCGCGGCCAACCGTTTCCACGTGCACAACTCGGTGATCGAGGAGTTCACCCAGAAGTTCGTCACCGCGGTCCAGAAGGTCACTCTGGGACCGGGCGCCGATCCGGACACCACGCTGGGACCGCTGATCAACGCCGACCAGCTCGACACGGTCGGCGAACTGGTCGACGATGCGGTGTCCAAGGGGGCGCAGGTGCGCACCGGCGGCAAGGCGCCCGGCGGTCCCGGTTACTTCTATCCGGCCACCGTGCTGGTCGATGTGCCCGCGGATGCCCGCATCCTGAGCGAGGAGGTGTTCGGACCGGTCGCGCCGATCATCGGCTTCGATACCGAGGAGCAGGGGCTGGCCGCCGCCAACGACACCGAATTCGGCCTGGTCGCCTACGTCTACACCCGTGATCTGGACCGCGCGCTGCGCATCGCCGAGGGGCTGGAGAGCGGCATGGTCGGGATCAACCGGGGCGTCATCTCCGACCCGGCCGCGCCCTTCGGCGGGGTGAAGGCATCGGGCTTCGGCCGCGAGGGCGGCACCGAGGGCATCGAGGAGTATCTGTCGACGAAGTACATCGCGCTGCAGTAGCAGGCGGGCCGAAGGTGGCCGGACAGCGAAAACCGCCCCGGGACCGGTGCCCGGGGCGGTTCGGTGCGAAAGCGCTGTGGCCGAACCTGTCTCGGCTGATCGTGCGTCAGCGGCCGAGTCGGCCGCGACCCAGGCGCAACAGCAGCATGGCGAGCGTATGACCCTCTTGGCCCAGCTCGCTGAAACGCTCGAGGACCTTCATCTCGCGGGAGTGGACCAGCCGCGTGCCGCCGTTGGCCATGCGAGTGCGGCCGATGATGCGCGAAATCTCGGTGCGGCGTTTGATCGCGGCCAGGATCTCGGCGTCGAGGCGGTCGATCTCCTTGCGGAGCTTGTCGATCTCCGCCTCGCTGCTGGGCAGCGCGGCATCGGACCCGGTCGTCGTCGTTGAGGTGCTCATACTTCTTCTCCTCGTGTCAGAACTTCGATCGGCGGGCGGCCACTGGCCGTTACCGATGGGTTCTTTCACCGTGAATCAGGCCCGGTGGGCCATATATTCCCCCCTTCGACACCCATGCGCTCAAATGCGAAATCGGCGACCGGGGTGGACGGCGGTCGGCCGGGCTGCAGTGGTTGCGCGAGCACTGGACATGTGGTCAGTCTGCCATGCTGGGTACAGGGCTACAACCTTGTCGGTGCTCGCCGGTAGCGTGGGAGAGCGATGGAGACCACGGTGGCTGACAAGAGGCGTCCGCACGCGCGGACGGGGCAGGCGGAAGATGCGGGGCAGGCGGCGGGCCCCTCGCACGATGCGGCGGCGGGGGCGGTCGAGCGGCTACTCGAGGGCCTGAATCCGCAGCAGCGCGCGGCGGTGGTGCACAGTGGCACACCGCTGCTGATCGTCGCCGGCGCGGGGTCGGGCAAGACCGCCGTGCTGACTCGCCGCATCGCGTATCTGCTGGCCGCCCGCGGCGTCACCCCGGGCCAGATCCTGGCGATCACCTTCACCAACAAGGCCGCCGCCGAGATGCGCGAGCGGGTGGCCGGGCTGGTCGGCCCGCGCGCGGCGAGTATGTGGGTGTCCACGTTCCACTCCAGCTGTGTGCGCATCCTGCGCACCCAGGCCGCGCTGCTGCCCGGCCGGAACACCAACTTCTCCATCTACGACGCCGACGATTCGCGCCGGTTGCTCGCGATGATCGGCCGCGATCTGGAACTGGACGCGAAGAAGTACACCCCGCGCCTGCTCGCGACCGCCATCTCCAATCTCAAGAACGAGCTGATCGACCCGGAGAAGGCCGCGATCGATGCGGAAGCCGACGAGAGTCAGCTGCCCCGCATCGTCGCTCAGGTGTACACCGAATATCAGCGCCGGCTGCGCGGGGCCAACGCGATGGACTTCGACGATCTGATCGGCGAGACGGTCGCCCTGCTGCAACGTCATCCGCAGGTGGCCGAGTACTACCGCCGCCGGTTCCGGCACGTGCTGGTGGACGAGTACCAGGACACCAACCACGCCCAGTACGTCCTGGTCCGCGAGCTGGTCGGCCATCACGCCGCGGGCGCGGCCACCGAGGCGGACGATGCGGATGCCGGTGCGGCAGCGGCGGATCCGGAGTTCACCCCGGCTCGGCGCGAGGATGCGGTGCCGCCGAGTGAGCTGTGCGTGGTGGGCGATGCCGACCAGTCGATCTATGCCTTCCGCGGCGCGACCATCCGCAACATCGAGGAGTTCGAGCGCGATGTCCCGGACGCGGAAACCATTCTGCTGGAACAGAACTACCGCTCCACCCAGCACATCCTGTCCGCGGCGAACGCGGTCATCGCGCGCAACGAGGGCCGGCGCGAGAAGAAGTTGTGGACCGATTCGGGCGAGGGCGACCTGATCGTCGGCTACGTCGCGGACAACGAGCACGACGAGGCGTCCTTCGTCGCGCGCGAGATCGATCGCCTGGTCGACCAGGGCGATTACAACTACGGCGACGTCGCGGTCTTCTACCGCACCAACAACAATTCCCGTGCGCTGGAAGAGATCTTCATCCGGATGGGACTGCCGTACAAGGTGGTCGGCGGCGTCCGCTTCTACGAGCGCAAGGAGGTGCGCGATATCGTCGCCTACCTGCGTGTGCTGGAGAATCCGGAGGACGCGGTGAGCCTGCGCCGCATCCTGAACACCCCGCGGCGCGGTATCGGCGATCGTGCCGAGGCGTGTGTGGCCGTGCATTCCGAACAGCGCGGCATCGGTTTCGGCCAAGCCCTGCGCGATGCCGCCGACGGCAAGGTGGCCCTGCTCAATACCCGGGCCCAGCGCGCCATCGCGGGATTCCTGGATCTGCTGGACGAGATCCGCGCGGCCGGTGTGCAGGAGGATCTGGATTTTCCGGATGTGGGCACCGTGGTCGAGGCGGTGCTGGACCGTTCCGGATATCGGGCCGAACTCGAGGCGTCCGATGATCCTCAGGACGGCGCCCGCTTGGACAACCTCAACGAATTGGTCAGCGTCGCACGTGAATTCAGCTCCGAGGCGCGTAACAACCTGGAGGCCGCCCGCGCGGAGGGGCTGCTGCCCGAGGCCGCCGAGGGTGAGCCCGATCCGGGTTCGCTGGCCGCGTTTCTCGAGCGGGTGTCTCTGGTGGCCGATACCGATCAGATCCCCGACGAGGGCGCCGGTGTGGTCACGATGATGACTTTGCACACGGCCAAGGGGCTGGAATTCCCGGTCGTCTTCGTCACCGGCTGGGAGGACGGCCAGTTCCCGCATATGCGCGCCCTGGGCGATCCGACCGAACTGGCCGAGGAACGCCGCCTCGCCTACGTCGGCATCACCCGTGCCCGCCGTCGCCTGTACCTGACCCGCGCGGTGGTCCGCAGCGGCTGGGGACAGCCGGTGTCGAATCCGGAATCCCGCTTCCTCCAGGAGATTCCGGGGCATCTGATGGACTGGCAGCGGCTGGAACCGGCCAACTCGCCCGGCGCCCGCGGCATGCGCCGACGCGGTGAGAGCGAGGGCCTGGAACGCGACTGGACCCGAGGCGACGGCTGGTCCGACCGCCCCGGCATCCGCGCCGGCGACCGCCGCCCCGCCCCTGGCAGCGCCAAGCGCGGCAACACGAATCTGGTGCTGGCCGTGGGCGACCGGGTCAACCACGACAAATACGGCCTGGGCCGGGTAATCGCCGCCGAAGGCACCGGCCCCATCGCCAGCGTCACCATCGACTTCGGCACCGCGGGCAAGATCCGCCTCATCCCGCAATACAGCGGAGGAGTCCTGGTCAAACTGTAAGGGGTTGCCGCACAGAGACTTCGCCACACGCGAACCGGCTGCCGGTGGATACCTCCGCCCGCACCAGCCCGATCGCGCCCAGTGGCGAAGCGTCTCCGTCTCCGTTCCGCGGGAATGCGCCAGTGAAGCGAAAGGCTCAATAACTAGCAGCCCCAAACGATTTCAGCGTCGACTCACCGTTCAACCCTCGAAGCGCATGCCCGAAGGTCGAGCCCGACCCCACACCGAAACTCAGCCGAAGCGAAGCGGGGCGAAACCCCAACGCGCCCAGCAGCGAAGCATCTCTGTCGGGCTGGAATTCGCCCGCGAAACGAAAGGCTCGATAAGACCAGCCCCCAAAGGTTTTCAGCGTGGGGCTCACCGTCAGCCTCTCGAAGCACATAGCCGAAGATCGGGGTCTGCCTACACACACACCGAAACCTCTTCGAACACCAAAACCCAGCCGAAGCGAAGCGAGGCGAGACCCCAACGCGCCCAGCGGCAAAGAGTCTCCGTATGGCTGGGAGTCGCCCGCGAAGCGATAGGTTCAGCAACGCCAGCTCCAAGGTTTTC
>CBJNFW010000077.1:0-29632 GCA_966435935.1 uncultured Nocardia sp.
ATGATTCGAGGCGGAACTGCCTCCGGCGGTAAAGCGCGTCGTCGTCGGACAACGTCCCGGGGCGCGTACCGTCCCGATTCGGCGAGGATGTGCTATCGCTGCTGGAACGAATTGTGCGGCAGTTGTTTTCGGCGTGTGGTCAGTAAGCCGATGCCCGCGTCCGGGCTGCGCGGATCGAGACCGGCTGCGCGCCGCGGTTACTCGACATCGGGGAGTGGGAGCGAACACAGTCGCTCGATGTCGCGCTCCGGCAATCCCAAGCCGCGCAACACCTGTCGGGTCACCGCGTCGGTGGTCTCGCTGATATCGCGCTCGGGCTGTGAGATCAGCAGTTGCGCGAGAGCCAGGGACGCGCCGACAGCCACGGTGATCGCGGCCTCGACGTCCTGGACCTGGAACCGGCCCGCGTCGATCGCTGCCCGCAGGTCCCTGGTGGCCCGCGGCACCAGGCCGTGATCCGAGTCGAGCACCCGGGTGCCGCGCTGCAGTAGGACGAGGGTGAACTCGCGGTCGCGGCGGTACAGCCGTCCCGTCATCCGGTAGCTCTGTGTGAACGCCTCGGCGGGATCGTCGATCCGGGCGGTCAGCTCGTCCATGAGCGTGCCGTGGGCCTCCAGGACCGCATCCACGGCGGCCTCGAACAATTCGTGCTTGCTGGTGAAGTGGTTGTAGAAGGAGCCGTTGCCCACGTCCGCGACCGAGGTGATCTCGAGAACCGACGCGTTCGTCCGGCCCTCGGCGAGGAGCTTCTGCCCGGCACGGATCAACGCCGCCCGTGTGTTGGCCTTTCGTCGCTCGGTGCGACTGGGCCCGTCGGGGTGAACCACGTCAACCACCACCTTCCGCGCACACCCATCGTGAATAGAACACGGTACCACTGACGATTTCGTCAGAAATTTCATTGACTGACGTCGTCGCCATGTGTGACGATATCGTCAATCAAGCCTGAGGAGGATGGCGATGAGCAGGTCGGGAGACGTACACGAGGGGCTGCATTCCGAAGTCGGGGCGGCCCGCGGCGAGCATCCGGGACGACATCCGAATCCGGTTGTGAAGGTGGAAGATCTGGCGTGGCTGGAGTTCGAGAAGCCCGATCTTTCGCAGACCGCCGCGTTCGCCGCCGACTTCGGCTTCACGCCCGTCCTGCAGACACCGGATGAACTGCATCTGCGTGGTACGCGGCCAGGCCCGCCCTGCGTGATCGTGCGCAGATCGAATCGCTCGGCCTTCCTCGGCCCGGCGTTCCGGGCGGCCTCGGCCGATGATGTCCAGCGATTCGCCGACGCCGCCGGCGTCCGGGTCGAGCCACTGCCGGAAACTCTCGGTGGCGTCGCGGTGACCACGCGCGATCCCAGCGGGGCGCGGGTGCGGGTGGTGACCGGCGTCGTCGAGCATCCCGCGCTGCCGTCGCAACCGACCTGGACCGACTACAACGTGGGCGATCAACTACGCCGCGTCAACCGCGGTCAGCGAGCGCCCCGCGAGCCCGCGCGGATCGAGCGCCTCGGACACGTTGTGCTGCAGTCCGATCGCTACCGCGAAGCGCTCGACTGGTACCTCGAACATCTGGGCCTGATCGTCAGCGACTTCCTGTTCTACCCGGGGCAGCGGGACCACGGACCGGTGATGGGTTTCCTCCGCTGCGACCGCGGCGGCACCCCCACGGACCATCACACGCTCGCGATGATGCTCGGCCCCTCGAACCGCTACGTCCACTCGGCGTATCAGGTCCGCGACCTCGATGTGCTCGCGGCCGGCGGCGAGTACCTGCGGGAGCAGGGGCGTTATCGGTCCTGGGGGATCGGGCGGCACATCCAGGGCAGCCAGATCTTCGACTACTGGCGCGACCCGGACGGCCTGCTGGTCGAACACTTCACCGACGGCGACCGTTTCGACTGCTCGGTCGAACCCGGATGGGCGCCGATGCGCGCGTCCGGCCTGTCCCAGTGGGGCCCGCCGGCGACCGCCGACTTCCTGGGAACCGCCCCCGGCAAGGAGTTGCTGCGAGAAATCCGCTCGATCCTCACCGCATTGCGTTCCGCCGACAACGAATTCGACACCCAACGCCTCATGGGCATGCTGAAAGTCACCAGGTCGTAAGCCTTTTCGTGCTCTCCACCCGGAACCGGCTGCAGCTCCTCGCCTTTCACACAGCGCCGCGCCGTTTCCGTCGGATCGACGCGGGTGTACGGCTGCTCACCGGAACGGGCGGGGATCGCCCTCGTCGCGGTCGAAACCCATCGAGATCGTCGCGCGACCGGCGGCTCCGCAGGCCGGCACGGCCGCACCGGTGCGCACGGTCACCCGGGCGGGCCGAGCGCGACGAGCGCCGCCGTCAAGGCTTCGACGTCGATCAGCGCGCTACGGCCGTCGGTAACCACCACGTTGCCGTCCACCAGCACCGTGTCCACGATGCGTGGTGTACCGCAGGTCAGCAGTGTCGCACCGGGGTCACTCACCGGCAGACAGGCGAAGTCCCGATCGAAACGCAGCAGCGTCAGATCGGCGAGGCGTCCGACGCTCACACCACCCGGCGCGGGCACGACGGGCAGCCCGAGTGCCCGCGCCGCGCCATCGCAGGCGATCGCGAGCATCGACCCGATGTCGAACAGGTCGGCGCGGCGCGCGCAGGCGCGCTGGACATATGCGCCCGCACGCAGCGTTTCCAGCATGTCCTGACGGTCGTTGGAACCGGCGCCATCCACGCCCAGTCCGACGGCGACCCCGTCCGCGAGCAGTTCGCTGATGGGGGCGACCCCGGATCCGAGTCGCATGTTGGACACCGGGTTCCACGACACGGCAGCGCCCCCCGCGGACAGCGCCCGGCGTGCGTTCGCGTCGAGTTCGACACCGTGCACGGCGAGCAGGCGCTCGCCGATCAGCCCGCCCTCGGCGAGATAGTCGATCGCGGACAGCCGGGCATTCGCACGGCACATCGCGTCGTCGGTGCCCGTCTCGGACAGGTGGATCATCACGGTGAGGTCGCGGTCCCGGGCGAATGCGGCTGCGGTGCGCATACCCCCGATCGTCATCGAGCGGGCGTTCGGGATGGCCAGTCCCAGGGCGATGCGGTCGCCGGCCGCTGCGGCGAGCCGGTCGGTGTCGGCGAGCGCGGTGTCCAGCGGCTGGATCAGCCTCGGGTCGAAACCCCAACGGCGAGTGGGGTCTTCGCGGTCGGCGACACCTCGGCCGAGAACGGCCCGCACCCCGACGTCCGAGAGCGCGGCGAGTACCGCGTCGTGTACCTCGGGGTCGGGATGCGGCCACATGTGCTCCACCAGGGTCGTGGTACCGGACAGCAGGCCCTCGAGTGCGGCGGCCACGGCGGCGAGGTATGCCCGCTCGGGGGTCACAGCGGTCATCGCCTCACCCACCGCGAGCAACCACTCCAGCAGCGGTCGGCCCTCGCCAACACCGCGGCACAGCGACTGCTGCACGTGCGTATGGGTATTGACGAACCCGGGTATGAGGTGGCCGCCGGCGCCATCGAGCACGCCCGGCCCGGCGGCGCCCGGGACGTGGTGGCGGACCGCGGTGACGACCCCGTCGGTGATCAGCACGTCGGTGTGCGGGCGCCAGGCGGCCCCGGTCCACACCGTCACGTCGGAGATGGTGTGGACCTTTGCCGGCGCGGCGTCCGGCCGCAGCACGACGGACCTCACCGGATGCCGATCGAGCGGTCGGCGAACCGCGGGTCGAACAGTGCGGCGGGGTCCACCTTCGGGTCCACTTTGGCGCCCTGCGCGGCGAGCAACGGTGCCAGGTCGCTCACGAACGCCTGTACGCGCGCGGGGTCGTAGCTGCCGACCGAACCGTTCTCGTTCGCGATGATGTTCTCGGACTTCAGGATTCCCGACGCGTACTCGGCCTCGGCGAGCGAGTACGTCGAGTAGGTCGGGTCCTTCGCGACCACGTCGGCGATCAGCTTGTCGGTGGCTGTGGGCGCGGTGACGAAGTCGGCGTCGGCCTGCTGGACGATCGGCACCAGCTTCTGCAGACACGGCGTCAGCCGGGCGAGCCGGTCGGCCCGGACGGACAGGTTGGACGCGTACGGGTCGAAGCCCAGCTCCGAGAGCAGACCGTGGGCGACGGGCTTGTTCCAGGCCGGGGTGTTGTGCTCGTACTCCCACGGCTCGGCGTCCGCGTATCCCTGCTGCACGATCGACGAGTCGCCCACGAACCGTGCGGGGCTGCCGTCGTAGCTCTTGTCGAGCTGCGATTTCGTGACGTAACCCTTGGCGAGCAGCCAGGTCGGGAACGCCTGCTCCTTGGACACCACGACGGTGGCGTGTGTCGCGGCGAGCCCGCGCAGGGTGAGCCCGGGGTGCTTGGCCGGGTCCCACATCAGGACCGCCGGGTTGTGCGTCAGCAGCGGTGTGACCCCGACGACGCGCTGATCCGCACTGGCCGAGACGATCTGGTCGCCGTGCACCAGCCCGAGGTCGATCGACGAGTCGATGTACATCTGGGATGCGACCGACTGGAACCCGATGGCGGAGCCGCCGGACTTCAGCCGCAGCTTGATCCCGGTGTTCTTGCCCTGCGCCACCAGGGTTCCGGTGACCGACTTGGTGGCGGTGTCCACGGTGTAGTCCGGTCCGAGCAGTTGGAACATCCCGCCCATGTCGGCCTGCGGTTGCCATTGCAACTGCACGGTGAGCGTGTCCGGGCAGACGCCGGCGAGGCGTTGCGCGGCGGGCGCCGGGGCGAGCGAGATCGACGGGGCGGGGGTGGTCGACGAGCCGCATGCGGTGAGGGTGCCCAGACCCACGGTCAGCACGGCGGTGAGACCGGCCGCGCGTCGCGCGATGCGGTTGTGGAATGGGGACATCTGTTCTCCTGCAACGTGTTCGGGAGGGGGTACGAGGGGACCGGAGGCGGTCGCGGGTGTGGCGGCTCGAAGAGGCGAGCGGCGTCGGGGGCGTTTACACGGTCGCGTACCGGACGATGGTCCACAAGCCCGGGCGATGCATGTAACAAGATGTTCACGGCGGCGTTCACGCATTAATTACATGCAATCGAGAACCTTGATGCACAACGCCGGCCGAATCTGCCCGCAGATCGTTCCCATATCGGAGGTTCCCTTGCCATCCTTCGCCCCGCTGGTCGACACGCGAAACGATGTCGACGCTCGGCACCTGAGAGCGGACGACCAGGTGTCGTTCCACGAGGTGTCGATGACCTACCCGACCGGAACCACCGCGCTGTCCTCGGTCTCGCTGTCGGTGCGACGCGGCGAGTTCGTCGCGATCGTCGGGCCTTCGGGCTGCGGCAAATCCACCCTGCTGCGCCTGGCCGCCGGATTGGAGCGGCCGTCCGCCGGCACGGTCGCCGTGGACACCTCGTCGGTCGGCTTCATCTTCCAGGAAGCGACGCTCCTGCCGTGGGCCTCGGTGCGCCGCAACGCATCTCTGCTGGCCGAACTCGCCGGCATGCCCGCCGGCGAGCGCCGCGCGCGGGTCGATGCCGCACTGGCCGCGGTCGGGTTACACGACTTCGCCGACCAACTGCCCAAGGCGCTGTCCGGCGGCATGCGGATGCGGGTGTCGCTGGCTCGTGCGCTCGCGCTCGAGCCCGAGCTGATGCTTCTCGACGAGCCCTTCGGCGCGCTCGACGAACTCACCCGGCAGGAGATGCAGCTCCAACTGCTGGGCCTGTGTGAGCGCGGCGGTTTCACCGCGGTGTTCGTGACCCACTCGGTGTCCGAGGCGGTGTTGCTCGCCGACCGGGTGGTCGTGATGTCGGCCCGGCCCGGCCGGATCGCGGCCGAATTCGAGGTCGATCTGCCGCGGCCGAGAGGTGCGCGCGGCGACGGCGGATCCTGGGGCGCGGAGCTGCGGTTCGCGCCCGAGTACACCGACACCGTCGCGCGGATCTCGGCGCTGCTGCGAGGTGCGGCATGAGTACCGTGCTGAATCTGCCGATCGCGCCGGTCGCACAGGCGAACCCGGTCGCCTCGCGGCGGCTCGCGGCCCGGTTCGGGCGCGGATCGGTGGCCGTGGCCGCGCTGGCCGCGGGTGTCGGGCTCTGGTACGCAGTGTCCTATCTGGTGCTCAGTCCGCAACGCCGGTTCCTGCTGCCGCCCCCGCACGCGGTGCTCGCGCAGTCGCTGCTCGACTCCGTGCACCTGCGTCCCATGCTCGTTGCGCTGGGTATGACCGCCGAGGTGGCCGGGATGGGGTTCGTGGCCGCGGCCGTGATCGGCATCGCCGTCGGCGCGCTGATGAGTCAGGCCTGGTGGCTCGAACGCGTGATCTTCCCGTATGCCGTTGTGCTGCAGGTCGTTCCGATCCTCGCGATCACCCCGCTGCTCGGGCTGTGGTTCGGCTACAGCACCACCTCGCGGGTGGCCGTGTGCGTGATGATCGCACTGTTCCCGATCATCACCAACACCCACTTCGGGTTTCGTTCGGTCGACCCGGGATTGCACGAGCTGTTCACGCTGGGCCGGGCATCGCGCCTGCAACGCCTCGCCCGGCTGGAGCTGCCCGCGGCCTCGCCCGCGATCCTGACCGGACTGCGGATCGCATCCGGCCAGGTGATCATCGGCGCCATCATCGGCGACATGTTCTTCGCGCAAGGTGAGCCGGGCATAGGCACTCTCATGGACGACTATCGCGCCCAGCTGCGTTCCACCGACCTGATCGCGGCGATCGTGCTGGCCGCGGCGTTCGGCGTGGCCGTCTTCGTCGTCTGCTCCGTGGTGTCCCGGCTCACCGTCGGGCGCTGGCACGGCTCGGGGAGTGCGCGATGAGCGAAATCGCCACTCCCGAAATGGATTTCGTCGTCCCGACCGTCGACATCACGCCCTACCTCGACCCGGCTGCGTGCGCCGCCACGGACGCGGCCTGCGAAGCGGTCGCGGCGAGTATCGATGACGCCTGCCGCACGGTCGGCTTCCTGCAGGTCGTGGGACACGGCGTGTCCGCATCCGCGATCGACGGGCTGGCCCAAGCGATCGATGGCTTCTTCGAGGCACCCGCGCCGAGCAAGCGACAACTCCATCGCCCCGGTGAGAATCGCGGTTACACGCCACCGAAATCGGAGTCGCTGAGTATGAGTCTCGGTGTGGCCCCGGCGAATCGGATGCACGATTACTACGAGTCGTTCACCGTAGGGACCGAGGCCGCCGCATATCCCGGGCTGGACCTGCCCGAGGCCGACTACCCGGCGAACCGCTGGCCCGAAGTGCCGGGCTTCCGTACCTCGGTGGTGGCCTACCTGCGCGAGGTGACATTCCTGTCCCGGGCGCTGCTGCGGGCCTGCGCGGATGCATTGGGGCTGGGCCCGCACCATTTCGACGACCTCGTCGACCACTCCATCGATACCCTCAAGATGAACAACTACGCGTTGGCGCCGGGCGCGATCGAGCTGGACGGGCCACTCACCGCAATGGGCGCACACACCGATTTCGGGATCCTCACCGTGCTGTGGGCGGACCGCGTCCCCGGGCTGGAGGTGCTCGGACCCGATGCGGTGTGGCACCCGGTCATCCCGGCTCCGGGAGCCTTCCTGGTGAACCTCGGTGATGCCTTCGCGCGCTGGACCAACGACCGGTGGCGATCCACCCTGCACCGGGTGGACCCGCCGGTGGTCGACGGCCGGATCGAGCGACGCCGGTCCGCGGCCTTCTTCTTCGACGGCAACCACGATGCGGTGATCGAGCCGCTGCCCGGCACCGTGGAGCCTGGGGCGGAGGCCTACCCGCCGATCACCATCGCCGCGCACCTGCAGGCCAAGTTGGCCGGGATGAAGCTCGGCGCCGCGCCCGCGGGGGCCGACCGCGAAGCCGCCCGGGTGCGCGGCGCCCGCAGCTGACTTCGACAAGCCCTTCCCGACAGGAGAAGACACACGATGACCGAGCAGTACCGCATGCAGGAACTGGTCCGGGAGAGCCGGATGGGCGGCGCTGGAGTGGAGACGGCGCGCAGCGTCCCGCGGATCGATCTGACCGACCGCGAGGCACGGCGCGCCGAGATCACCGATCAGCTGTGGCAGGCTGCCACCGAGATCGGCTTCTTCCAGCTGGTGAATCACTCGATCCCGCAGCCTCTGGTGGACGCGGCGTTCGCGCGTGCCGCACAGTTCTTCGCACTGCCCGAGCCGGCCAAATCCGCACTGCCGCTGGACAAACCGAACAACGCGGGCTGGGAGTACTCGAGCCAGATCCGCCCGTCGGTGGGCACTCCGGACCAGAAGGAGTCGTACCAGATCACCCGCCCGCACATGGCCGGGCTATGGCCCGTCGAGCAGGAGTTGCCGGGGTTCCGGGACTTCATGCTGGAGTTCGAGCGGCACTGCTGGGAACTCGCGATGTGGGTGCTGTCCTGCTTCGCCGACCGGCTCGGGTTCGATCGCGAGTTCTTCGCTCGCGCACACGATCCCGGCTCCGCGCAGTACCAGTCGACGTTGCGGCTGATCCACTACTACGCGCTGCCCGACGAGCTGCGCGGTCGCCCCGGCACCTGGCGGGCGGGCGCGCACACCGACTTCGACTGCCTCACACTGCTTTTCCAGCGTGACGGGCAGGGCGGCCTGCAGGTCTGTCCCGGCCGCGAGGCGGCCGCCCAGGAGTGGACTCCGGTCCTACCGTCCGATGACGTGATCACCTGCAACATCGGCGACATGCTCATGCGATGGAGCGACGACGCGCTGCTGTCGACGTTCCACCGGGTCCGGGTGCCCGGCGCGGGCGAGTACGCCGGGCCGCGCTACTCGATTCCCTTCTTCGCCCAGGCCAACCGCGATGTGGTGATCGCACCGCCGCGCGGCAGCTACCCGCCGATCACCGCGGCCGAGTACCTTCGACAGCGGGTTGCCGCGAACTACGCGGGCCGCACAGCGTGAGCGCGCCGGTCGAAGCCGGGCGGGGGAGGAGGACGTCGCTGATGGGCGACGGTTCGGACTCCCTGCTCGGGGAGGCGGTCTACAAGCAGCTGCTGGACCGCATCTTCACCGGCGAACTGCCGCCGGGCGCACCGCTGAGCGTCCCCGCCCTCGCCGCCGCGCTCGATGTGAGCCGCAGCCCGGTGCGCGATTCGGTGCAGCGGCTCGTGGCCGACGGGCTGGCGGTGCACACCCCGCACGCGGGGGCGCGCGTCGCGCATGTCGACGAGCGCGAAATCGCCGACGTGCTCGCCGTGCGAGAACTGCTCGACGGGTACGCGGCGCGGGAGGCGACGCTGCGGGCGTCGGCGTCCGACGTGCGACGGCTGGCCGCGCTGGTCGAGGGCCAGCAAGCACGGCTGGCCGAACCGGCCGACGCGCTCGCCGAGGCGCGCCACGACCTCGAATTCCACACCGCCGTCCGTGATCTCGCGGGCAATCGCGCGCTGAGCGATGCGCTGCACCGGCTCGACGCGAAGGCGCACCTGTACAACACCGGGCTGTGGTCGGACGAGGCCGGACGTCGATTCGCGGTCGCCGAGCACGTCGCGATCGTGCACGCCATCGAGATCGGAGACGCCGCCTGCGCCGAGCGGGCCGCGGCCGCGCACGTCGCGGCGCTCGGCGTGCGAATGCGTCGGCTGGCGCGGGGATAGCGCCGAAAACCTTTGCGGCGAAACATGGTTGGTTCGAAAATTTTACCTGTGTGACGACACCGGGGCTGTGCGATGCGGGACCATCGGACAATGACAGCGGTCGCCAAGCCCATGCAGTATCCACCGGGGATTTTCGACGGCTACCACGTCGAGCAGCACTCGGATGCCCACGATGAGATGTTCGACCGGGTGGGGCGGATTCGTCAGCCCTACCGCGGCGTGCACAAAGGATTGATGCGGATGGGCGTCGGCGAGCTGGTGTCCCGTTCGGATGCCCTGAGCCGGGCATTCATAGATCAGGGCATCACCTTCTCCCTTTCCGGACAGGAACGGCCTTTTCCGCTGGATCTGGTGCCACGCGTGATCGCGGCGTCGGAGTGGTCGCTGCTGGAAAAGGGTTTCGAACAGCGGGTGAAGGCGCTGGAGATGTTCCTGGCCGATATCTACGGTGAGCAGAATATCCTGGGGGATCGCGTGATACCGCGGCGGCTGATCACCACCTGCCCGAATTTCCATCGCGAGGCGATGGGTATCGCACCGCCCAACGGCGTGCGTATCCATGTCGCCGGAATCGATGTGGTGCGTGACGAACACGGAGTGTTCCGGGTACTCGAGGATAATCTGCGCTCACCGTCCGGGGTGTCCTATGTGATGGAGAACCGACGCACGATGGCCAGGGTTTTCCCGGACTTGTTCGCCTCCCATCGGGTGCGTCCGGTGGGGGATTATCCGAGCCATCTGCTCCGGGCGCTGCGCGCCTCGGCGGCCACCAATGCCGCCGATCCGACCGTCGTGGTTCTCACGCCCGGAGTGTTCAATTCCGCGTATTTCGAACATTCACTGCTGGCTCGCCAGATGGGCGTGGAGCTGGTCGAGGGCCGGGATCTGTTCTGCCGCGACAATGCGGTCGATATGCGTACCACGCACGGTGAACGTCAGGTCGATGTGGTCTATCGGCGTATCGATGACGATTTTCTCGATCCCATGCATTTCAATCCGGATTCGGTGCTGGGCGTGGCCGGAATCCTGAACGCGGCGCGGGCGGGCAACGTGGTGATATCGAGCGCGGTCGGCAATGGTGTCGCCGACGACAAACTGGTCTACACATATGTGCCGGCCATGATCGACTACTACCTCGGCGAACGCCCGCTGATCCCCAACGTCGACACCTTCCGCTGCTGGCTCGACGACGAACGTGCCGAAGTGCTCGACCGGATCGAGGAATTGGTGATCAAGCCGGTCGAGGGCTCCGGCGGATACGGCATCGTCTTCGGGCCCGATGCCTCCCCGCGGGAACTCGAGACCGTGCGCGCCAAGATCCGCGCCGAGCCGCGCAATTGGATCGCCCAGCCCGTGGTTCAGCTCTCGACGGTGCCGACCAAGATCGGCGACTCGCTCTCGCCCCGGCACGTGGACCTGCGGCCGTTCGTGGTCAACGAGGGCAACGACGTGTGGGTGCTGCCCGGTGGCCTCACGCGGGTCGCGTTGCCGGAGGGCTCGCTCGTGGTCAATTCCAGTCAGGGCGGCGGCAGCAAGGACACCTGGGTGCTGTCCGCGCGCACCATCGGGGAGCGGGAGGAGGCCGCCCTCGAACTCGTGAGTGAACCCGACGTGACCGATCACGCCGAGCAGAGCCCCGCCCTGGCGGTCACCCAGTCGCAACAGCAACAACAGCAGTAGGAGGCGTGATGCTGGCGCGGAACGCGGAATCACTGTTCTGGATCGGCCGCTACGTGGAACGAGCCGACGACACCGCCCGGATCCTCGATGTCACGGTGCACCAACTCCTCGAGGACGTCACCGTCGATCCGGACCGGGCGGCCCGAAAACTGTTGCGGGTACTGGGAATCGACCTGCCCGACGGGCAACTCGACGTCTGGTCGCTGACCGAACTGGTGGCCTTCGACCATGGCCAACCGGCCTCGATCGTCGCGTCGATCTCGGCGGCCCGGGAGAATGCCCGGGGTGCGCGGGAGGCGACCTCGGCCGAACTGTGGGAATGCCTGAACACCGCCTACAACGGGCTCGCCGGCGCGATGCGCGCCGCACGAGATCTGGGACCCTACGAATTCTTCCGCTACGTCGAGGACCGCGCTGCGATGTTCGCCGGTCAGGCCGACTCCACCCTCAGCCGCGACGACGGGTACCGCTTCCTGCTGCTCGGGCGTCTGCTCGAGCGCGTGGATATGACTGTGCGCCTGCTGCTTTCGCGCGGCGGCGAGCCCGCGAATTCCCCCGCGTGGGTCAGTGTGCTGCGTTCGGCCGGGGCACACGACGCGTATCTGCGCACTCATCGCGGTGTGCTCGACGCACGTCTGGTGGCCGAGTTCATCCTGCTGGACCGGCTCTTCCCCCGTTCGGTCTTCCACTCGGTGCAACTGGCCGAGATCTGCCTGCACGAACTCGACCATGTCCCCGGCAGCCGGGTCGGGTCTCGCAACGAGGCACAGCGCCTGCTCGGCCGGGCCCGCAGTGAACTCGAATTCCTCGCTCCCGGACTACTTCTGGAAACCCTGCAGACCCGGCTGGCCGATCTGCAGCAGACCTGCCGGGAGGTCAACGAGGCCATCGCCCTGCAGTACTTCCATGCCGCGCCGTGGGTCGCCTGGACCGACGCGCGCCACCGTCTCGGCGCCACCGCCGTGGTGGACGGGGAACTGTGAGAGAGGAACAGCCATGGGCCGGCGTATGAGGGTGGTGCACACCACGGGTTTCGCCTACGACGACGCGGTCACCCGCTCCTTCAACGAAGCCAGGCTCACGCCGCTGACCGACGGCCGGCAGAACGTGATCCTGAACCGCGTCGAGACCACCCCCGCGACCCGTCCGTACCGTTACACGGACTACTGGGGTAGCGCAGTCACCGCTTTCGATCTGCACGTCCCGCATTCGGCCCTGGCGGTGACCGGACTCTCGGTGGTGGAGACCGAGTCCGGCGCCGCTCCCGCGGGCCCGCACTGGTCCTGGCAGGAGCTACATTCCGACGACAACCTCGATCTCTACGCCGAATTCCTCGTTCCCACCGGGTATGTCCCCGCCGACAGCGAACTGGCCGGTGCCGCGGAGGAACTCGCGCGCGAGGTGGATCCGCACGAGGCGGTCCTGCGCGCCGCCGACTGGGTGTACTCGCAGATGACCTACGTCCCCGGCACCACCTCGGTGCACACCTCCGCGGTGCAGGCGTGGAGCGATCGCAAAGGCGTCTGTCAGGACTATGCCCACCTGACGCTGTTGTTGTTGCGCGCCATGGGAATTCCCTGCCGCTACGTCTCCGGCTACCTGCACCCCGACCCCGACGCCGGTATCGGTGAGACCGTCGCAGGCCAGAGTCATGCCTGGATCGAGGCGTTCACCGGAACGTGGTGGGGCTACGACTTCACCAATGCCACCGGCATCGATGAACAACACATCTCCGTCGGCGTCGGCCGCGATTACGCCGACGTCCCGCCCCTGAAGGGGATATTCCACGGCGGTCGCTCCACCGATCTCGATGTGATCGTGGAGATCACCCGGCTGGCCTGAAACGGCCGCGCGGAATCGAACGAGTTCTACTTCAGCTCAGGGTGTTCGGCGTAGAGCTCGCGCAGGACGGACAGGTCGAACAGCTGCTCGGCCTTGATGTCGATCTTGGCTTTGGACAGGGCCTCGATGTTCTGCGCGATCAGGTGGTCGGTCATGGACAGCAGGCCGTTGGCGTCGGTGTCGCCGGAGACAACGAGATCACTCTGCGCCTTGGCCTCGTCGGTCTGCTCACCGAGGTCGAGGCGCTGGTCCTTGCCGTAGACCTCGACCGCGAGATGTGCGCTCTGTGCCGGGTCCGCGACCGCGGCCTTCCACCCCTTGATCTCCGCGGTGAGAAAAGCCTTCAGCTTGTCGCGCTCGGAGTCGATGGTCTGCTGGCGTACGGTCAGCGTTTCGGCGGTCAGCGGCAGGCCGTAATCGGCGAACAGGAAGTGCGCGGTCGGAAAACCTTTGGCCGCCAGGGTGATCGGCTCATTGGTCACGTAGCTGACCCAGCCGTCCACCTCACCGTTGGCCAGCGGGCTCGGGTCGAATTGGGCAGGCACGATCCGAACATCGCCGGAGGTCATGCCGTTCGCGGCGAGCAGTGCCTGGAAGATCAGCTGATTGGTGTCCTGCACACCGATCTTCCGGCCTTTCATCTCCGTCGGCGAGGTGATCGGTTTCGCCGCCGAACTCACGATGCAGAACGGATTCTTCTGATACGTCGTGCCGACGATCTTGGCCTTCAGCCCGTCCAGGACCGCCGGCGCGGTCGTCTGCGGCGCCGAGGTACCCAGCCAGATCTTGCCGGTGTCCAGGCCCGCCTCCACCGAGGTGCTGGCAGCGCCGCCGGAGATCAGATCCACGTGCCCGAATCCGGCGGCGCGGTAGTAGCCCTTGCTGTCGGCGAAGTACTCACCGGCGAATTCGATGTTCTTCAGCCAGGACAACTGAATCGCGACGGTTCCGTATTTCGATCCGTCGGCGGTGGTGCCGTTGTTCCCGCCCGACGAGCTCTTACCGCAGGCCGCTGATACGCCGGTGCCGCCCAGTGCGACACCGGCGAACGCGGAGAAGCGAAGAAAGGACCGGCGGTCCAGGGATGGAAACTTCTGGGCCGAGGAGAGGCCGTTCGAGCGTGTCATGTCGGAAATGTAAGGTGCTTCGATTTCGAATACTTTGCCGCTGCATAAATTAGGCCGCCGGACCGAAACGAGCCAGGATCACGTTCTCCACCACGCCGACGATCGCGTACAGCAGGACCGACACGATCGTCACCAGCACGATGGATGCCCAGAGCTTGTTGTACTGGAACGTGGGGATGGCCCGGATCAGACCGGCGCCCAAACCCGTTCCGCTGCCGAGCCACTCGCCCAGCAGCGCACCGATCAGCGCGCCCGGCACCGAGACTCGTGCCGCAGCGAACACCGAGGGCAGCGCGGCGGGCACCGCGACCATCCGCAGCCGAGTCCAGCGTGAACCGCCGTATACGGCAACGAGTTCCATCGCCTGCCGCGAGGCCGAGCGCAGGCCCGTGATGATCATCACCAACGCCGGAAAGAACACCACGATCCCCGCCAGCGCCGTCACGCCGAGGATCCCGCGCCCGAAGACGAGCACGACGATCGGTGTCAGCGCCACGAGCGGAACCGACCGCAACAGCATCGCCACCGGCATGAACGACTGCTCGACCACGGGCAACGTGACGAACAGCGCCGCCGCCGCCAGTGCCGCGGCCATCCCGCCGCTGAATCCGACCGCGGCATCGCGCAGGGTGATTCGTAGATCGGACAGGATCGCCTGGCGCGCGGTATCGGAGCCGGGGCCGGTTACCAGATAGTTCCACACGTCGCCCGGAGACTTGCCGACCCGGGGCCCGACCTGCGGGAAGGCGTTCAGGAACGCATACCAGATCGCCAGCATCAGGATCAATGAGACAACCAGCGGGAGAAGGAATTTCACAATCCGCCACAGCGCGGTCACGAGCGCACCTCCTGTGCTGTCCAGGGCGCCACCAGTCGCGCCACCAGGGCCACCGCCGCATAGCCGATCCCCGCGAGTGCGGCGGCGGCCAGGGCCATACCCCAGGTGCGCGGCACATTGTAGGAGGTCTGAGCCGCGGTCAAGGCGACGCCGATGCCGCTGTCGATGCCACCGAGATACTCGCCGATGATCGCACCCAGCACCGCCGACGGCGCGGCGATCTTCAACGCCGCCAAGGTATTCGGCAGTGCGGCGACGAGCTGGACGCGCCGCAGCTGCTGCCAGCGCCCGCCGCCGTAGGCTCGGACCAAATCCAGGCTGGTGCGGTCGGCCGAGCGCAGGCCCGACACCGTGCCGACCATGGTGGTGAAGAAGCAGTACATGGCGGCGAGGAAGACCGTCGGCGTGCGGCCGCCGAAGACCACCAGAATGATCGGCCCCAGCGCCAACAGCGGTGTGCAATAACTGAGTATCGCCAGCTGGGTGGCCAGTGACTCGATCGGCGGCACCAGCATCACCAGGATCGCCAGCGCGATCGCCAGCCCGTTGCCCCACGCGAACCCTTGCAGCGCACCGGAAGCCGTGATCCGGAAGTTCGGCCCGTAGAGGGCCCAGCCGTCGGTGTACATGACGTGCAGCACCCGCCACGGGCTCGGTATGGTGCCACCGCCGACCCCGAGGTCGGCCAGCAGCCACCACAGCGCGAGCAACAGCACCAGCCCGAGCAGGCCGCCGGCGCGCCTCATTGCGCAGCCCCTGGAACATCCAGCGCGGCTTCGGCTTCCGCCTCGATTCCACCGTGCCCGCCGCGGCCGAACAGCAGCTCGGACAGGTGGTCGTGCAGCCGATGGAATTCGGGACTGCGCATCATCTCGGGTGTCCGGGGCCGGGGCAGGTCGATCTGCACCGTCTCCACGACCCGGCCGGGCCGGGGACTCATCACCGCCACCACATCGGACAGGAACACCGCCTCACCGATGCCGTGCGTGACCATCAGTGTGGTGGCGGGTTTCTCGGTCCAGATGCGCAACAGTTCCAGATTGAGCCGCTGCCGGGTCATATCGTCGAGGGCTCCGAACGGCTCGTCGAGCAGCAGCACGCTCGGCTCGAGCACCAGTGCCCGCGCGATCGAGACCCGTTGTCGCATACCGCCGCTGAGCTGCGCGGGCTTGGCCTTCTCGAAGCCTTCCAGCCCGACCAGCGCGATCAGTTCGGCGATCGCCGCCGGGTCCACCGTCAGCCCGGCTACCTGCAACGGCAGCTTGATATTGGATTCCACACTGCGCCAGGGCAATAGCGCCGAATCCTGGAATGCGATCCCGAATCCGTGCCGCCGCCGCAGTTCCGCCGGTGTCGCCCCGTCGATGCGCACCGCACCCGCAGTGGGTGTCTCGAGTCCGGCCAGGATCCTGAGCACCGTCGACTTGCCGCACCCCGAAGGGCCCAACAGGGAGGCGAATGCGCCCTGATCGGTATGCAAGTCGACCGTATCCAGCGCCGACACCGTGCGCCGCCCCGCTCGAAACGTCTTACTCAGGCCGCTGATGTGAATCCCGGTTCCCGCGGCTTGCTTGCTCATGCGGCCACCCTAGGAGCGGTCGGTTGCGCCGATATTGCATATCGGCACACCATGTTTCGGCCGCATTACGGTGCCGTTCCATCGCGTCTCGCCCGCGGCCACATCGCTGCGGGCGAGACGCGCCGACCGACGAGCCGCGGCCTTCCGGGACCGACTCGCCACCACGGGAACCGTGTGCCGCACCATCCGGATCGGTTCAGCGATCGGTTTGTTCGCAGGCTGCCGCCGCGCGCAGCACAGTGCCGTCGGCGAGGTGTCGCCCGATGAGCTGGATGCCGATGGGCAGGCCCGCGGCGAGGCTGATAGCCGGCTCTGACCGGTGAGGTTGGCTATCGGGGTGAAGCTCTGCCAGGCGGTCGCCTATACCGCCCGGCCGTCGATTTCGGTGAGGTCCTCGATGCCGAGCGGTAAGGGGGACGGCCGCAGTGGGCGTCAGCAGTGGGTGGCCAGGACGTTGCTGACACCTGCCTGTAGCCGCGACGCCGGCGGTCTCCGTCGACCGTGCTGTGTGGCCGGTGGTAGTCGTGTTGTCGTGGGGGGTGGCTGGTTGCAGAAAGGCTAGTGCGGCAACGCATTTCGCTGATGCAACGGCAAAGCAAAACCGGCTGTGGCCTCAAAGCGTTCGACGTCGGCCTTGCACGGCCGGTGGTATGAATCCTTTCGCTCCAGGCGGTTGTCAAGTGTGGAGACGTGTCCAGGATTCGACTCGTGTCGCCCGCTATCGCCACTTTCTACTGTAACTAGTTGCCGCACAACGATTTCGGCTCGGCCGGACGCATCGGGAGGTTGCACGACGGTCAAGCCGGCGTCGGTGACCATACTCAGGTCCAGGGTCTAGTCACGCGCTTCCTGAGAGGGTCGATGATCTGCATCCTCTGCTTGTGGGTTTGTCCGATCTCGCGGCGGTTTTTGACATTTCAGCGTCGCTGGTGCCGCAGTCGCAGAGGATTATGCACTCGATTCTGGTCGATGCCGTAGCGCCGGGATACGCGGTCGACTAGGCAGTGAACCCGTGACGGCGCCGAGATCACGGCCTGCGATCTGGTGTTCCGGGTGTCTTTGGCGGAGGAGGGTGAGGAACGCGAGGTCCTGCCCAATCCAGATGAACTGGCCGGTCGGAAAGGTACGAGTGGCAACGATATCGGCCGGCCAAGCGCACGATGCCCTCCGGACGGCTGATGCTGTCGCTCACCCAGGTGGGTGACGCGGACTACCCGTATAGCAGGTGGTGGGCGGATCGGAAACGGTGGTGCGTCGAGGATCGCGTGTCGTCGTCGTTGTTGGAGGCGGTGTCCGGGCTCGACTATGCGCTGCTGACCTGCGATGGCACGCATCCGAGCTATCAAGGGTCGTCCAAGCTCGCCGATGTGATGCTGGCATCGATTCCATAGGTAGATCCGCCAACGGCCGTCCCCTCGAAACTGGGTCGTGAGGGACGGCCGTGATAGACCTGCCTGCCGGTGCTCCCCATAACAGCGGGTACCGACAGATCCGGATCAGTGCGTGCAGCCGCCCTGGGTGCGCATCGACCACGAGGCGATCTGCCAGGACAGCGCCCCGATTCCGGCACCGATCAGCGCGCCTGGGATCGCACCGACGATGAAGATCGGGAGTCCGGCTATCGCGCCTATCACCGCGCCGATGGCGGCGCGGACTTCCATCGTGTCGCCGTTCATCAGGCACAGCTCGACCTGCGTGCCGACCGGCGGCACCACCGCGGCGGGCTCGTTCGCGGCGAGCACGATCACCGGTGCGGCGACCGGGGCCGGCGGAGCCTCGGCCGAGGCCGAGGACGCGAATCCGGCCGTGAGGCCGATCGCCAGCAGGACACCGACAACCAGAGAGATGAGCTTCCCGCCCATAGGTTTTCCCCTCGAAGAGTGTGGAACGGCGCGACCCGGTAGCGGCCCGGCGGGGCGACTCCCCCCGACTGGAGACGTCGCGCGCTGCATCATCTTGGCGGCGAATCGCAACCGGCACAATCGATTCGAGCGTACTGAGGACTAAAGTCCGTCGACACAGCAAGCGCCCCGGCCGTATTCGGCCGGGGTGCTCTTTTCATGTGTGTGCGATCACGCGCTGAGTTCGGCCATCACGAGGTCGCGGTACGGCAGCGTAACGACGGCGTAGTCCTCGATGCCCAGTTCGCGCTCCACCTGCTCGAGGTGTACGGCTGCGCTGTCCCGATCGGGTCCGGTCACCTCGGTCTCGACGAATTCTCCTGCACCGGCAACGCGGTCGAGTGCGACGACGGTGTCGCTACGTTCGGGATGCCGGAAGATGCGGCGATCCTTCTCCACCTCGACGAGTTCGACCATGCCGATCGCCTCGAGCAGCGCCCGCGCGGCCTTGGCGTCGACGGCGCTGGCGAGCGTGGCGTTGATTTCCTGCTTCGCGATGATGTGGCCGGCACCGTGAGTGCTGGGGTTGGACGGCGGTTTATAGGTGATCTCGGCGAAGTCGCCGCGGCTGCGGATACGCAGACACTCGACCGTCTCCATGTAGTCGATATCGCTGCGGCTGTAGTAGATATCGGTTTCGGTGACCTGGTCGTCCTTGCGGTAGCCGAGTGCTACGAGTCTCCGGTACAACTCGTCGTCGTCCGGCAGAGCGCGTTTGCGCTCGACCTCGATCAGGGGCATATGGTTCATCCTCTCCAGTGGATCGTGGTGTGCAAGCGAGCGAAGTTCGACTTTGAGCACACACCTTGCAGCGTGGTCAGCGCGCGCTGAAGCGTGTGAACATCGTCGATCGGGATGTTCTGGAACAGCACGAACTGTTTCGCATCGAGTAGCGGGTTCGGGAGCCGCTTGGCGAGAAACCGATTGTAGTAGCGGCGATCCCGGGTGAATACGTCCTCGGTCGACACCGGCATCAACACCGAATCCTGGTCCGGCGGCCCTTCAAGGCTGTTGACCGCGAACGCGGTGAGCAGATCGTTCACGGTGAGGTACGCGTAGGTTTCTCGGCCCTCGCGGGCGAGCCACGCGTTCCAGGCAGGTTCGCATCGGACGTCGGCGAACTCGGCGCCCGTCAGGAACGCCATCAGCGCAGTGTCGGAGACGGCGTCGAAAATGTCACCGTCGATCACGTGATGGTCGAAGTACGGTTCACTCACCGCGATCAGCGCGGTCCGCTGCGGCGAGGGTGCCGCGGTTTCGGTGAGCGTGTAGTGGACGCGTTTGTGGCCGGAGCGGAAGTCGATCCAGTCGGCCGAATGCGGGCCGTCCAGGATCGGCCGGAAGCCGAGAACCCCCGAGCGCCACACGTGATCACGGAACGTGATGTAGTGCCGTTGCACTTCGCGGAACAGCCCGATCGGCCCCTCGATCACCGCGCACACGTGCGTGTCGAGGTCCGCTATCGGCACGATCCGCGAATTCTGCCGCGCCACAAGCTCATCGTCGTGCCGGTGGTAGGGGTGCGCGCCCTCGGTGAGGTAATGCGGCACGAACATCCGCAGGAACTGTAGCCACGACCGGGAGCTGTAGCAGTGCACGACCCGCTCGTGCAGATCCGCAGCCTCGACGGCATACACGTCACGGTAGACGAAGAACCCGTAGTGCCGGATAACTGTCGGCAACGTGCGCATCATCGTGTGCAGGCCGGCGTAAGCACCGCCGTAGGAATAGACCTCGTGCATGAGGGCCGACGCGCTGATCACGTCGACAGGTTCGGGCAACAGGCTCGGAAGGTCGTGCGCCCAACCGGAGACGAGGTAGCATGCCCCGACCGCGGCGAATGAATCCATCGCCCGCGCGAGGGATTGCGATGCGACGCCGGGAGCTTCGATCAGTGTCAGCCGGGCACCGGTGTCGGCGGCGAGCTTGGTCGCGAGATACTGCACGGCCGCACCACCCCCCGGACCGATCTCCACAATGTGAGGCTCGTCGGTCCGCAGGCGGGTGATGGCGCGGTGGACGAGCGCGCCCTTTTCGTCCCCGTGGTCGTTGGTGGCGACGTCCAGGTATGTCGTGGCCGTTTTCTGTTGGTGGGCAAAGTTGTTCGGCGATGCCATGCGGTTCCCCCTTGGCTGGCGGGGCTATTCGGATTTCGATGGCCCCTGGTCATGCCGGTCGCGCTCGGCCCACTGGTCGAGGCCGGTCGCGACGCGGATCAGCAGCGCGAACGATGCCGATCCGGATCGGTGCGGTGTCTCGGGTGTGCTGGGCCTCCGCCGCGGCAGGTTCTCGTGCGCCATCAGCTCTCGATCTCGCGGGAGATCTCGACGTCCCGCACGCTTACCGGCTCGACGTCGATCGCCGGAACGTCCAGAGTGGCAGGCTGAGAATCGGATTCGAGCTCGGCCGCGGCTTCCTCCTGAGCGCGAGGCCAGCCGTCCGGGCCGACGATCTGGTATCCGCTGTCGGTGACGTAGTACCTCAGGTAATCACTCATGCCCGGATCCGCCCTGCCGCTCGCAGCGCCTGGTACGCGGCGTTCTTGCGACCGCACTCGTCTCGGGAGCAGAGCCTATGCAACTGCATGTCGCGGTGCGCCTGGGGAATCGTCGGCGGGTCGCTGGGCGCGGCGTGTAGCCACACGGTCGGGTATTCCGGTGCCCTGTGGTGCGCAGGCTCGGGCCTGGCAGGTATGAAATCGCCGCGCGGGTAGCGCACATCGCGGACCACCATCACAGTGATCGATCCGAACGCGGCGAATACGAGCGCGCCGACGATCACCCAGGTTGTCGCCTCGGCGCTCATGCCGGCGCACCCGCGCGGAGGTGGATGCGCTGCAGAACTCGTTCACCCGCCAACGTGATCAGTTGCGCGCGCTCCCGGATGAGCGTCTCGATCCCCTCGACATGCGTGAGATCTGGGACGATGACGTCGGTGGCATGCGTGGTGCTGATTGCGTTCGCGATGGTTGCCCAGGGGCCCTCACGCGTGGGATCGATGATCACCGTGGTGAGGTCGACGGCGCGGCCAAGCCGCGTGCCGAGCTCGGTCATCTCCTGCTCCACGCGGGCGCGGTCAGGTGTGGGAATCAGATCCGGCGCAGGCAGCAGATCGCAAGGCGTCCCGGTGCTGTCGTGGTTGTCGTCATGCCCCTCGGTCTCCGTGTTCTGTCGCGTGCTGTCGGCGCGATTGATGCGATGAGCTATCTCCGCGACTGCATCGCGAAGAACCTGCGCCACGTCCATGACTTTCAGGAGACCGGACCTTGTAGCCCTGCGGAAGGCATGCGTAATGGGTGAATGTGTGCAGGTGGGGTGGGGGTGTGCAGAGGGGGTGTGAGAATCGAATGGGTTGTGGCGCTGCTGGGTTGCGCGTGCCACACTCCGACTATGGGACGCCAGCCCAAACAGCCCAATCGGGAACTCGACGATCTCCTCGACCAGTGCGGGGTGAGTCGCGCCGGTCTAGCGCGGCGCGTGGTCGATCGCGGACACGCGATCGGCCTCGAGCTGGCCTACGATCACCGTTCGGTTGGGCGATGGCTAGCTGGAGAACGGCCTAATTCGCCAGCGCCGGAACTGATTGCGGCGGTGATGTCCGAAATGCTCGGCCGCAGAGTGTGTCCTGAAGATTGCGGGATGCCCGGCGCGGCTGATCCTGTCGATATCGGCCTGGAATTCGCACTGAGCCTCACGGAAGCAACGGCCTCGGTGACAACATTGTGGAGGAGTGACGTGGAACGCAGGAGGTTCCTGCTTGGTGCCTCGTATGCGGTGGCGGTCTACCCTGCTGCTTCGATGCGGTGGCTGACGCTACCCGGGCCCGAACATCCTGTGTCCGCGGGGAATCGCCGCGTTGGACAGAGCGACGTGGATGCCCTGCGTACCATGGCCGCCGCATTCCGCGATCTCGACAACAAGGTCGGCGGTGGCCGCGTTCGATCGACAATCGTGCAATACCTACACAGTTCAGTCTCACCGCTATTGCGCGGTCAATACGCCGAACCCGTAGGTCGCCAACTCTTCGCGGTGACTGCTGAGCTGACCAAGCTCGCCGGATGGGCGGCCTACGACCAAGAGGAACACGGTGTCGCGCAGCGGTACCTGATCCAGGCGCTACGGCTGGCCCGTGCGGCTGGCGATCCTGGGCTCGGTGCCGAGATTCTCGCCGCGATGAGCCACCAAGCTACCTATGTCGGTCGACCGGGCGATGCCGTAGACCTGGCGCACGCTGCCCAAATCTCGGCCCGCAGTGCGGGATTGGCCGCGCTCGAATCTGAATGCCACATGGTCGAAGCACACGGGCACGCCGCGCGCCGAGATGATGCGTCGTGCGCGGTGTCGTTGAACGCCGCGGAACGAACATTTTCTCGGGCAGAGTCCTCAGATCGTCCGGAATGGCTGGCCTACTTCGACGCTGCCTACATGTCCGCGAAGGTCGCGCACTGTTTCCGAGATCTCGGCGACGATGTGCGCACAGCGCGGTTCGCCGAGCAGTCCCTGGACATGTCCGAAGGCTATCCGCGAGGCCGCGCATTCAATCTGTCGCTCCTCGCGGCAGCCCGGGCAGCTGAAGATCCGCGCGAAGCCCTCCGAATCGGCCGCGAAGCGGTTGACCTGGCAACCGGACTGTCATCGCGCCGCAGCTATGCCTACCTCCGCGATCTGCGCAGGCGACTCGCCCCTTACGACGCGATGCCAGACATCGCAGATTTCCGTCAGCAGGTAGGCGTGCTCACTGCCCGGCGAGACTGAGGGCCCGGTAGACGCCGACGACGGTTGCGGCGCCGACGATCTCGCCTCGGTCGATCATTGCGACCGCTTCGGCGAGCGGGAACCACCGGACATCTTCGGCTTCGTTGATGTCCGGTGCGGTCTCGGTGAGTTCCGCGCCGCGTGCGAGATAGATCTCCTGCGGCTGGTCGAGACTTCCGATCGATGGCTGATAGGTGACGAGGTGCTCCATGGACTCGGGCCGCCAGCCGGTCTCTTCCTCGACCTCGCGCGCCGCAGCGGCGGCCACATTTTCGGCGTGGTCGACGTAACCCCCGGGCAGCTCCCACACCCATTGATCGATGATGAACCGGTGCCGGTACATGAGCAGCACCTCGCGGTTCTCGTTGAGTACCAGCGTCATTGCGCACCGCGGCATCCGCGCGACGTACTGGGTGAACTTCACGCCGTCCGGTAGCTCGACATCGACCGTCGACAACCGGATGTGGCGGTTCTCGTCGACCAGATTCTCGCCGTGAATCTTCCATTGGGTGCGCTTCACCACTCGACGGTATCGCGTCCGAGGGGCTCTCGGCATTGCGCGCGGTTCGGCTCGCTCTGCGCCGCCCCGAGGCATTTGCGTCACGTACAGATTCGACGCACCGCGGTGCGCTCTGGTTCCACTCCTTCGCGTCTACTCGGGCGGGCCCGCGTCCGGCACGATGGCGAGAGTGGCCGCCGCGCCAGATCGATTGCCCGGCTCAGCGATAGGCGCATGTCCGGGCGCACCGTCGTCCTTGCGGCCGTGCGCCCTCTTGGATGCCGGCCTTTTGAGCCGCTCGATCTCGGCGGCGTGCGCCCGTTCCTCTTTCAGGTGCACGCGTCGCTCTTGCTCGAGGGCATCCTCGGCAGCCCGTCTCTCGGCCTCCTCAGCACGCTCACGGTCGGCGCGAGCCTGGATGCGCATGGCCTCGATCTCGGCCTCGGCCTCGAGCGCGCGAACCTCGGCGGCCAGCCGGGCCCGCTTCGCGTTGGCGAGCTTGACCGCGGTCGTCGCCTTGTCCAGATCGGCGCGCGCCTTGGCGAGCTGATCTGCGACCGGCGTATCGGGTGTCGTATCCATCGGAGATTCCTTGTCGGACTGGCGGCCTGGTGGTCAACACCGCGTCCACCGGAGTGGTGGGCGCGGCGCAAACGATCAGGGGCAGCAGGGGCACGAGTCGGTCAGAAAGTAACCGTGACCGCAGTCGGTCTTGCTGGCGATCTGACGGCCCCGACCGCTGATGAAGTACGCGGGGAACTGGTGGACGATGGCCGCGGTCAAGGGCTGCGCGAGCACATCAGCGGGCGGTGCGGGCATGTCGCGGTGCGCCGCGAATGCTGCGAGGGCGTCGGCCTGGGTCCAACCGCTACAGGGCACGTCACAGGTGGTGCAGCTCGCGCTGTACCGGTCGTGGCCCGCGAGGATGTAGGGCTTTATCGTGTAGGTGCAGGCCGCGGTCGTCATCTCCTTGTGCGAGTGAGGTTCTGATGGTCAACACCGGGCCCGGGGTGTTCCGGGCTTGGCGCGAACGACCAGTGCCGCGTGAGTTTCCGGAAGATCCGGGCGAGCCATCCTGGCGAGGTGGAGCGGTACCGCACGCACAGGCACACGCGCCCTGAGAGCGGTGCCGTGCCCGCGACCGCGGCGAAAGCGGTGGGTGCCTTGCAGATTCGCAGAATCCAGCTGTGCTGATTGCGGGGGGTGGCCGCAGGCGCACATCGTCACCGCTGGGCCCACTTCGTGGTTCCGGGCACGGCGGTCAGCGTGCCGAGCAGATCGGTACCGGCGAGTGCCAGGGTGGGACCGCCGACGACGATCGTGCCGACGACGCCGCCGACACCCGCACCGGCCGCGGCACCGGCGAGGCAGCCCACCGGGGTGGCCATCAGCGCGGTCGGTACGGCGACGATGCCCGCGCCGACCAGACCGCCGACGCCGGCGCCGACTACGGTGCCGCCGAATCCGCCGACCGCGGTCGCGGTGCCGAACTGAGTGGAGAACGCCGCCATGGCGGCCTGGTCCTCCATGGGGGAGGCGACGGGATGCGCGGCCGGGATCGTGTCGGCGTGCGCGTTACCGGCCCATCCGGCCGCGGTTCCGCCGAAGGCGAACAGCGCGAGAGCGGCGGTAACGGCCCGGATTCCGGCCTTCGCCCGTGCGGGCCGATAGTGTGCAGTGAAGTGTGTAGTAGCCACTGTCGGGAGATTCCTGTCCCGAGCGTATGGGCTGATGAAAGATGATTTTTCGAGTGCGCCATCAGGGACTCGAACCCCGAACCCGCTGATTAAGAGTCAGCTGCTCTGCCAATTGAGCTAATGGCGCTTGTGCAGTGTTCCGTTCCGGGGCCCTTGGGCTCCGTTCCGGTGCGAGGGAAACCATAACAGTTCGGCTGTCGGAACGTGAAATCGCCTGGTCGGAGGGGGGTGGGATGTGGGGTATTCGTGTTTTGCGGGGTTGGGGTGGTTCCGGCTGGCAGTATGAGGGGCGCGTGGTCTCGGTTCATCCGTGTGGGTGTCTGGTGAGTTGCGCAGCCGGGGCTGCCCGGGTGCGCCCGACTGGAACGAGGTTGCCTATGGGCAGGGATCGGCAGGGGTGTCGGGGGCTGTCGTATCTGGTCGCGGTGATGTCGGTGGTTGCGCTGGTGGCGGGGTGTGAGGCGCATGCGCGGGGGCCGGGGGCGGGCATCGAACGGCAGCCGTTGCTCGCGATGATCACGCCGAAGATCGTCGTGCCGGTCCCGGACGGCGCGGTGAACGTGCCGGTGGCCGATCCGGTTCGGGTGCGGGTGGATGACGGCCTGCTCACCGACGTATCGCTGCTGACACCGGACGGGAAGCCGGTGCCGGGGCGGATCGCGCCGGACGGGCGGTCCTGGCAGGCCGATGAACAGCTCGGGTTCGGGCGGACCTACCGGCTGCGGGCCACGGCGATCGGCATCGGCGGCGCGGGCACCAAGGCGTTGAGTTTCACCACGATGCAACCGGCGAACCGCACCCATCCGTGGCTGCTGCCGGGGGAGAACGAGGTGGTGGGCATCGGCCAGCCGGTGGCGGTGCAGTTCGACGAGGACATTCCGGATCGTCACGCGGTGCAGAATGCGATCAAGGTGACCACGACGCCGCCGGTCGAGGGCGCGTTCTACTGGGTGAACAAGCGTGAAGTGCGTTGGCGGCCAGAGCATTTCTGGATGCGCGGCACCCGGATCACCGTCGATGTGAACACCTACGGCCAGGATCTGGGCCGGGGGCTGATCGCCGACAGCGATATCCACTCCAATTTCACCATCGGCGATCCCATGGTCTTCACCGCCGACGACAACACCAAGACGGTGACCGTCGAACACAACGGCCAGGTGGTGCGGACGATGCCGACCTCGATGGGCAAGGCGTCGTCGCCGACCAACAACGGCGTCTACATCATCAGCGACCGCTTCGACCACATGATCATGGACTCCTCCACCTTCGGCGTCGCCGCCACCGCGCCCGGCGGCTACCGCAGCCGCGTCGACTGGGCCACCCGCATGTCCTACAGCGGCATCTTCATGCACTCGGCCCCGTGGTCGGTGGGCCAGCAGGGCTACGTCAACACCAGCCACGGCTGCCTGAACCTGAGCCCCTCCGATGCCCGCTGGGTCTACCAGAACGCCAAACGCGGCGATATCGCCATCGTGAAAAACACTGTGGGAAGCACCCTTTCGGGCGTCGACGGCCTCGGCGACTGGAACGTCCCGTGGCCGGAATGGAAGGCCGGCAATGCCGACGCCGGCCATTGAGCGCGCGCCGTCTCCCTGACGCCCGCGCTCCGCGCGTCCCACCATTGGCGGCGTTATACGGACAGGACCCGGGATCGGGCTACCGGCAATCCGTCCACTTCCCTCCGGACCGCTCTCGCCCTCGGCTCCGTCGGCTCGGCGATGTGCGCGGTCTGGCAAACTTGTCGTGAGGATCTCGAGGGCGGGGCGCTGATCTGCGCGGGAGGGCGGGCGGCATGTCGGATCGGGAGAGCGGTCGGGCTCGGGCGGATGGCGGCATGTTCGGTGACGTCCTCATCGAACATGCCGAATCGAGAGTGACGACCTGGCTCGAATCGAATGCCTCGCGGGTGTTCGCGATCGAACGCCGGGGGCCGAGGACTCGGCGTGGTGTGCCGATCGGCACGCGAGACGAGAAGTTCCTGGCCGCCGATCTGGCCGGAGAGCCGATCATCGTACGTCCGGGCAGCGGCAGGATTGTGATGGGACTCGTCTCGTCGGTGTTTCCAACCTGAGCGGGGGCGGGCGGGTCATCCCGTGTGCGCCCGGATGCGGTCCGCTGCCTCGTCGAGTGCGGTTTGGCCGGGTTTGTGGCGGGTCAGGGTGGGCAGGACCAGGAGGCGTTCGCCGTCGGGGCGGCGGTGGGTGCGCAGGGGGGTTTGCAGATGGGGGCGGGGGCCTACCTCGAGGAAGATCCGTTCGGTTCGGGCGGCGCGCTCGGCTGCTTGGCGCAGCAGCGTGGTGGTGACGAAATGTTGTGTCCAGTAATCGATGTCGAGGTCGGGGCCTTCGATGTGGTCGCCGGTCACGGTCGATATCATCGGAGTGGTGGCGGGGGTGGTGTGCACGGAATCCATCTGCTGACGGAACAGGGTGCACACACCCGCCATGAGGGGTGAGTGGTAGGGGTAGGGGAATTCGTCGAGCATGCGGTAGTAGACGCCCTCGCGGGCCAATCGGGTGCCCAGCTCGTCCAGTGCGGAATTCGTCCCCGCGAGCAGGACGCCGCCCTCGGACATGACGACGGCGATCTGGATATCGCCGTTCGAGGCGGCGGCGATCTCGTGCGCGCGCTCCTCGGAGATGGCCGCGGTCGCCGTGCCGCCGATTCCGTTGGCGGCCTTCAGCGCGAGCGCCGACGCGGCGACGAGCCGGCATGCCTCGGGGAGTGCCAGGATGCCGGAGGCGGTCGCGGCGGCGTACTCGCCGAAGCTGACCCCGACGGTCACCGCGGGCGCGATATCGCGTTCGGCCAGCGCGCGGATCAGCCCGAACTGGATCGCGAAGATCGCCGGTCCGCCGACGGTCAGGTTCCGGTAGTCACCGGTCCGCGCGGATTTCAGCTGATCCTCGACCGACCAGTCCAAATGGTTGTCGAACTGTCCGGACACCTCGTGGATCGCGGCCCGGAACGTCGCGTCCTCGTGCATCAGGGCCACCCCCATGCCTTCCCACAGGGCGCCGTAACCCGAGAAGACAAAGGCGACATCGGCTGTCATGGCTCGATACTCCTTCGAAATATCATGTGATGTGGCCACCAGTTCCGCGGCCCGAGCACTGCCGCGATCGCCGGCACGACGATGGTCCGCACGACCATCGTGTCGATGATCAGACCGAGACCGATGGTGAAGCCGACCTGTGCGGTATTGCCGACCGCGGCTGCGGTGAGCGCCAGCATGGTGATCGCGAAAACCGCACCGGCAGTGGTGATCACGCCGCCGGTCGAGGTCACCGCCTGGATGATGGACGATCGGGGCGACCCGCGCAGACCAGCACTGGACTGCAACATCCGATCGCGCACGCGTGAGGTCAGCAGCACGTTGTAATCGGCTGCCACCGCCACCAGGATGATGAACGCCAATGACGGTACAGCCCAGTGCAACGGCCGATGCAGCAGGTGCTGCCAGATCGCGACGCTCACCCCCAGGGCCGCGCCGAACGACAGGATCGCCGAACCCACCACGTAGAGGGGCACCACGAGGCTGCGCATCAGGACCGCGATGACGATCAGGGCGAGCAGACTCGCGAGCACGACGATGGTGGCGAAATCGCGCAGCGCCATCGCCCGCAGGTCCCGATAGGTGGGTGTCAGGCCGGTGATCTCGACCGCCGAGGCGTGTAAATCCGTACCGCGCACCGCCTGTCGCGCGGTGTCCAGGATCGCGCCGGTGCGGGCCATCGCCTGCGTGCTGAACGGATCGCCGGAATCGGTGACGATCATCCGGGCCATATGGCCGTCCGGCGAGATGAACAGCCCGATGGCGGTCTGCAGATCGGGGCGGGACATGGCCCACTGCGGAATGTAGAACCCGCCGGTGTTACCGGCCGCGGTGTTCCGGCGCAGCTCGCTCAGATAGTCCGACGCGGTCTTCAGCCCGGTCTGCAACCGGGACAGCTGCGAGGTCATCAGGTTGACGCCGTCGTCGACCCGGGTGGAACCGTCGGCGAGCAGGCCGCTGCCCGCCACGAGTTGGTCCGCGCCCGCGTCGAGTTGATGCAGGCCGGTGTCCAGGCGGCGCTGGCCGTCCAGCAGCGCGCCGGCGCCGTCGCTCGCCCGGGTCAGCCCGTCGTCCAGCTGGGCCAGGCCGTCGGCCCGCCGGCGGTTGTCGTCCGCGAC
>CBJNFW010000078.1:0-29623 GCA_966435935.1 uncultured Nocardia sp.
TGGCCATCCTCGGCGCGGGCGGACCGGCGCAGTTCGCGATCGTCTGCGCCGTGGGATCGATGTGGCACGACACGACCGTGCAGGAATGGTCCCTCGGCTCCGCCGCCGTGGTGTGCACCTTCCTGTGCCTGCGCGGCCGCGTCGTATTCGGCTGGCTCGCACTGGCATTCGTCTTCGCCGAGTTCGGGCTCCGGGTCGGCCTGCCCGCCGACGGCGCCCGCGGTTTCACCGTCCCGTTCCTGTATCTCGCGCCGCTGGTCGCCGCGACGTTCTTCGCCCGCGTCATCCGCCCGGTCGCCAGCACGGTCCTGGATCTGCGCGCGGACACCCTGCACCGGATCTCCGCCGAAGCCGCCGAAGCGGCCGCGGTCGCCGAACGGGACCGGCAACTGCGGCGGCTGGGCCGGCTCACCCGGCCCCTGCTGGAGCAGCTCGCCGGTTCCGAACCCATCGATGACGTCCGGGACGAGTGCGCGTTGCAGGAAGCCGAACTGCGCGATGCGCTGCGGGCGCCCCTGCTCGCGCACTCCCCGGTCCTCGCGGCCGCCCGCGCCGCCCGCGGTCGCGGCGTCCAGGTGCTGCTGTACGACGAACACGGACTCGACCACGTCACCGAGCAGGTCCTGCACCGCCTGCGCACGGCGGCCGTCGCCGAGATCGACCGTGCCCGAGACGGTTCCGTCGTGGTACGCATCCAACGCCCCGGCCGCCGCCCCCTGGTCACCATCGTCGCCAACGGCTCCGACGGCACCCGCCGCACCGAACTCGATCAGCACGCGCGTCCGCTGGAACATGTCCTGGGCACTCGCCCGACGGTTGCGAACCCGTGACCGAGCACGCCGCCGGCATCCGGGCACGATGATCGCACGGCGAGCATGCACGCCACGTCGACGAGCGGGAATCCGAGCCGGTCGGCATAGAGATGCGCGACCTCGGGCACGAGAGCATCGGCATCGTCGAACTGTCCGGTGAGCACGATTTCGGCCAGCGTCATCCCGATGACAGCCTGCTCACGAGTCACGCGCAACCGGGTGGGCAGGTACGACAGGATCCACATTCCGCAGTGCGTTTCGGGAAGGTCGACACGGAAGGCCACCTCCAGGATCCGGTCACTCGTGATCAGCCATTCGGTCTCATTGATGGTCATATCGACTCGATTCCCTCGGTCCGCCGGAATTCCGCCGGTGGTTGCCTCGAGAATCGCCTGCCGAGAATGCCGGCACAAGAATTCCTCGCGCCATTCGCGGACCACGACGCGGTTTTGCACGCTATGCGGGCAGCACGACCCGAGAAAGGGACACAGCCTGCCCTACCCGGATAATCTGAAGGTCTCGCCATGACCGAATACGGGATTCAGGGACCGGTGGTTCGCATGACGAACAGCGCACAGAGCACCAAACAAGCCCGGCGTGTGGCCCACGCGGTCCACCTCGCGGGAGGATCCGAGCATCAGGCCGCACTCGCGGTACACCACCAGTGCGGCCTGTCGCTGCTGCGAGCGCATCGGGTCGCGCGCGGGTACACCCTCGCCGAGGCTGTCGAGCTGCTGAAGGAAGTGCTGGCATCGCGCGGGACACCCAGCGCGGGATTGAGCCATCAGCGCCTGTCGCAGTGGGAGCACGGCCGAGACGTGCCGACGCCGCGCTATCTGGACGCACTCTGTTATCTCTACCGAACCAGACCCGACCGACTCGGCTTCGGGAACGACTACTCGCCCCCGGATCCGATCTCGGACAACGGAATTCAGGACGCCATGAATCGACGCAACTTTCTCGGCCTCGCCTCGGCGGGCGCCGCGACCGTCGCGGTGCACCCGGCCGCCGAATTGTTCGGCGAGGAGATCACCGCCTCGCGCGCGCGGCCTGCCACCACGGCACATGTCGCCTCGCTGGAGGAACGCACGGAGCAGGTCGGGTACCACTTGTACACCGCACCTGCCGATTTCATTCCTGCCCGGATGGTGGATCTGGCCCGCATCCAGAGCTGCCTGCTGAACACTCGAAGCGAGGACCTGCGACGCAGACTGCACCGGCTGTACGCCAAGAATGCCGGACTGATCGCCATGCGGCTCACCGATGTGGCCGGCGCGGGCGATGCGTTCGAGTGGTACGGCATCGCCCGTCGCGCGGCCAGGCGCGCGCAGGACGAGACCGTGCAGGCGTGGATCGCGGCGTGGACCTGCGACGCTTGCGCGGGCTACCGCCGGCTCGACCTCGGCCTGGCCGCCGCGCGCGCCGCGCAATCGGTCGGCGCCGAACACGCCAACTCCGCGGCGGTGCTGGGTTATCTCACCGAGGCGGGCGTGCAGGCACGTTCGGGCCGATATCGCGAAACCCTCGACGCGGTGCGCAAGGCCGATCGGATGTTCGACCGCTTACCCGAAAACGCAACCGTCGCTGATGGTTTCCACGCCAGCGAGTATCTGCTCCGCTGGCATCAGGCCAATGCCCTGGCGCTGGTCGGCGCGCACGAGCATGCGACGCCGTTACGCGCGCGGGTGCTGGAACTACCGGCTGCCCGACACGACCGCGTCGGGGTGGCACTCCTGCAACTCGACGACGCCGCGGCCGCCCTCGATGCGGGACAGGCCGAGCAATGCTGCCGCACGATCGCCGGCACCTGGAATCGGCTCCCCGACGACCTGCGTTTCGGTCTGGTCCACGAACGGATCGTCGAAATCCTGGATTCCCTCGAATCGCGCCGTATCGCCATCCCCGAAGCAGCCGGGGTTCGTCAGCTGCTCGAAGTCTCGTCCGCCGAACACAGGCCTCTGCCGGCCTCGGCTCGCCGCCGCTGAGCCGTGGTCCCCGGCCCGCCGAGATGTTCGCCGAGGACATGCCTCGACGAACATTCCCGCTGGAATTCCGGCGGCCGGTCAGCCGATCGCGCGCCCACCTCCTCGCCGGCGATGGTCCCGGATCGAAGCGCACGTGTAGGTGCGCAGCAACCAGCGATCCGTGCCGTCATAACGCGGCTCGAACACGGTGCGGCCGTGGACCGTTCGCCGATTGTCCACCAGCAGAAGATCTCCCGGCCTCGAGTGGTGCCGGATCGCGGCCCGGTCCAGCGCCTCGATCAGCACGAGCAACGCGGCGGCGGCCTCCTCGTCGTCCGGATCGGCGGGATGCTGGTAGATCGCGTCGAAGCAGATCTCCGGATCCTCGTCGGGCCCGGTCAGCACCGGCATCGCGACGAGGTCCGCATCCGGGATGTCGTGCTCCGCCGAAGGGGTCATGACGAACCGGGGTTCGCGCAGTACCGACCGGATGTGGCCGGGCAACTCCAGGTTGCGGGCCGCCGCTACCACCGTGGCCGCGCCGCGGTGCCCGCGCAGGCACAGCAGTCCGAAGTGGTCGCACCGGTCATCGGTGAAACCGTCCTCGACATGCCATTCCAGCGCCGCGACGCTCCCCGCGCCACTCTGCGCCTGCTCCTGACCGAGCACCGGGACGACGTGTTCGACCAGTCGCCCGTCGATCAGCGAGCGAAAGGTGAACGGCTCACCCAGCGCCCATGCCACAGCCATCAGAACCAGTGCGGCGGCGTCGACCGTCGGCATCGCCGCCCGCGGCGTCCTGGTCGGCGGGGTGGCGGGCAGACCGCGCAGATCACCGCACATTCCCCGGAGCAGCAGCACGTTGTGTTCGGTGCCGACCGTGCGGAATCTGTGCAGCGCCTCGAGCAGCGTCCCCGGGAAGCTGCCGATCAGGCCGGCTGCGACCGCGACGGGATCCTCGTCCGAGCGCCGCCGCCGCGCCGCATGCGATGCAGCGGCCCAGACCTGCGTAGATTCCCGTGCGCTCAGAACCAGCACTTCATCGGGGTGAGCCGAGCGCTCGCCGAATTACCTGTGTTCGCAACGTCGTCGTCGGGACGCGCGAAAATATCATGATCGAACATCTGTGGATCTCCCTGAATAAAACCGCTGTTGTAATCCGGTACTCATAAGTGAGCTGTGTCTGTAATCGCCTCAACCACCCCCGTGCTCCGAATTTCGACTGCGCGACGCTCGTTCGGCGCCGTCCGAGCATGGCGTTCGAGTTCGCGCCCACGAGGCGCAGTTCGCACAAATGCAATCGCAGTACGAGTAATCGCTGCGCACGACGGTCCACCTCGCAATCTCGGCGTGAAAGATCGAAACCGAATGGCTCTACCGAATAGTGCCCTTTCACCCGGACCGGAACCGTCAATTACTTGACGATTCAGCGGACGGTTCGCCATAAACTTGATATATGGGCACAAGCACCGATGCCGCCATATCCACCGGTGCCCGGATACGGAGAGCGCGGCGGTCGAAGAAACTGAGCCAGGCGGCGCTGGCGGGCCTGGTGGACCGATCCGAGTCCTGGATGCGCGGTGTCGAGGCCGGCCGGATCAACCTGGACAAGCATTCGGTGATCGACCGGCTCTCCAGCGTGCTCGAGGTCGAGGTGGCATGGCTGCTCGGTCAGCCGCTCGAGGCCGGCCCGGACCTGGAATACGCTGCGGTGCCGGCGCTTCGCACAGCTCTGCGACGCACGAGCCTGGGGTTGTCGGGACATCCCGGCCTGCGTTCGGTGGCGCCGCAACCCCTGCTGACCGATCTGCGCGCCGAGGTCGATCGGATCACCCGGCGCCGCCAGGCCGCGAACCTGCCTGCGGTGATGCGGCAGTTACCCGACCTGGCCGAATCCCTGAACACCGCCGTGCTGATGGTCTCCGGAACCGAGCGCGACGTCGTGGACGGCTTGATCGTGGAAACCTCACACGTCGCCCGCACCGTACTGAATCAGCTCGGATATCACGACCTGGCCTGGACGGCGGTGGAGAACGCCGCCACGGCCGCGGCCCGGCTGGGCGACCCGCTGATGCGGGCGTGGTCGGCATGGGATCGCTGCGGCGTGCTGTTGCACACCCATCAGATCGCCGATGCGCTCACGGTCGCCGAAGCCGCCCTGACCGGATTGCAAGAGCTTATGAAAGCGCCTACGCCGCAAGTACTTTCACTCTGGGGAGCACTGCACCTGCGGTGCGCCGTGGCCTGCGCCCGCCGCCGCGACGCCGCGTCGGCGTGGGGCCACCTCGCCGAGGCGGAATCCGCGGCGGCTCGAAACGGCATGGACCGCAACGACTTCCAAACCGTGTTCGGTCCCACCAACTGTGATATCCACGCCGCGGAGATCGCCGTGGCGCTGCATCGCCCCGATATCGCGCTACGGCGACACGATCGCATCGATCTGGACCGGCTGCCGTCCAAGGAACGGCAGACCCGTCACCGCATCGAAATCGCCCGGGCCTACAGTCAACTCGCCGACGATTCCGCCGCGGTCGAACAGCTGATCCGGGCCGCGGCCGTGGCACCGCAGTATGTCTACAAGCACCCGACGGTCCACGACCTCGTCGCCGAACTGCGCCGCCGAGCCCAGCCCACCGCAATCGACGCGGGACTCGGCGCACTCGAACGTGCCATCCGGCTCACCTGAAGGGAGCCGGATTCGAGTCACCCTGCCGGACTGCGCTTCTCAGCCCGGATCGTGCGGTCCGATCACACTCGTACGGATTCGGAACCGTGTGGAGCGCCGATGGCATTGGTGACGAGATGAAGCCGGCGCTGCTGCGGATCGGTCAGCGCAGGAACCAGCAGGGTGGGCATGCCGACCTCGATCGCGACGCCGTCACGGGACGCGCGGTCGCCGACCATGAGCGTCTCCTCGGCGCGCGTGCCGAGCAATTCCAGGGCACGCCGGAAAATAGCCGGATCGGGCTTCTGAATTCCCTGTTCGTTGGACAGCACGAAGGTATCTATCGCATCGAGCAGCCGCGCTTCCTCGAACATCGGGCGAATATCGAAATGGATATTGCTCAGCACACCGATCTTGCAATTCTGCGCGAGAAGAGCTGCCACGGTGTGCGCCGCGTCGACCGCGAAAATGTTATACGCCGGATCGGAATCCACCGCGAACAAGGCGTCGGCGAGTTCGTCGTCCAGACCGGCGTCCGCGAACACCGTGTAGTAGGTCTCCCGGTGCCGCGCGGCGCTGGTGTTCCCGTGCGGCGACTGAAGACGATTGGGCTGACCTGCGGCTTTCCGAATGTCCTCCAACAACGTGCGGACCGCGTGATCATCATGTTCACGGCGAGCCAGCCGCAACGCCTCTCGCGCCCACCCCTCCTGCGTCAGTTCGGACACGAGCGTGCCTCGCCAGTCGAATACGACCGCCCGGATCGGATGCGGCTTCGAATCTTCAGATGTCGACATACCCGTGCACACTATCGGCAGAACACCCGCCGTGGAAATCGGCGGATACATCCAAACACGCGATTCAGACCATTCGAGACATCCCCGATCCAGAGACACCTATTCGTCAACGCGCGCATTTGGAAAATGCCACAACAACGATTCCGGCCCGGGGTATGGAATACCCGCTCGCCCACCGCCCCCGGCACGACCGCCCCGGAACCACGCCCCCGCCCCTCCCCTACACCGAACCCCCGCCTCGCCACCCCACCAGGCCCGCCTCCACCCCACCGGCCCGCCGATTTGGTCCAACCGGGGGGTGGTGGGGTAATCTCGTCGAGCACCGCGAAAGCGGAAGCCACGGGCTGTGGCGCAGCTTGGTAGCGCACCTGACTGGGGGTCAGGTGGTCGCAGGTTCAAATCCTGTCAGCCCGACATACATACGCAGGTGGGCCCGGTTTTACCGGACCGCCTGCTGTTTGGTTCGGTCCCTGGCGCACGCGTCTGGACAAGCTTTGGGTGGTTCCACGCTGCTGTTGGTTGTAGTCGAGGTGAAGTCCACGACCGCGAAGTCCGAGTGGGCAGATGCAGCACAAACGCTCTCGCAGCCGCAGGCGCCCGCGTCGCCGCAACCGGCTCGGCAAGAGAACATGGCCGCTGCATCGGGAGTGACTGCGCCGGTTTTGCGCACGGTCAGTTGTCACGCAGCTATGTGCGCCAGCCCACAACATCGCCACGCTGTGTTCGATGTCACTGCGAAAATGACTGCCGCTCAAGGGATTTCGTCTAAGCATTTACTGTCTCGTTACAGCGGCACAGCGATCATGCAATCGCGGGGGACGACAGTGGGCCTATGCGCCCCTTGCGACCACGACCGATCCGCGCACTCGAGTGCGAAGTGTGTGGCCGGCTACCGCATCCACACCGCACTCGACTGGCGTTGGTGAAGCTCGCAGCGATCTTTCCGGTGGAACTCACGTTGCATGCGCTGGTAATGCACTATGAACTGCCGTTCGCCGTGACCGTGCTGGTACTGACCGCGACCGTCACCGTGATGGCGGTGTGGGTGGTGGAACCGTCGGCGATACGGTTGCTGGCGCGATGGTTGCACGGCCCGGCGCTGCGAGCGCGTGAACGGATGCACCGGGCCGAGAGGCTTTGGCGAATCCGTGTGCGGGTACGTGACGAACCCGGGCACCTGGAGGCACTGACAAAAGGGCTCGCCCAGATCGGAACCAATATTTTGACCGTGCATGTGCACCGGATGGAGTCCGATGCACTGGACGAGTTGATTGTCGCGACACCGCCGGAGGTCACCGACAGCACATTGCGTGCCGCGATCGGGCGCGCCGGCGGGCGGGACACCCGAGTCTGGCCCGCTTCGGCGATGACCCTCATCGATGGGCAGACCAAGGCGCTCACGCTCGCGGCGCGGGTCAGCTGTGAGCCTCAGGAACTGCCGCTTGCGGTGGCCGAGCTTTTGGGTGCGCGTTACCTGGGCGACGGCGTACCCGAGGATCGAACACCCCCCGGGGAAATTCTGCGGATCGATACCGGGCGGGGCAGCACGATCTGCTGTGTGCGCCCCGGCGACCCGTTCACCCCCGCCGAAATCGCACGCGCGGAACGATTGCGAGATCTCGCGACTACGCCGGCGCATCGCTGAACCCGCTCTACGCCGGGAACTCACCCACGGGTTCAACCCCCGCCAGACCTCGACCAGACCGGTGACACCGGCGTCGGGCCAACAGGCCCTCCAGGGCCGGTCGCTGAATAGTCGCCGGGCGGCACCGTCGACGTCAGGTCGGTGTGCCCGGCCTCTCACCGCGGCCGGCTCCCATCAGGCTCGCAGACGCCCGACAGCAACCAGCCCAACGCACACCGTCACCCGAACACGACTCGGGCCGAACCTGGCAACCGCTCACGACCGGCGGAACCGGAGGGGCGCGGCAATGCCCTGCGGGGATCGTAACCGGGGGAACAGCGCCAAGGCGTTGTCGCGGAGCATGAGCCGGTGTTCGGAAGGATTCAATACCGTGGTCGAGGCGAGTGCCTCGGCGAGTCCCTGCACCGCCCAATCCGGGGTGAAGGGGAAGTCGCTGCCGTAGAGCAGGCGGTCGGGGCCGACGAGTCGCATCAGAGCGGGCAAGGCGCGCGGCAGCGCGAATCCGGCTACGTCGTAGTGCATCCGGCCCAGCGCGGCGAGGACGTCCACCGGCGATCCGGGCGAGTCGAGCACGGCGAAACCAGCCATGCGGTCGGCCAGTACCGGCAGTGCGGCGCCGGTGTGCGGCACGATGAACCGAATATTCGGATAGCGCTCAGTGACTCGGTCGAGGATGAGTTGCGCGACGGTTCGGGTGGTGTCGAAGAGGAACTCGATCATGGGCCGGGGGCGGCCCATGCTGGTGTGCTGCCAGCAGGCCGGTGAGGTGGGGTGCAGGTGGACGACGGCGTGGCGACGATCCAGTTCCGCCAGTAACGGAGCGAAGGCGGGGTCGCCGAGATACGTACCGCCGTAGTTGGTTTCGAGGGCGACACCGTCGGCGGCCAGTTCATCGAAGGCGTGAGTTACCTCGGCGATCGCCGCGTCGACGTCGGGCAGTGGTACCGAGGCCAGTAGTCCGAAGCGGGTCGGGTGGTCGCGAACCAGGCGTGCGCCTTCCACGTTCACGGTCCGCGCGAGGTCACGGGTTTCGCGAGGGTCCTGCATCAACACGCCCGGTGAGGACACCGACAGCAGCGCGACTTCGACGCCTGTGCGATCCATCAATTCGAGCGCCGCGGTGGCGCTCCATTCGGGAAGGGCCGGCATTCCGTCGGGTTGAGCATGCCCGGCAGCCACGAGCGCCTCCCGCAGCCGGGGCGTGAGGAAGTGCGCGTGCACATCGATGGCACCGGGCAGCGGTAGGGCCGAGCCCGACATGACGGTTTCCGGCACTCGGATCTCCTCTGCGGCAGTGGAGTTTTCGGAGGTGAAACTCCCTTAGCTGACGATATCGTCACCTAAGAAGATTGCGTCAGTCAAGAGCGGCTCACTTCTGCTCGCCGAGAGCATCACGCATGACCTCGACCGCCATGGTCACATCGAGGGTGGGATCGAGCTTCGCGGCGGCGCGCATCGCGGCCAGGGCCAGCTCGAGCATGCAGTCGACCATCGATTCCACCTCGAACGGCTCACCGTTGCGCAGCCAGTAGACGGTGGCCTGGTCGAGCGCTCCGATGCTCGACCGCATCATCATCTGCACGGCGGCGTTGCCGGGGTCGAGTCCGACCGCCGGAGCCCACAGCTCGATGACCCGCCAGCGCCCCGCTTCGAATGCGTCCCAGGTCTCCTGGTCCGCGGCCTGTCCGCCCAGTACCAGACGCAGCGCGAACCCGCGGTGCGCGGCGAGATAACGCAAGTGAGCAGCCAATCCGGCACGAATCCGGCTCGGGAGGGGAAGGGCGGAATCCGAAGCTTGCACATCGACGATGGTGTCGGCCGCCTCGCGCATGGCTTCCAGATAGATGCCGCGCTTGTTGCCGAAGTGATGGAAGACCAGCCCGTGGGCGACCCCGGCCGTCTTGGCGATATCGGCGACGGCGACGTCCTCGTAGTTCTGCTCGGAGAACAGCTCGACCGCGACGTCGAGGAGACGTCGACGGGTTTCGGCTGCCCGCTCCGCGCGGGTCGCACCTCCCTTCGCTGCCGTTGCGGCCATCGGAACCCCTTCCTTCGACGGTCCATCTACTCCGATACTGCTGCCCCTCCACCACCGCTCACAGGTCGCCCGCGTTCTCGGGCGAAGCCTTACCTGCGACGCCGGACGAGAGCCTCCGTTGTCCGAGGAGTTTCGATGCGTAACCGCGTTGCCACCCCGACCTATCGGCCCAACCTGTATTCGCGGGCGGCCATCCTCGACCCGTACCCGCACTACGCGCGATTGCGGGACCTGGGTCCGGTGGTGTGGTTGGCCAAGCAGCGCGTCTACGCGTTGCCTCGGTATGCCGAATGCAAAGCCGCGTTGCGGGATGAGGACACCTTCATCTCGGGCGCAGGTGTCGCACTCAGCCCGGTGACCAACCGCCTCTCGCGCGGGACCACGCTCAACAGCGATGGCGAAGACCACCGCCGCCGCCGGAAACTGCTGGCGCAGCACATGACACCCAAGGCGCTGCGCACGATGCGCGACGCAATCGACCGGCAGGCGGTCGCCGCGGTCGAAATGGCCATGGCGAGCGGTCCGGTCGACGGCGTCGAACTGGCCGCCGCCTTGCCGATGTCGGTCGTCCCGGATCTGATCGGATGGCCGGCCGACGGCCGCGAACATCTTCTGCGCTGGGCCGCAGCGACATTCGACGCACTGGGCCCCCTCAACGGCCGGACGCTGCGCGCGTCCCCCGCGAGCATCGAGATGATGCGCTACACCCGCCGACTCGCCCGTGACGGGGACTTGCGGCCCGACAGCCTGGGAGCGGAGGTTCTTCAGGCGGCCGAAGAGGGCACGTTGTCCCGTGCGGAACGCCCGGCCCTGCTGATCGATTACCTCGCGCCCTCTTTGGACACCACGATCAGTGCGATCTCGAGTGCCCTGCATCTGTTCGCGACCCACCCCGAGCAGTGGCAGCTGCTGCGCTCGGATCCGGGTCTGATCCCCAACGCGGTGAACGAGGTGGTTCGCCACCAGTCTCCGCTACGCGCGTTCTCCCGCAAAGTCATTCGTGAGACAGAGCTGGGGGGCACCATGATCCCGGCCGACGCCAGGGTGGTGGTGATCTACGCCTCCGCCAACCGCGACCCGCGCGAGTGGGAAGACCCCGACACCTTCGATATCCGCCGCGATGCCTCCCCGCAGCTCGGGCGGCCATCGGTTCGTGCCCGGTGGCCGCCCTGCGGGAAGCGATGTGACGCCCGCACCCACGGCCGTCGCGATCCTCGCAGTGGTGGTTCTGGTGGCCGTGGCCGGCACGGCCGCCGCCGAGGCCTACTACCGGCACCGGGTGGACCGCGGACACCGACAACGCCCGCTTCGGCCCGGCCATCAATATGAGCCTGCATGCGCGCCTGAACGACATCCACCTGGCAGACAGCAACCGACCCGCGAATATCGGCACCACGAGCGCCGAGGCGATCTTGAAGCGACCAGGCGATCGTGCAGACGCTGCACGGCTTGGCATCCGAGTGTCGTTGGTCTTGCCGCCGGTGCCGGCGGCGAACGCCATCGCTCCGATCAGCAGGACGACCCGGACCGCCGGCATCCACCGGCGGCAGACGGGCCACGAACCGGCCCAGTGCGAACAAATGACGAGACGCGCGATTCCGCTACCCCGACAGCAGCAAGGGGTCCAGCGGTAGCGATCACGCATAATTCCGCTAGCTTGATACGACTCTGACGGCATCGTTATGAGCGCAATTGGCATCAGTCAGTGGTTTTCGGGGTTGCCGAGCCGGTATGCGCCGGGCGGGCGCTCGGGGTGAAACTCGGCAGCGACGAACACAGCTTCGACAGCGTTCTCCCGCAGGTCTGAACGGTGCCGTCGGGGCGGACGAGCACGGCGCCCGCGCGTCCGCCGCGTAGCCAGCGGTGCAGCGCGGTGCCCGGCATGGCACGCAGCACCACACCGCCGCGCTGTTCGACGATCGCCGCCTCCGCCGATGATGGGGCGGATATGGTGATGACGGCGTAGCGCCCGGCGATGAGGTCGTCGACCCGCTGCCCGTCGGCCATCCGTTCGTTCAGGACCAGCCGTCCGGCCAGACCTCGCCGCAGCGGCGGCGCGACCACCAGCGCGGAGCGGTGCAACGGCGGTGACTCTCCGCTGAGGAGGGTCCGGGTCAGTCCGGGCAGCCGGTGCAGTCGCGGGGCGAGCAGGCCGCGCAGTCGATTGCCCAGTTCGCCGCCCGCGGTCATGGTCAGGCCGGTGAGCTTGGCCAGCCGGATCATCATGTGCGCGTGCGGTTTCCGCTCGATTTCGTAGGTTTCGAGCACCGATTCCGGCAGTTCGCCGCGCAGCACCCCGGCCAGCTTCCAGCCGAGGTTGGCGGCATCGCGCACGCCCGCGCCCATGCCCTGCCCGATGAACGGCGGGGTGAGGTGGGCGGCGTCGCCGAGCAGGAATACCCGCCCGGCGCGCCACCGGTCGGCCAGTTGCGCGCGGAAGGTGTACTCCGCCACCCGGACCAGCTCCAAGCCCTCGCGGTCGGCGCCGGCCAGCCATGGGGCCAGCAGCGGCCACAGTCGAGCGAGATCACGGTAGTCGTCGGCGGTTTCGCCGGGCCGCAGACGGAACTCCCACCGATGGCGGGTGGTTCCGACGCGCATGTAGGTCGCGGCTCGACGCGGGTCGCACACCTGATGCACGCCGCCCCAGTGCCCAGGATCGACCGTGGTCGCGATGTCCACGACCAGCCAGCGCTGCTCGAACCGCAAGTCCCGCATGCGCGCGCCGATCGCGGTGCGCACCAAGCTGTTCGCGCCGTCGCAACCCAGCACGTAGCGGGCGCGCACCGACTCGGTCCCGCCGGTCGAACGGTCGTCGAAAGCCACTCGGACACAGTCCTTCTCGACTGTCAGCCCGGTGACTTCCACACCTCCGCGCAGCGTGACGGCCGGATGCAGCGCCAGATTGGCGCGCAACAGCGCCTCCAGCTCCTGCTGGTCGAACAGATTGGCTTCGGGGAATCCGTTGCGGCCCCCGGCCGGATCGCGGTCGAACTGCGCCAGCACCCGATGCCGCGGATCCACCAGCCGCAATCCCAGGGCCGGCCGGGTGATCGCGTCGAATCCCGCGCCGATACCGAGACGCTCCACGATCCGCCGGATCTCACCGTCGAGATGGACCGCACGCGGCTGCGGATAGACGCCCTCCCACCGCTCGAGCACCAGCGATTCGATCCCGTACTGGGCGAGCAGCGTGGCCGCGGTGAGCCCGGACGGGCCCGCCCCGATGATCAGCACCGGAACCGTCGGCGAAGTCATCGGGACCCACCGGTCACCGTGGCCACGTAGGCCGCCGCGATCAGAGCCGTACCGGTCGCGGGCGCGATTTCGGTTGTGCCGTCACCGTTTCGGAGATGACTGGCGACCGCGACGGTCATCAGCAGCACCAGCCCGGCCCCGGCCGCCCGGCCGATCGCGGGACGAACCAGCCCCGCGAGCACGCCACTGGCCGCGAGGATCTCGACCGCGCCGATGCCCCGATAAGCGGTGGTGGAGTATCCGAGATGCGCCGCACGCTCGCGCATCGACGCGACCGCCGCGACCTTGGCCGTCCCGAGGGAGAGGGATTCGGCCGCCAGCAGGCCCCCGAGTGTCTTCGTCACGGGTCTCATTGCCGCACCTGGATTTTCGCGTCGATCGCGTAGCGGCTCAGGATCGCTTCGACCCCGTCACGGTCGGCATCGGAGTCCACCTCGACGGTGGCGGCGATCGCGCCGTCCTCGACCGCGGCGGTGACACCGGAGACGCTGGAGATCGCGGCCAGCGCGTCCAGGAGTTCGCGGCGGGTGGCGTCCGCGCGCAGACCCAGCTTGTACGGTTTGCCGACATCGGTGACCGGCAGCGCATCCAGGACGGTGACCGTCCTGGGGGCGGCGGCGCGCTCGTGCACCCGCTCGGCCGCCCACGCCACCAGTTCGTCCTCGGTGACCTCGGCGCCCGCGATCAGGGTGACGTAGGCGACGGGGATCTCTCCGGCGTGCACGTCCGGTCGCCCGACCGCTCCGGCCGCGGTGACCTGCGGATGGCTCAACAGGGCGTCCTCGATGCTCGCGGGATCGAGGTTGTGCCCGCCGCGGATGATGAGATCCTTCGCGCGACCGTGCAAATAGATGAAACCGTCGGCATCGACATGCGCCAGATCGCCGGTACTGAGCCAGCCGTCGACCACGGTGCCCAGGTCGTCGAGGCGGTGGCCGTGTTCGTCGCGACCGGTGACGTATCCGGCGAAAACCGTGGGGCCGCTGATGGTCAGCACACCAATTTCACCAGGGGGCAGCGCCTGCCAGACCCCGTCTTCGGCCGTGCGGACGACCGCGACCCGCTGATAGGGCATCCGCTGCCCGACCGCGCCCGGCCGGGGAACATCCGGGAAGCTGCGGGCGGTCGCGCACGTGGCTTCGGTGAGACCATACCCTTCCACCAGGGCGACCCCGGTGTGCTCCTGGAAGCCCTCGCGCACCGCGAGCGGCAGCGGCGAGGCACCGACCATCGCATAACGCAGGCTCGAGATGTCGGCGCCGATCGGGCACTGCGCCAGCACCGCGTACACCGTCGGCACCGCGCTCATCGCGGCAATCCGATAGTGCGCCACGATATTCCAGAACTCCGCATACAGCGCGAAGTCCCGGTACCCCAGCGGACCGGCCCACACCACCGACTGACCACGCAACAGCGGCGCGAGCAAGGTCACCACCAACGCGTTGACGTGGAACAACGGCAGCGCCGCGAACACCACCGACTCGTCCTCGAGCAGCGAGTTGGCCGCGATCATCCACGCATTGGCGACCTCACCGCAATGACGATGCGCCGCCAGCTTCGGCACACCGGTCGTGCCGCCGGTGTGGAACAGCGCCGCCAGATCCGACGGCGTCGGCGGATGTCCGCGAAAGCGGGTCGAATCCTGTTCGGCGGCAAGGGTACCGAGGTAACCGACCCGGACACCACCGATGCCGGGCAGGGCCGGCGGTGGCTCCGGGGCGGCCGTCGGCCGCAACACCAGCAGGGCATCCAGCAGACCGCGCGCCGCGAGTTCGCGTGCGGCGGTCCAGGTGTCGGGAGCGAGTTCGGGACCGGCGGCGATCAACACCCGCGCGCCCGAGCGGCGCAGCAGCTCCGCGACGTGCTCGGGCGACAGGCCGCCATTGATCGGCGCGGCGATGCCCGCCAGCTGCGCGGCCAGGGTCGCCGGGATCAGCTCCGCGCAGTTGGGTGCGATCAACGCCACCGCATCGGTGCGGCGCACACCCAACCCATACAGCAGGTTCGCGTACCTGTGCACGTCGGCCAGCAGCCCGGAGTAGCTGCGCCGCAACGGCTCTCGCCACCGCGCCGCCTCCGGCAGCACGGTGATCGCGGTGCGCTCCGGCCACCGCGCCGCCGCACGTGTGAGCAGCGCGTAGGTCGATTCGGGCAGACCACGCGCCGCGAGCGGCACCGCCTCGATGCCGGCCAGGTCCTCCGGACCGGTGTACCGGGGCCAGAGCATGTCCTCGGTCGAGGTCTCGAGGGTCGAGTTGTCGGTCATCGCGCGTACCTCACGACCGTGCGCTGGCGGCCCAGGTCCACAGCGCCGTCGTCGGTGCCGATCGCGGCCTCGACCACGTCCCCATCCTTCAGATACCTCGGATTCTTGGCCTGGCCCTGGAAGAACAGCGTCCACTTCAACTTCGGCGGCAACAGCGAGCCGATGATCTCCACAACCTTGTGCGGGGCGCTGATCGCGGTGCCGACGGGGGTTCCGGTGAGCAGCAGGTCCCCGGCGTCCATGCGCTGGAAGCGGGTCAGCGCGCGCAGCGTCTCGACCGGCCGGTAGATCATGTCCGCGACCGTCATGTCCTGGCGCACTTGCCCGTTGACCCACAGCCGCAGCCGCAGATCGCCGAATCGCTTCAGCTCCTCGGCGTCCAGCAGCACCAGCGCCGGGCCGACTGGAGTGAAGGTCGGATACGACTTCGCCTCGTAGAATTGGGTTTTCGGCAACTGCACATCGCGAGCGGAGACATCGTTCGTGACGACCAGGCCCGCGATGTAGTCCGCGAGGTTCTCCGCCGAGACGTCGGAGCCGACCGGCATCTCGCGACCGAACACGAGGCCGATCTCCACCTCGTAGTCGAGCAGCTGCACATGCGCGGGCCGGATGACGTCGTCGTAGGGTCCGCTGATCGATCCGGATGCCTTGCGGAAGAACGTCAGCGGCACCGTCTCCGGGTCCATCCCCGAATCCTTCACATGCGAGGCGAAATTCGTCATCTGCGCCACCACCCGGCATGGTGCGGTCACCGGGGAGAGCAACGAAAGGCTCTCCACCGCAACGACTTCCGAGCTTGCTGCCGCACTCGCGATCGCGGTGCGATCGGCCAGCAGTTCCCGGGTGGTCGTCGCCTCGGTATCGATGCGGGCCGCGCCCGCGGGGGTCTGCACCCACCAGGCGTCGGCGGTGCGCAGGACGGATGTGCTCATGAGTTGGCCACTTTCAACAGGCCGCGCAGGCGGCGGAGATCGAATTCGTTGTCTTCACGCAAGGCCCCGGCGATCGCACGCAACTCGCGCAGCGATTCGGCGCCGGGCCCGAGGCCGAGGAAGTCCTTGGTCACGGGCGGGCCCCACTGCGCCAGACCCGACGCGCTCATCGGCGCCCAGCCCGGCTCGAGGGTGCAGTCGAACATGTCCCCGTCACTGAAGTGCTCGACCATGAACCCGTCGGGATCACGCCAGTAGTCGAAGATCTGACTGCCCTGAACATGGCGGCCGATCCCCCACGATCGGCGATAACCCTGTTCACGCAGATACTCACCACCGGCCGCCAGCGCGTCCAGGTCGGCGACCTGATACGCGGAGTGCACATACCGGTTCGACGGCCCGAGCGTCAGCGCCAGCGTGTGATGATCGGCCGGCACCGAACCCCGGTCGCAGCGGATGAAACTCATCACCGGACCGCGCTCACGCTGGCCCGGGTAGTAAAGGAAATCGCTGACGATCAGGCCCAGATTCCGCAAATACCAGTCGAGGGTCTCACGGTATTTCCTGGTCTGAACCACGACATGCCCTAGCCGCCGCACACGTGCCGGTACCCGCGGCGGTCGCTGCGTGGCATTGACCCGGACCACCTCGTGCCCGAAGTTGAACAGGTGAGGCCGTTGCGCCGGCAGTGCCTCGAGTTCGTGGGTCTCGGCGACCACCCGCACCCGCAGGCGGCTCGGATCCTCGAGATCGACGGTCAGTCCGCCCACCGGCTCCGGCAGCGGCACGGCTCGTGCGCCTGTCGCCGCGGCGAGCCGCAGCAGATCGGCGGAATCCGCGGCCTGAAAGGCCGGACCGACGAAGCGCGAGCGACCCCCACGCCGGATGAGCACACAGGGCGCGCCCGGATCGGTCCCGCGCAGCTGCAACTCGCCGGCCGTCCGCAGCGCGGTGGAGAAGCCGAAGGCGTGAGCGAAAGCCTCCGCGCGGTCCAGGTCGGGCTTCTCGAACTCCAGCCACGCCAGATCCAGCACCTTGATCACAGGATTGCTCGCCCGGCCCGGATGCTCACCCGCGTGTGCCCCCTGCTCGCTGTGCAGGCCGCTGTGTACATCGTGATGGCCGCTCATCGACCACTCCCTTCCAAGTACTGAAGATATCGTCACTTACGAGCAAGGCGTCAGTCAAGAGCTATCTGACGATTCCGTCAATATTGACTCGATCAGCTACGATGGTGGGTCTGTCCAGCAGTAGAGGTGAGGTGCATCGATGACCGCGCACAACGGGTCCGAACCCAACCGCCTGGAACGCCGCAAGGCCCGCACGCGTGCCGCACTGGTCGGCGCGGCGCAATCACTGCTGGCCGAGGGCAAGATCAACGTGCCGATCCACGAGATCACCCAGGCCGCCGACGTCGGCATGGGATCGTTCTACAACCATTTCCAGAGCCGCGAGGAGCTGTTCCAGGCTGCCGTCGAGGAGGCGCTCGACCGGCACGGTGCACTGCTCGACCTGCTGTGCGACGACGTCGAAGACCCGGCTCAGGTCTTCGCGCAGAGTTTCCGCCTCGCCGGCCGCCTGCACCGCCGGCATCCCACCCTCAGCAAGGTCCTGCTCAACGACGGCTTCAGCCTGGCCAACTCGGACCGCGGGCTCGCACCCCGCGCGCGCCGCGACATCGAGGCCGCGGCCGAAGCCGGGCGCTTCACCATCCATGACCCAGAACTGTCGATGACCATCGTCGCCGGCGCGGCCCTGTGCCTCGGACGCCTCCTGCACGACCACCCCGAACGCGACGACGCCGAGGCCGCAGACCGAGTGGCCGAGGACCTGCTCCGCATGTTCGGCCTCTCCCCCGAGGAAGCCCACGAGATCTGCCGACGCCCGCTCCCCCCTCTGGACCCGCCACCCGCCAACTGACCCGCAGCATGCCCGCATCGAGCGACGAATCGCGGTGTGGAAATTTGTCGTCCTCGGGATCCGCACCCCGTTTCACCACATAGCCATTGACATACGCCTGCCAGGTGTCGGGGCGAGTATCGACCGTAACCTTCCCCACTCGTCCTGACCTCGTAGTTCGAATACAGTGCGATCGCCTGCGCCACGTGCGGCGTCATGCCACGACACCAACCGCGACAGCCTGAAGCACATCCCCGGCCCAGCCGAATTGGCCGGAACCGCACTGTTTCTCGCCACCGACGACGCCGCGCACATGACCGGTGCCTACTTCAACGCCGACGGCGGATTCAACATGCTCGGCGCCTGACGCCGCACCGCGCACCGCCGCGATCGGCGCGCCGACGAGGGGTGCGGCCGGTCCCTATCCGGGCCGGCGCACCCTCGTTCGGGATTCATCCCAGCGCTCGTCTCCGGCACATCGGCTGCTCGCGGCCGGACAGTGCCGGCGCACTCCGCCCGGCACGCAATCGCCGTCACGAGACCTGGTGGGTGGATCCGGGTGACGCCGCACCCGCGAACCACGCCGACGGCCGCCACGTCGACCAGGGGATATCCTTGATGTGTCACGAAGCAGGACCGGCATATGGGCGATATCGACCCGTTGAAGACACAGCACACCGCGATCGGCGAGGTCACGGCGGAGTTGGCGGATGCCGGATTCAGCGGCGCCGAGGAGATCGGGCACGGCGGATTCGGCGTGGTGTTCCGGTGCGCCCAGGTGGACCTGGATCGAGTCGTGGCGATCAAGGTGCTGACCGCCGACCTGGACGAGGAGAACCGGGAGCGGTTCGTCCGGGAGCAGCGAGCGATGGGCCGGCTGACCGGGCATCCGAATATCGTGGGGGTGCTGCAGGTGGGTACCACCGTGTCCGGGTTGCCCTATCTGGTGATGCCCTTCTATCCGCAGGATTCCCTCGAGGTGCGGATCCGCCGTCACGGCCCCCTGCCGGTCGAGGAGACACTGCGCCTGGGGGTGAAGCTGGCCGGGGCGCTCGAGACCGGACATCAGCTCGGCATCCTGCACCGCGACATCAAGCCCGGCAATATTCTGCTGTCCGAATACGGTGAGCCGGCGCTGACCGATTTCGGGATCGCGCGCATACCCGGCGGATTCCACACCACCGCCGGCACGATCACCGGTTCGCCGGCGTTCACCGCGCCGGAGGTTCTGGCCGGCGAGCCGCCCTCTCCGGCGGCCGACGTGTACGGACTCGGTGCGACACTGTTCGCGGCGCTGACCGGGCATGCCGCATTCGAACGGCACCGCGGCGAACAGGTCGTGGCCCAATTCCTGCGCATCACCAGCCAGCCGGTGCCGAGTCTGCGCGAGCAGGGCATCGACGCCGATCTCGCGGCGGTGATCGAACGGGCGATGGCCCGCGACCCCGCGCAGCGGCCCTCCCCCAAGGCACTGGGTGAGCAGTTGCAGCGGCTACAGGCCGACCGCGGCCGACCGGTAGACGATATGGCGGTGCGGTCCGAGGCGGTTGCGGCACCGCCAGAGTCCGGCTCCGTTCCACCGGTGCCGCTGATCAGTGGCCGCGCGCCGGTACGGCGGCGGTTCGGTTCCCCGGTCGGCGCCGAAGCGCCGCTGCCCGTGGAGTTGACGAGTTTCATCGGCCGGCGCACCGATCTGACCGAGGCCAAGCGTCTGCTGGCGAATTACCGGCTGGTGACGCTGACCGGCATCGGCGGCGTGGGCAAGACGCGCCTGGCGTTGCGGGTGGCCGTCGGCGCGCGCAAGGAGTTCGCCGACGGATTGTGGCTGGTCGAACTCGCGGAGTTGCAGGACGGCGCGCTGCTGCCGGGCGTGATCGCCGCGGCCGTGGGGCTGCGCCCACAGGCACAGCCGGTGCTGGACGTGCTGGTCGAATACCTCGCGTCGCGCCGCGCACTGCTGGTGCTGGACAACTGCGAGCAGATCATCGACGCGACGGCGAAGGTCGTGGAGACTCTGCTGCGGGCATGTCCGACGCTGCGGGTCCTTGCCACCAGCCGGGAGCCGTTGAACATCGGCGGCGAAGCGGTGCTGCAGGTGCGGCCACTGTCGGTTCCCGCGCCGGATCGGCGGCTGTCGCTGCGAGGGACGCGCCGGTGCGAGGCGGTCGAACTGTTCGTCGAACGGGCCACCGCCGCGGTGCCCGAATTCACGCTCACCGAGGACAACGTCGCCGCCGTGGCCGAGATCTGCCAGCGCCTCGACGGCCTGCCGCTGGCGATCGAGTTGGCCGCGGCCCGGCTGCGCACGCTGGCGCCCGAGCAGATTCTGGCACGGCTCACCGACCGGTATGGCCTGCTGACCCGCGGTAGCCGAAACGCGCCCAGCCGCCAGCAGACGCTGCGGTGGTGCATCGACTGGAGTTATTCCCTGTGCACCCCGGCCGAACAGCAAGTGTGGGTACGGCTTTCGGTATTCGCCGGCAGTTTCGAACTCGACGCCGCGGAACAGGTGTGCTCGTGCGGCCTCGCGGCCGAGAATCTGTTCGACGTATTGGCCGCCCTGGTCGACAAGTCGGTCGTGATCCGGGAGACGTCCGATTCGGTCGTGCGGTTCCGGATGCTCGAGACGGTCCGCGAGTATGGGCGCGACAAGATCCACGAGGCCGGCGAATACCCGGAAGTGCTTCGCCGCCACCGGGATTGGTACCGCGCGTTCGCCGAGCGCGCCGAAGCCGGTTGGTTCGGCCCGCGGCAGCGCGACTGGATCGCCCGCATCGAACGCGAACAGCCGAACATCCGGGAAGCGTTGAACTCGTGTCTGCGGGCAACCGACCTGGAACCCGACGCCGCGTTGTCGCTCGCTGCGACCATCCAGCTGTTCTGGTTCTCCCGGGGCCAGCTCGGCGAGGCCCGGTATTGGCTCGACCACGCTCTCGCCCTCGAGCCCGCCACCGCGACGGTGGCACGCGCCAGAGCGCTGTGGCGCGCCTGTCTGGTGACCGAATCTCAGGACGATCTCGCGGATGGCTCTTCGATAGCACGGCAAGCACGGGATCTGCTCGCGAGCAGCGACCACCCGGTCGTGCGGGCGTTCGCGAATCTCGCCCTGAGCCTGCACTCGGTCAGCATCGGCGACTCGCCCAGCGCGGGCGCCCCCTTGCGGGCCGCGCTCGCGGTCTTCACCGAGCAGGACGACGTCTACGGGCGAATCTGGTGCCTGCTGGGGCTCGGCTGGGTACACGTGTTGCGGAACGACTGCGCTCAGGCCCTGGCGTGCTACGAGGAAGCCCTGGAGGTCATCGAATCGTACGGCGGTTCAGTACATTTGGTGTACGCCCTGTGGGGAGCGGCCGTCGCCGCCTGGTGCCAGGGCGATCGCGACCGAGCCCTGGCCCTGCTACGCAAACAGCTGCAGCAGGCCAGGGAGCAGCAGAATCTGCACATGGGCGCGATAGCGCTGGAGACACTGGCGTGGGTCGTGGGCACCCACGGCAGTGCGCGCCGCACCGCCGTACTGCTGGGCGCGGCGCACGCGCTGGCCCGGGAGATCGGCGCCTCCCCGGTGCTGTTCCCGGAAACGGCAGTCCACCACGAAGACTGTGCGCGATCGGCTCGTCGCACCCTGGGCGCGCAAGCATTCGAGGCCGCGTACCGCAAGGGGATGTCACTGGATCTGCTCTCCGCGACCGGCTACGCCCTGGACGAGCGGCCGCAGGCCGTGTCTCCCGGTGCAGCCGCGGAGCTGACCAAACGGGAGCGGGAGGTCGCCGATCTCGTCGCCGAAGGCCTGACCAACAAGGCCGTCGCCACCCGCCTGCACATCTCCCAACGCACCGCCGCCGGACACGTCGAACACATCCTGACCAAACTCGGATTCACCTCACGCGCCCAGATCGCCGCGTGGATCACCGAGCAGGGCGATCCCGCGCAGAGTTGACAGCGCGGCGACTGTCATCCGATGAACGGCTACGACGTCCGCTGCGGTTGCGATTGCGGCGGGTCGATTCGGGACCAGTCGAAGCTGCCGGTGGTGATGGCCTGGGCCAGTGCGGTCAACGACGTGCCGTACATATTGGCATGCCGGTGCAGGACCAGCACGGCGTCGGCGAGGTCGGTGTTCAATCGCCCGGCGACCATGCCCAGGGCGTGCTCGTAGCGGACTCGGTCGTCCAGTTCGGTGAGGGTTCGCTGGGCGAGCAGGTCGTACCGTGCGTCGTCGCTCTCCTGGCACAGCGACAGCGTCGTCAGATCGGCCAGGGTTTGGGCCAGCGCTCGATGGCCGGGTGTCAGGCCCGCGGGTTCGCGGTAGAACAGCGCCAGGCTGCCCACCGCACGCTCGCCCAGCACCATCGGCATCGCGTAGATGGCGTGATATCCGGCGGCGACGGCCTCGGCGGTCAAGTCGGGCCAGCGCCCGTCGTGTTCGATGTCGTCGGCGGCGACCACGTCCTGTTCGGCGGCGCTGTCGTACCAGGGACCGTGGTGGCCGTGCGTCTCCAGCAGGCGGATGAGGGCGGGCCGGTCGCCCGCGGTGGAGAGCACACGCATGCCGCCGCGCGGATCCAGGACCATGATCGCCGACGTTTCGGCATCCAGCGCCTGAGTGCACGCCTCTATCGTCAGCGGAAGAAGGCTCGCGGGATCCGCGTCCCGGACCAGGTTCGCCGTCATCCGCGACAACAGATCTACCAGCTGCTGCTGCACAACCAACCCTTCCACAGTTCGCAATCTTTACGATCTCGCACCGGATTCACGCCGTCAACGATCATTCCGCGGCCCCGTCCACGTCCAAGTGCCGGTTCAGCACATCGCGGGCGATATCCACGAGCGGTTGTTCCGCGGCGAAGGCCGCCGCGCGAAGCCGGACGAATGCCTCATCGATCGGGATACCCAGCTGACCGGCAATCATCCCGGTTGCGACGTTGACATCGCGATAACGGGTCGTGAAGGACGGTACTTCCATCCCGTCGTCGCCGACCAGGTCCTCGACCAGGGTGTAGCTGATCAGACTCGCCAGCAGTACCACGCTGGTACTCGTCTTGGGCGGCAGCGGACCGGATTCCCGCCGGGCCAGCTCCAGGACGCCGATCCGGATTCCGCCGACCTGCAGCGGGAAGGAGAAGATCGCGCAGGCCCCCAACAGGGCGGCCTCGCGCACGAACACGGGCCACTGGTCCGCTTCGGGAGTCAGATCCGGCACCAGGACCGGCCGGCCGGTGGCGAAGGCGGTGAACCCGGGGCCTTCCCCGACGACCAACTGCATGTCCTGCAACCGTTCGGCGAACACGTCGCTGACGCCGATCGGCGCGGCGGTGCCGCCGGGGGTGTGCATCGTCAGAGCAGCGCAATCGACACCGACCAGACTGGACGTACAAGCCACACAGACCTGACGACCCCAATCCGGTTCGCCGCGCGGCCTGCGGATCGCGGTCAGCACGGTCCGAATCCGACCCCCCAATCCCTCGTCCACAGGTCCCTTCCTGGTTCAAGCACTGCGGGATGTGCGCTGACGCGTTGAGACCCAGGTGCGGTCACCCAGCGTTCGGCGGGTATTACTACGAGCGTAGCCGTAACCGCACGCCCAACGGCACCCGCTGCTGCGTTCGGCCGTTGTTCGCGGGAACACAGCGCCATTTTCCGCTGCCCGGCGACGGTGCGGACCCCGGACAGGGCCCGACAAGGCGGAACCGAGCGTGCGCGCCGGCACCTCGGCGAACGACGGCATTTGCATCGAATCTCGCTGTGTCTCAACAGGAATCATCAATCAGGAGGCGCCTGCACCAGCCGGCCGAAGGATTCGGCACGAGGTGATCACCGGGCCCGAACCATGCCGTTTCCGGGCGTCAGGTGTTCGATAATTCACCGGCGAACAGCTCGTCGACGGCGCGCGGAACCGGGGAAATTCCCTGCTCGCGGGAGTAGCGCACGAAGGTTTCCAGGGCCTTGCGATTGGCGTCGATTCCGTAGGGGAACCAGTCGTCCGGGAAGAGCCGCCGGTTCTCCTCGAAGAGCTGGAACATCCACGGCACCATCGTGGTGACCTGGAAGAGCCGGCGCATCTCGCGATACCGGTCGGCGGCGATCTCCTTGGCCGAGCAGAAGCCCCGGTAAAGGCGTTGGGCCACATCGGGATTGCCTTGAAAGAGGGAACGCCGCGCGACGACCGTGTGCATGATCGGGAAGATGCCGGTGCGGCGGTACCAATCGCGCTCGCGAATCTCGTGATCGGGAAACAGCGGCGCGATGTTCGGTGAACCGGCGAGGTAGGGCGAGGGTGCGTTCGAGGCGAACAACGCCTCGATCTCACCGCGGTCGAGCATGTCGGCGAGCGTTCGGTCCGGTGGCGCGAACCCGACTTCGACATCGTCCGGGTGCGGGTGGGTGGTGAAATCGAATCCGTTGGGCAGCGGCCTTTCCAGCCCGCCGACGAGCCAGCGGTTGCGCTCCGGCGCGAACCCGTGCTCCTCGCCGAGAATGCCCTTCGCCCAAATGCCCGAATCCTGGCCGTACATGCCGAACTCGCCGATCGTGCGGCCGACGAGATCGGCCGGGCCGGTGATTCCCTTGGACGTGTTGACGAAAATCGAGGAGTGCCGGAACGCCCGGGCCGGGAACACCGGAATGGCGACGAGGTCGGCGCCGGCGTCCAGCGCGCGCAGGTAGTGAGTGAGGCCGAATTCCGCGACGTCGAATCGGCCGGAGGCCAGACCCGCGAAGATCTCGGGAATGGCGGGGCTGTGCAGGGTGATGTCGAGGCCGTCGAAGGTGATCGATCCGTCGAACAGGGCTCGGGTGTGGTCGTAGCGGGTGATCGCGATATCGAGATGCGGCGTGGGCACAGCGGGGTCCTTGGTTCGGTGATCGACGGGTTCGGCTGCCACTCAGGTGTCCAGCAGCGCCGGGACGAAGATGTCCTCGCTGGTCAACCGGCGCTTCGAGAGGCCCTGCTCGTGGTGGTAGCGCAGGAAGGTGTCGACCGCCTTGCGGTTCGCGTCGAGGCCGTAGGGCCACCAGTCCTCGCCCAGCAACGTCCTGTTCTCGTCGAAGTGCTTGCTGAACCAGGGTGTGAGGAGACCCATGTGCTGCTTGCGCGCACCCTGGCGGTACTTTTCCTGGACGATCTCCTTGGCCTCGCGAAAGGCGCGATAGATCGACTTCATCAGATCGGCCCGCGTCGCCAACTCCCGGGGGACCGCGAGGACGTGCATCTGCGGGAAGATCCCGGTGCGCCGGTAGTAGTCGCGCTCCACGGCCTCGTGGTCGGGGAAGAGCCGGGCGACCCCCGGCGAGCCGTCCAGCAGGGCCCGCGGGACATCGACCGAGATCAGCGCGTCGATTTCCCCGGACTCGAGCATCGCGCCGAGGGTTTCCCCCTCCCCCGCGTGCCGCACGTGGACGCCCTCCGGCACGGGTTGCGGAATCCAATCGAACGGCGGGATCGGGTGGTCGGTGCCGCCGATGACCCAGCGGGACCGGTCCGGAGTCAGGCCGTATTCGTCGGCGAAGATCCCCTTGATCCACACTCCAGGGTCGTGCCCGAACATCGCGAATTCCCCGATCGTCTTGCCCGCGAGGTCTTGCGGCCGCTCGATTCCGGCCGCGGTGTTGACGAAGACCGCCGAGTGCCGGAAGTTGCGGTTCGGGAAGATCGGCAGCGCGAGGAACGGCGAGTCCTCGAGGTCGAAGGTCCGCAGAAAGTAGGTCAGGCCGTATTCGGCGACGTCGTAGTGACCCTCGACCATGCGCCGGAAGATGTCCGACACCAGCGGCGCGGACTCGAAGGTGGCGTCCACACCGTCGATCGGGACGCGGCCGTCGAACAGTGCCTCGGTGTGCTCGTAGGTGTAGACGCCGATTCGCAGTGGCGCGTTCATCGCGACTCCTCGCTTCCGTGAATGACCTTTCACTATTAGAGTGGACTCATCGCCGGTGCATGTCAAGGTAAATGACCATTCACGTTAGGAGGGCCGGTATGCCGCGGATCACGCCCGAACACCGCGAGGCCAAGCGTGCGGAGATCGTGGCGGCAGCGCGTCGCTGCTTCTCACGCGACGGTTTCCATCAGACGTCGATGCCCGATATCGCCGCCGCCGCGGGCGTCTCGGCGGGGGCGCCGTACCGCTACTTCGCGAGCAAGGAGGAGATCATCCTCGCCATCGCGGGCGACGCGTTCCGGCTGATCTTCGAACCGGTCGAACGGCTGGCCGCGGGCAGCGGCGTGACCTCGGTCGCCGACCTGGTGGCGGCCTCGCTGGAGGCACTGAGCGCCGAGACGGTCACCGACGCCGCGGGCCGTGCGGTACCGGTCGAGGAACTGCTGCGCTGCGCGGTGCAGACGTGGTCGGAGCTGCTGCGCAACGATGCGGTGCGGGCTCGCGCCGTCGAGGGTTTCGAGTCGGTGCGGCGGGGCATCGCCGAGGCGCTGCGCCGCGGCCAGGCGGCGGGCACCGTCCCGCCTGCGGTGCGGCCGGAACACGGCGCCCGCGTGGTGATGGGCCTGCTGCACGGATTTCTGCTGCAGCGCGTGGCCTTCGATCTGACCGATACGTCCGGGTTCACCGACGATCTCCGGATGCTGCTCGAGGGCAAGGGGCATTCGGGAACGACTTCGAGCTGACCAATGTCACCGATCCGGCCGACTCGGGCACTCGTTGCCCGATCAGGCCGTTCGCCCCTGTCGAACGTGGTAATCGTCGGAACGACCGCAGGTGACGGTCCGGAACGCAGACAGCTGGAAGCCACAGGTAGCTATCGACCACACGACAGGGAGACCGCCATGGCCACGCTCGCCCCGTTCTATCGGAACGTGCAGTCGCACTACGACGTCTCCGACGAGTTCTACCGGCTTTTCCTCGATCCATCCATGACCTACAGCTGTGCCTACTTCCAGCGCCCGGACATGACGCTGGAGCAGGCCCAGCTGGCCAAGATCGACCTGTCGCTGGGCAAGCTGGACCTGCGGCCGGGCCAGACCCTGCTCGATGTCGGATGTGGTTGGGGCGCAACGATGTTCCGCGCGGCCGCGCAGTACGACGTGCGCGTCATCGGCCTGACGCTGAGCGGCAATCAGTTCGACCATGTCCGCGGTGAGATCGAGCGGCAGGGCCTGACCGATGTCGAGGTGCGGTTGCAGGGCTGGGAGCAATTCGACGAACAGGTCGACCGCATCGTCAGCATCGGCGCGTTCGAACATTTCCGCCGCGAACGGTACGAGGAATTCTTCGCCCGCTGCTATCGGATCCTGCCGCCGGACGGACGCATGTTGCTGCACACCATCATCGGGCACAGCCTCGCCGACCTGCACCGCCTCGGCATACCGGTCACCCGCGAGGACGCCCGGTTCCACATCTTCATCCGGCGCGAGATCTTCCCCGGCGGGCAACTGCCACAGCCCGCCGTGATCACCCGCCTGGCCGGGCGATCCGGCTTCGGCACCGAGCAGATCCAATCCCTGCGCGAGCACTACTCCCACACCCTGGATCTGTGGGCCCGTGCGCTGCAGGACAACCGCGCCGAGGCGGAGCGCATCACCTCGCCGGAAACCTACGCTCGCTACCTGCGATACCTCACCGGCAGCGCCGACCACTTCCGCAGCGGGCACCTGGACGTCATGCAGTTCACCCTCGCCAAGTGAGCCCCGAGTAGCCGACGGGACCGGCTCCCCACGCGCACGGCGTACGGTCCGGTGCACGCGGCCGACGGAAGGCTGCCGTGCGCGAGCCGGAGATGGTTGTGCGGCCCACCGCGCGAGGGCAGCCGGATGTGCTGGGTGCCCGCGGAATCCGATGCGCCCGCCCGCATCGGAACACGGCTGTGCCCCGAGGTCACCGACGCATGTCGCACTTCTTCTGGCTCGCCGGTCAGCCGGTGGGCGAGGAACGGGCGGTGCGAGCGGAGTCCTCGGCGGCCTGCCGCGTGCACTCGCGTGGCGGAAATCGATCAGCGGCGCGGTATCGAATTCCCGCGGTGAATACGCCGCGGTCGGCACCGGCACCGGTTTCGTGAGATGGGCAGCGGGTACGGCCGGATTATGACCGAAGCCGTCGATGCCGGCAGATTGCCGACCGAGTTGCGGAAATTGCTGCGCGCGGAATCGGTACCCGAGTGGCGGTCGCCGACGCTGGCCACGTTGACCGGAGAGCGTTTCTCCGATCCGGATTGGATCTTCGAACGAAAACTCGACGGAATGCGATGTCTGGCATTCCGCGACGGCGAGCGGATTCGGTTGTTGTCACGTAATCGCCGGCCGCTGAACGGAACGTATCCGGAACTCGTGGACGCGCTCGCCGCACAGAAATCGACGCGATTCGTGGTGGATGGCGAGGTGGTGGCGTTCGACGGGCGCCGGACGAGTTTCTCCCGGCTACAGCGACGACTGGGCATCTCCGATCCGCGCGCGGCTCGCGCTTCGGGGGTCGCGGTGTTCTACTACCTGTTCGATCTGTTGCACCTGGACGGGACGTCGACCACCGCGCTCCCGCTGATTTGGCGTAAACGACTGCTGCGCAACGCATTTCAGTTCACCGATCCGCTACGCTACAGCATCCACCGGGTCGAGGACGGAAACGCGGCCTATCGGGCGGCCTGTGCGCGCGGCGACGAGGGCGTGATCGCCAAATCGGCGAAATCGGCATATGCGGGCCGCCGATCGAGCGATTGGCTGAAATTCAAATGTGTTCGAGACCAGGAATTCGTGGTCGGCGGTTATACCGCTCCGCAGGGCAGCCGAATCGGTTTGGGCGCGCTGCTGGTCGGTTATCACGACGGACCCGACCTGGTCTACGCGGGCAAGGTCGGCACCGGCTTCGATGCCCGGACTTTGCGCGGCCTGCACGACCGATTGTCGGAGATGGAACAGAAGGATTCTCCGTTCACCAAGGGTTTGCGCGGGCCGACCGGAGCCCGATGGGTCCGGCCCGAAATGGTCGTACAGCTGGGTTTCGCCGAATGGACGAACGAGGGCAGATTGCGGCATCCGCGGTATATCGGGTTGCGGACCGATAAGAACGCCCGGGACGTGGTACGGGAGACGGCCTGATGAAAGTGGTGGTGACCGGTGCGAGCGGCAATGTCGGCACCGCTGTGCTGCGTGCCGCGGCCGCGACCGGCTGGGAGGTGGTCGCGATCGCGCGCCGCCCGCCGGACCCGGGATATCCGCCGTACTCGGGCGCACGCTGGATCGGGTGCGATATCGGCGGTCCTGCGGCCGCGCCGGTCCTGGCCGCGGCTTTCGAGGGCGCGCAGGCCGTGGTGCATCTGGCGTGGGCGGTGAACCCGCGCCGCGACGATCCGCCCGCGCGGCGCACCAATCGCGTCGGCACCGACAACGTGCTGCGCGCGGCGG
>CBJNFW010000079.1:0-29444 GCA_966435935.1 uncultured Nocardia sp.
ACGAAGACCGCGAGCGCGGCGATCACGCCCAGACCGCCGGCCAGAACGTCCAGACCGTCGACGAAGTTCCACGCGTTGATCATGGTGACGGTGATGATCACCGTCACCGCGCCGCCGTAGAGCTGGTCCAGCACCACCGTGGTGTTGGTGAACGGGTTGTAGATCGCGACCCAGCTCAAACCCATCACGGCCATCACGCAGGCAGCGGTGATCTGGCCGACGAATTTGGTCAGCGCGTCCAGGCCCCAGCGGTCGTCGATGATGCCGACCAGCACGATGAGGGTGCCCGCGACCATGACCGCGGGGACGTCGTGCGGATAGTCGAAACCCCGCCGCAGCGCGGGCAGCTGATGGGCGAACAGCACCGCGGCCACCACGCCCAGATAGATCCCGACCCCGCCCATCCGCGGGATCGGCTTGACGTGCACGTCACGTTCGCGCGGAATCGCGACCGCGCCGAACTTGATCGCCAGCACCCGAATACCACCGGTGGACAGCAGAGTCACCACCGTCGACACGAGCAGGACCAGCAGAAGCTCGCGCAGCGGAACGACCGCGCCCTGGCTGAATATCATCTACCAGGCCGTCACCGTGACGCTCGGATCGTGAGGTCCCCCGGCGCGATGCCGAGCACCTCGCCCACCTGTTCCGCGGTCACCGCGCCCTCGCGCAGGATGCGCGGGCTGTCCGCGGTGAGGTCCACGATCGTCGAGGGGACGCCGTGATCGGCCGGTCCGCCGTCCAGGTACACGCCCACCAGCTCGCCGAGCTGATCGCGCGCCTCCTGCACCGTCGTGGCCGCGGGCTGTCCGGAGACGTTCGCGCTGGACACCGCCAGCGGGCCGACCTCCCGGAGCAGTTCCAGCGCCACCGGATGCAGCGGCATCCGCAGCATCACCGTGCCGCGGGCGTCGCCCAGATCCCACGCCAGCGAAGGGGCTTGCTGCACAACCAAACTCAATCCGCCCGGCCAGAACGCGCGGATCAGATCGCGCGCCTGCTGCAATACGGAGAACACGAGTCCGTCGATGGTGTTCCAGGACCCCACCAGCACCGGCACCGGCATATCGCGGCCGCGGCGCTTGGCGGCCAGCAGATCGGCGACCGCCCCGGAATCGAAGGCATCTGCCGCCAGTCCGTACACGGTGTCGGTGGGGATGACCGCGAGCCGTCCGGATTTCAACGTCGTCCGCGCGGCGGTCAGCCCGGCGGCACGTGAGTCGGGATCGGAGCAGTCGTAGACGATACTCACCCGGGTGAGTGTATTTGCTGGCGCGAACGAAGGTGCGGCGGGACTCTCGACACCGGCGAATCACCGCACCAACCGGCCCAGAAGGCCAGAGGCACAGGCGATTCCGAGTACCGCCGCCGATACGAGTACGCCCATGTCGAGCCATAGATGGTCGGCCGCGCCGATGAGCAGACCGCGCAGGGCGTCCACCTCGTAGCTGAGCGGATTGACGTGACTGATCACACGTAACCACCCGGGCATGAGATCGATCGGGTACAGCGCGTTGGAGGCGAAGAACAGCGGCATGGTGATCGCCTGGCCGATGCCCATCAGCCGGTCGCGCTTGGTCACCAGGCCCGCGATGGACATCGACAGGCAGGCGAAGAAGGACGCGCCCAGGATCACCGCGACCACCGCGCCGAGCAGTTTCAGCGGATTCATCGTCAGGTGCACGCCCATCAGCAGCGACAGCACCACGATGATCAGTACCTGCGCCACCGAACGCACCCCGACCGCGAAGCACTTACCGGTGATCAGCGCCGCGCGCGGGGTCGGGGTGACCAGGAGTTTGTTCAGAATTCCGGCGTCCCGGTCCCAGATCAGCTGGATGCCGTACAGAATCGCGATGAACAGCGCCGACTGCGCGATCACGCCGGGCGCGAGGAAGTCCAGATAGGGCAGCGAGCCGGTGGGGATGCTGTGCAGCCGGGAGAAGGTGGTGCCGAAGATCAGCATCCACAGTGCGGGCTGCACCGCGCGGGTGAACAGTTCGGTGCGATCGTGGCGCAGTTTCTGCAACTCCACCAGCGCGAACGTCCCCATCCGCGAACTCAGCGCCCCCGCGCGGCCCAAGCCGCGCGGAGCCTGGCGCAGCGGCGGGAATTCAGCCGGCACGTTGAGCGGTTCGGCGTGTGTTTCGGACACCGCGCAGCCCTCCCTCGGTATTCGAGTCTTCTTCCAACCCGGCGCCGGCGTGGTGCCGGAATACGTCTTCCAGCGTGGCCTGTGCGCCCAGGGCGGCCTTCAGCTCCGCCGGCGAACCGACCGCCCGCAGAATACCCTTGTGCAGCAAGGCGATTCGATCGCACAGCACATCGGCCTCGGACATGTAGTGGGTGGTGAGCAGCACGGTCGTGCCGAAGCTGTGCCGCAGTTCGCGCACTCGCTCCCACACGCCATCGCGGGCGATCGGGTCCAGCCCGACGGTCGGCTCGTCCAGGATCAGCAGGGCGGGCCGATTGACCAGCGCCTGCGCCAGTTCCAGGCGGCGCACCATACCGCCGGAGTAACCGGCCGCGAGCCGATCGGCGACATCGAGCAGATCCATCGCGGCCAGTACCTGTTCGACACGTTCGGCGCGCTCGCGGCGCGGGACGTCGAACAGCCGCGCGAACCACGCGACGTTCTGCCGCCCGGTCAGCGCGGCCTCGATGGACAACTGCTGCGGCACGTAGCCGAGGTTGTAGCGGATCGAGGTGTTGTCCCTGCCGACTTGCCGCCCGAACATGGTGACCCGGCCGTGCTGGATCGGCATCAGGGTGGTCAGCAACCGGATCGTGGTGGTCTTGCCCGCGCCGTTGGGTCCGAGCAGTCCGAAGACCTCACCGCGTTCGATACGCAGATGCAGATCGTTCACGACGGTGTGGTCGCCGTAGCGATGCGTCAGGCCGACGCATTCCACGGCGGGGATATCACCGGGTGGCTCAACGGATTTCGCCGTCATCGCACTCCCCCGTTCTCGCTCGTGCCGAATGTTCCTCCGCTGCGGGCGGATTCGTGTATTGCGGCATGCCGTTCATTTCCGATGTTCACGTTCGTGCAGCAGATCGGTCAGCTTGTCGACCACGGCCAAACCGCGAACCAGGTCCCGGCGTTCGACCTCGGTGAGCTCGTCGAGCGCGGCGCCGACGAGTTGATGTCTGCGCCTTCGGGTTTCGTCCACCGAGAGCTGCACCTCCGGAGTCAGGCTCAACCGTGACGCCCGGCGATCGTCCGGATCCTGCTCGCGCACGAGCAGATCCGCCTTCACCAGCGCGCTGACGAAGGTCGACACACTGTTGGGCGCCAGCCCCAGCTCCGCGGCGGCGGCCTTCACCGAGATCCCCGGATTGCGCGAGACGAGCCGAAGGAACTCCGCCTGCGCATCGCTGATTCCCGGCTGATCGAACGCCCGCCCGGCCAGCCTGCGCACCTGTCGCCGGAACCGCCCGAACACCCCCAACATTCCGCCGACCAGCTCCGGAGAGTTCTCCGGACCGGCGGTGACACCTTCCTCGGCCGTCCGCACCACCTCAGATTACCTCTAAGGCAGAGCTATTTGCATCTTATTCAGAGCTATTTTCCGGAAGTTCAACTTACGTCTTCCACGTCACCATTACTTGTACGATATCTTGTACAGAATAAGGAGGTGCCGCATCCATGACCGCGCTACCGATCTCGAACGTGCGACAGAATCTATTCGGCCTGGTAAAGCAGGTGAACGACGACCACAACCCGGTCACGGTGGTTACCAAGAGCGGGGAGAACGCGGTGCTCGTCGCGGAGTCCGATTGGGACTCCCTACAGGAAACGCTCTACGTTCTGTCCACTCATGGCAGCGTTCATCTGCTCGCTTCCGCCGATGCTGCGCGTCGCGGTGAGACCGAAATGCACGAACTGCTGGATCCGGATGCTTGATGGCCGCAGACCGTAAGCTCTCCTTCACCTCGCGAGGCTGGGCCAGTTACTCGGCCTGGCTCGCTCGCGACCGCACCGTGCTGAAAGCAGCCAACAAACTGATCGAAGCCGTGCTGGCAGATCCGTTCACCGGTATCGGCAAGCCCGAACCGCTGCGTCACAAATTGGCCGGGCACTGGTCGAGACGAATCACCCTGGAACACCGACTGATCTACTACGTGACCGATACCGAGATCGTTGTGGTGCAGGTCGGTAGCCACCACGAAGATTGAGCGCTCAGTCGGCGGTACGGCGGGCGGCGACGAAGCGGGGTTTGCCCGCGAGGTCCGGATGTTCGACGATCGCGGTGAATCGGCCGGTGTTCGCGAACAGGGCGGCGACCTGGGGGCCGTTGGTGTCGTCGTGTTCGACAGCGGCCACGCCGTCCGCGCGGAGCAGGCGGGTGACGGTGTCGATCATCGGGGTGATCACGGACAGGCCGTCGGGGCCACCGAACAGGGCTCGGTGTGGATCGTGCTCGGCCACCTCGGGATCCAGGGGCGCGCCCTCGGGGATGTAGGGCGGATTGGCGACCAGTACGTCCACACGACCGTTCAATGGCGACAACACATTCGGATCGGTGACGTCGCCGGCGTGCAGATGTATCGGCGTATCCCCCTGCGCGGCTCGAGCATCGGCATTGCGGCGCGCCCACTCGCGGGCCGCCGGATCGATCTCGACCGCGTACACCTCGGCGTCGGGACGCGCGTGCGCGATCGCCAGGGCCAGTGCACCCGATCCGGTACACAGATCCACCACGATCGGCGGATGTTCGTGCCGAGGTGTCACCAGCTGTACCGCCTCGAGTTGCGCCAGCGCCCAGGCGAACAGCAATTCTGTTTCCGGACGAGGGACGAACACGCCCGGACCGACCGCCAGATCGATCTCACCCATCGCGGCGATGCCCGTGAGATGTTGCAGCGGAACACGTTCCGCGCGCCGGTCCACCAGTTTGCGGAATTCCCCGAGTTGTTCGGCGCTCAGCATCGGCGTCAGCGCGAGCCGCGAACGCTCCACCCCGAGCACGTGGGCGGCAAGGAATTCGGCGTCGGTATGCGGACTGTGCACGCCGGCAGCCTGAAGCTGCCCGGCGGCCTCGAGGATCGCCGGACGTAGCGAAACACGACTCACTGTGTCCTTGGCCTCCGCTTCGCTCCGGCGGGGTTTTCGGCGCTGTAAAGCGACGAGCCCGCGCCGAAAACCTTGGAGTTGGTGTTGCTGAACCTATCGCTTCGCGGGCGACTCCCAGCGGATAGAGACGCTTCGCAGTGGGGACGAATCGAGCCCAGGGCCGAAATCTTGTCCAGCAACATAATCGTGCGGTACCGGGATTACTCGGCGGCCAAGCGGGCGGCGCGGTCGGCCTCGCCGAGTGCGTCGAGCAGGGCGTCCAGGTCCCCGTCCAGCACCGCGTCCAGGTTGTGCGCCTTGAATCCGATGCGGTGGTCGGTGATCCGGTTCTCCGGGAAGTTGTAGGTGCGAATCCGCTCCGAGCGGTCCACGGTGCGAATCTGGCTGGCGCGGCCCGCGGCTGCCTCGGCATCTGCCTGTTCCTCGGCCAGCAGTTGCAGCCGGGCCGCGAGCACCTGCATCGCGCGGATCTTGTTCTGCAGCTGGGACCGCTCGTTCTGACAGGTCACCACGATGCCGGTGGGCAGATGGGTGATGCGCACGGCGGAGTCGGTGGTGTTGACGCCCTGACCGCCCTTACCGGAGGAGCGATAGACGTCGATGCGCAGATCACCCTCGTCGATCTGCACCTGCTCGACCTCGTCGGGTTCGGGATAGATCAGGATTCCCGCGGCCGAGGTGTGGATACGTCCCTGGGATTCGGTCACCGGCACCCGCTGCACGCGGTGCACGCCGCCCTCGAATTTCAGCCGGGACCACACGCCGTCACGACTGGGCTCGCGACTCTTGATGGTGATCGTGGCTTCCTTGTAGCCGCCGAGATCGGAGATGGTGGCGTCGAGAATCTCGACCTTCCAGCCGCGTCGTTCGGCATAGCGGATGTACATCCGGGCCAGATCCGAGGCGAACAGCGCGGATTCCTCACCGCCCTCGCCGGATTTCACCTCGAGCACCACATCGTCGGCGTCGTGCGGATCGCGCGGCGCGAGCAGGTCGGTGAGCGTCTTCTCCAGTTCTTGCACCTGCTCTTCCAGATCCGGCACCTCGGCGGCGAAGGACGCGTCATCCGCGGCCAGCTCGCGCGCGGCGCTCAAATCCTCGCGCGCGGTCCGCAGTTTGGTGTACGCGGACATGATCGGAGCCAGCTCGGCGAACCGCTTACCCACACGCCGGGCCTCGGCCGGATTGTTGTGCAGTGCCGGATCGGACAGCTGCGTCTCCAGCCCGGCGTGTTCGGCCAGGATGTCGTCGATCGCGGACGGGGCCGTCACATCGGCCATCGCGGGAGCTCCTCTGTGCGATTCTCGTTCGTCGGTTCCAACATTTCCCCGCAGCTTCCACCGTCGACGTTCGCCGCCCGCCTCGCCGCCGAGACGCGCGGCGGGTGCGAGGAACGGGTGCCCGGCACGGGCTCAGCGGTGAGACTTCCGGGGCCGCGAACCCGCCGTGGCGGAGCGGAGGCCGAAAGCACCGACGCCCGGCCTACGGGGTTCGTAGGACGGGCGTCGGCGGGGTAGCTACTTGGCGTCGGCCTTCTTCGGGGTGCGCTTGCCGTAGCGAGCCTCGAAGCGAGCGACACGGCCGCCGGTGTCGAGGATCTTCTGCTTGCCCGTGTAGAACGGGTGGCACTGCGAGCAGACCTCGACGTTGATGCGGCCCGACTCCTTGGTGCTGCGAGTCTGGAAAGTATTCCCACAACCGCAGACGACGGTCGTCTCCACGTATGTGGGGTGGATTCCTGCCTTCATGGATGTCCTTTCGATGGTCGCCGGGTCGCCTCGCGAAGCGGGACGTGAACCGGAACCGACTAGGCATTGTTGCCAACTAAGCAGTGTAAACGCCGATCCGTAGCGGTTTTGTTCCGGGCCGGATCCGCCGCGCGATGTTCCCAAAACGGGGAACAGGTATGTTTATTCCCCGAGCAGGCCCTAAGGTGGTCCCCCAGGAAGTACGGGCGCGCGTATTCGCAGCTCTCGAGCCAGGCTGAACTCGGGTAGTCGGCTACTCGTGAATATGAACAGGGGTGTTCATAGATTATCGGCAGCGGGCCGGAACCGGCTACGGCAGGAGGGAACGCAGTGAATCAGCACACCGCTCGGGGGGCTCGGGGGTCGCGGTCTCCCGGATCGGCGATCAGCCGTAGGCTTCGCGTCCTGCCGGGGGGTTGGCGCGCGGAAATCCTCGCCGGAGCAGTCTTGACGGTTTTGTCGGTGACGATCGCCATCTGCTGGTGGGCGGCACCCGCGGATCGGGCCGCCGCGCTCAGCACGCCCGGAGCGGCCGGTGATACCGAGCCCTATCAGTTCACCACGACCGCGCTGCCGACCGGCGGTCTCACCGCCGCCACCGCGCTGATCCTCGGCGGATTGATTTTCGGTGCGGTGCTGGTCGGACGAATCTTCTACTCCCCCACCCGAAAACGCCGCTGAGGCCCTGCCACAGCAGGACCTCAGCGGGGTGGGCGTCCGGCGAGGACACGGCTCGCTCGCCGGATATACGTCCCGTGGTCCGTGCGAGCCCGTCGCGACACCGGCGAGCCCGCACGAACGCGGGAGTACTACTCGTCCAGAGCACCCGGCGCGGTCTTGGAGACCTGCACCAGGAATTCCATATTGTTCTTCGACTTGCGCAACCGGTCGATCAGCAGGTCGATCGCCTGATGCGAATCCAGGCCGGACAGCACGCGCCGCAGCTTGTGGATGACCGCTGCCTCGTCCGGCGACATGATCAGCTCGTCGCGGCGGGTGCCGGACGGGTTGACGTCCACCGCCGGGAACACCCGGCGCTCGGCGATCTTGCGATCGAGCTTGAGCTCCGCGTTACCGGTGCCCTTGAACTCCTCGAAGATGACCGTGTCACCGGTGGATCCGGTCTCCACCATCGCGGTGGCGATGATGGTCAGCGAGCCGCCGTTCTCGATGTTGCGCGCCGCGCCCAGGAACCGCTTGGGCGGGTACAGCGCGGTCGAGTCGACACCACCGGACAGGATGCGGCCGGACGCGGGCGAGGAGTTGTTGTACGCGCGGCCCAGACGAGTGATCGAGTCCAGCAGCACGACGACGTCCTGGCCCATCTCCACCAAGCGCTTGGCCCGTTCGATGGCGAGCTCGGCGACCGAGGTGTGATCGCTCGGCGGCCGGTCGAACGTCGAGGCGATCACCTCGCCGCGCACCGAGCGCTGCATATCGGTGACCTCTTCGGGACGTTCGTCGACCAGTACCACCATCAGGTAGCACTCGGGGTTGTTGGTCGCGATCGCGTTCGCGATGTCCTGCATGATCGTGGTCTTACCGGCCTTGGGCGGGGACACGATCAGGGCGCGCTGCCCCTTGCCGATCGGCATGATCAGGTCGATCACGCGGGTGGTCAGCTTGTTCGGCTGGGTCTCGAGCCGCAGCCGCTGGTTCGGGTACAGCGGGGTGAGCTTGTTGAACTCCGGACGCCGCTTGGCCGAATCGACATCGGTGCCGTTGACGGTGTCCAGCCGGACCAGCGGATCGAACTTCTGCCGCTGGTTGCCCTGCTCACCCTCGCGGGGCGCCCGCACCGCACCGGTGATCGCGTCACCGCGGCGCAGGCCGTTCTTGCGAACCAGGTTCATCGAGACGTACACGTCGTTCGGGCCGGCCAGGTAGCCGGAGGTGCGCACGAACGCGTAGTTGTCCAGCACGTCCAGGATTCCGGCGACCGGCTGCAGGACGTCGTCCTCGCGGATCTCGACCTCGCGGGCCTCGCCACCGGCGCCGCCCTCGCGGTCCCGGCCACGACGACGCTCCCGGAACCGGCGGCCGCGACGGCCCCGGCCGTCACCGTCGTCGTCACCACCGCGATCGCGGTCGCGATCGGCGCCGTTGCGGTTCTGGTTGCCCTGACCGTTCTGCTGGCCGCGATCGTTGCGATCGTTCTGCTGATTGCGATCGCGACGACGCTCACCGGCGTCCTGCTCGGACTTGACCTCGGCGCCGTTGGTCTCGGCCTTGGCCTCGCCGCCCTCGGCCGCCCGCTGCTCACGACCGCGGCGCTGCCGGCCACGACCCCGCTGGCCGCCCTCGCGGCCGGAATCCTCGCCCGAATCGGCCGGGCGCGCAGGCGAATCAGTCTTGGCCTGGGCGGGTTCGGCGGACTTGTCCGAGGACTTCTCGGCGGACTTGCCCGACTTCTCGGCCTTCTCGGCGGGCCGGTCGGCAGACTTCTCGGCGGACTTGTCGGCGACGCCGTCCAGCGTCTGCTGCTCACCGCGCGCCGAGGCCGACTTGGCCCGCGGCGCTTCGGCGGCGGGTGCGGGCTCGTCGGTCTTCGCCGACTTGGCGGGTGCGGATCCCTCGCGGCCACGCACAGGCTTCGTGGCCGAACCACCGGCCTGATTTTCCTTGATAGCGGCGATGAGATCGCCCTTGCGCATCCCGGAAGTGCCTCGTATACCGAGCTCTCCGGCCAGTGCGCGCAACTGCGGCAACAACATTCCAGTCAGCCCCGATCGTGCGACGTCGGTTTGTTCGCTCATCTTCGAAATCTGTCCGGAGTCACTTTCGCGGCTGTCCGAGGAACGTCCATCGGTTTCCACCCCGGGTGTCGCGAGCAGGTCCGTATCTGTCACGGAGATCCTTTCCTTCCCTCGATTGCCGTGTGCTTGTTCGAGGGTTTCGTCCCGAAGCCCGATCACTTGCCGAGCCCGGATGCCGTATCGCCTGCCCCGCCGGACCTGTGGTTCGTCACCACCAGGTCTGCGCCACCGGTTCACAAAGGTGGGAGTTCATTCCAGTGCCGACCCCAAGTTCTCGAGACCCGCCTCGCGAGTCTGAGCAAGGAGCCTGCTGGAGCGATTGCCCAAATGAAGCACCGGCGTCTGATGCGCACGATGTACGGACTCGCTCAGGATAGCTCCCCACTGGAATGCCTGCAAGGCAGGCACGCCGTCAATCGGTTCGCACACCATCGGAAATTGCGGGTTCGAGCACCCGCAGGCCCTCGGCAATCGCGCGTTCACGCAGTTCTGCGGGAAATTCACCGGTGGTCAACGCCAGTACGGTCGGGCCCGCACCCGATACCGTCGCGGCGATCCCGGCCTCGCGCAGCCGGGCGATCCAGGTCGTCGTCACCGGCAGCGCCGAGGCGCGGTAGCCCTGGTGCAGGCGATCTTCGGTAGCGGGAAGCAGCAGGTCAGGGCGTTGCGTCAAGGCCACTACCGCGAGGGCGGCCCGGCTGGCGTTGAACGCGGCGTCGCCGTGCGGCACCGTTTCGGGAAGCAGCCCGCGGGTATGCGAGGTTGCGGAGCGATCCTCCGGAACCAGGACGAACGCCCGCAGCCGAGCGTGCGGATCCAGCCGCACGGCGCGATACCCGCGACCCGGCCGCTCACCGTCGGCGACCTCGTCGTCCTCGGTCCAGGACACCACGATTCCGCCCAGCACACTGGCCGCGGCGTTATCCGGATGTCCCTCGAATTCCGCTGCCAGCTGGACCAATTCGGCTTCGCCGCAGCTGATTTCCGGATCGAATTTCGCGGCCAGGGCGCAGCCCGCGGCCAGTCCGCCGACCACCGCCGAGGCCGAGGAGCCCAGCCCGCGCGAATGCGGAATCACGTTGTGGCACACCACATCCAGGCCGTCTGCCCAGACGCCCGCGGCCTGCAGGCCGCGTTCGATCGCGCGGACCACGAGATGTGAAGGGCCCCAAGGAACATCGTCCGCGCCTTCACCCTCGACCCGGATTGTCAACCCGGAATCGGTGGTGCGCACGACGATCTCGTCGTACAGCCCGAGCGCGATTCCCAGCGAATCGAAACCGGGTCCGAGATTGGCGCTGGACGCGGGCACCCGCGCCGTGACGCACAGTCCCGCCGGCAGGGTTCGGGTCGCAGCGGGGTCGTGCCGTTCGACCCGCGCGGGCGTTGTGACAGGGTTCACTCGCTCACGTTGCCCTTCCCGCGCCAACTCAGGCCAGTTCCAGCTCGTGGGCGACCGCGACCGGGTCGACCGCGATCGCCTGGACCTGCGGCATACCCGACAGCGCGGTGTCGGGATCCTTGAGGCCGTTACCGGTCACCGTGCAGACCACGGTCAGCCCGGAATCCAGCCAGCCCTCCGCGCGCGCGGCCAGCAACCCGGCCACGCTGGCCGCCGAAGCGGGTTCGACGAAGACGCCCTCGGTACCCGCGACCAGGCGATACGCCTCGAGAATCGCCTCGTCGGTGGCTGCGCGGAACGCGCCGCCCGATTCCTCCTTGGCGGCCACCGCGCTGTTCCACGACGCGGGTGCGCCGATCCGGATGGCGGTGGCGATCGTCTCGGGGTCCTGCACCGGCGCGCCGTTGACCAGCGGCGCCGCACCCGCGGCCTGCACGCCGAGCATGCGCGGGCTGGCGGTGGTGAGGCCGTCGGCGTGGTACTCGCTGTAGCCCTTCCAGTACGCCGTGATGTTCCCGGCGTTGCCGACCGGCAGCGCGTGCACGTCGGGGGCGCGGCCGAGCGCGTCACAGATTTCGAAAGCGGCCGTCTTCTGGCCCTCGATCCGCGCGGGATTCACCGAATTCACGAGGCCGACCTGCGGGAAATCCGAGGTCACCTTGCGCGCGAGCTCGAGGCAGTCGTCGAAATTGCCGTCCACCTGGATGATCTTCGCGCCGAGCATGACCGCCTGGGCCAGCTTGCCCATCGCGATCTTGCCCTGCGGGATCAGCACCGCGCAGTGCATCCCCGCCCGGGTGGCGTACGCCGCGGCCGAGGCCGAGGTGTTGCCGGTGGAGGCGCACAGCACCGCCTTCTGGCCGCGCGCCTTGGCATCGGTCATCGCCACGGTCATCCCGCGATCCTTGAAGGACCCGGTCGGATTCAGGCCCTCGACCTTGAGATACACCTCACATCCGGTGATTTCGGAGAGGTGGTGCGCGGGCACCAGGGGCGTACCGCCCTCGTACAGCGTGACCGTCTCCCAGTCCGCCCCGACCGCGAGACGATCGCGATATGCCTCGATCAGCCCCGGCCAGGGCTTGTGTACCGCGGGAATCGGCACTCCTGCCTTACTCATTCCTCGGTGCCTTCCAATCTCACAACGCTGGTCACGGACGTGACGGATTCCAATTCGGCCAACGCGGCCACCGTATCTGCCAGTGCCGACTCGGTCGCGTGGTGGGTGACCACGACCAGTCGCGCGCCCTCGTCCTGTCCCTCCTGGCGGACGGTCGAGATGCTGACACCGTGCTGGGCGAATTCCCCGGCGACCGCCTGCAGAACTCCGGTGCGATCGGCGACCTTCAAGTTCACGTGGTAGCGGGTCGGTGTATCGCCGATCGGCGCGATCGGCAGCTCAGCATAAACCGATTCGCCCGGTGCGCGACCACCGAAGAATTTGTTTCGCGCGGCCATCACCACGTCGCCCATCACCGCCGACGCGGTCGGCGCGCCGCCGGCGCCCTGGCCGTAGAACATCAGCCGGCCCGCGTTCTCCGCCTCCACGACCACGGCGTTGAACGCGCCGTTCACCGAGGACAGCGGATGTTTACGCGGGATCAGCGCCGGATACACCCGCACCGAGATGCGGTCCTTGCCGCCCTGCGCGGATCCGGGGATATCCGGCCCCGCCGGGACCCGCTCGCAGATCGCCAGCAACTTGACGGTGCAACCGACGGCCGCGGCGGTCTCGAGATCTTCGGCGGTGATCCGGGAGATGCCCTCGCGATAGACGTCCGCGGCGGTGACCCGGGTGTGGAAGGCCAGCGATGCCAGGATCGCGGCCTTCGCGGCGGCGTCGAAACCCTCGACGTCCGCGGTGGGATCGGCCTCGGCATAACCGAGGCGGGTAGCCTCGGCGAGCGTCGCGTGATAGTCCGCGCCGGTCTCGTCCATCGCCGAGAGGATGAAATTCGTTGTGCCGTTGACGATTCCGACGACCCGATTGACCCGGTCACCGGACAGCGACTGGATCAGCGGGCGCACCACCGGGATGGCGCCGGCCACGGCGGCTTCGAAATACAAATCCGCGCGGCTGTGCTCGGCGGCCGCTGCCAGTTCACTGGTGTAGTCGGCAAGCAGCGCCTTGTTCGCGGTCACCACCGACTTGCCCGCCGTGAGCGCGGCGCCGATCAGAGCGCGGGCCGGATCGATACCGCCCATCACCTCGACGACCAGGTCCACGTCGTCACGGGTGACCAGGGCCTGCGCGTCGGTGGTCAGCAGCTCGGGATCGATGCCACGGTCCACGTCGATCCGGCGCACCGCGACCCCGCGCAAAGCCAGCGGGGCGCCGACGCGCTGGCGCAGGTCCTGTGACTGTTCCTGGATGATCCGCACGACCTCGGTGCCGACATTTCCCATGCCCAGGACCGCGACGCCGATCGGATGATCGGATCCGAAGTGGTTTTCCCGGTCCGTCATGACTGCACCTCCAAACTCAACAGATCTTCCACCGTCTCGCGACGCAGGATCAGACGCGCCTGCCCGTCGCGCACGGCGACCACCGCCGGGCGGGTCAACAGGTTGTAGCGGCTCGACATCGAATAGCAGTAGGCGCCCGTCGCCGCGACGGCGATCAGATCGCCCGGACCGACGTCCTCGGGCATCCAGGTGTCGCGGATCACGATATCGCCGCTCTCACAATGCTTTCCGACCACACGGGCGACGACCCCGGGGGCCTGGCTGGACCGCGAGACCAGGCGGCAGTCGTATTCGGCCTGATACAGCGCCGGGCGGATGTTGTCGCTCATGCCGCCGTCCACGCTGACGTAGCGGCGCTGTGCGCCCGCGTCCAGGATGACGTCCTTGATCGTGCCGACCTCGTACAGCGTGACCGTGCCCGGTCCGGCGATGGCGCGGCCCGGTTCGATCGCGATGGTCGGGGTGGGCAGGCCGATCTGGGCGGACTCGGACCGCACCAGATGGCGGACCTTCTTCGCGAATTCGTCCAGCGGCGGCGCGTCGTCCCCCGACAGATACGAAATGCCCAGTCCGCCACCGAGATCCAGGGTGTGGATCTGCTGGGTGCGCTCGACGCCGAACTTCTCGATCGCCTCGCGCAGCAGGCGCAGCATGCGGCGCGCGGAGATCTCGAAACCGTCGATATCGAAGATCTGCGAGCCGATGTGGCTGTGCAGGCCGACCAGACGCAGATTCCGCGCCTCGAACACCCGCGCCAGCGCCTCCATCGCGTCGCCGCCCGCGATCGAGAAGCCGAACTTCTGGTCCTCGTGTGCGGTCGAAATGTATTCGTGCGTATGGGCTTCCACGCCGACGGTGACGCGCACGAGCACGTCCTGCACCACACCGGCGGGGCCGGACGCGGCCTCCAGGCGGTCGATCTCGAGCAGCGAGTCGACAACGACGTGGCCCACCCCTGCCGCCATTGCCGCGTCCAGTTCGGCGACCGATTTGTTGTTGCCGTGCAAGGCGATTCGCTCGGCCGGGAATCCGGCGTGCAGGGCCACCGCGAGTTCGCCGCCGGAGCACACGTCCAGGGACAGGTCCTCGTCGCGGACCCAGCGCGCCACCTCACCGCACAGGAAAGCCTTGGAGGCGTAGTGGACTCGGGCATCGGGCCCGTACGCGCGCACCATATCGCGGCACCGGGAACGGAAGTCGTCCTCGTCCACCACGAACAGCGGGGTGCCGAACCGCTCGGCGAGTTCGGACACCGGGACACCGGCCAACCGCACCACGCCGTCGGCGTCGCGAGCGGCGTTGCGGGGCCAGACGTTCGCGGGCAGATCGATCAGCTGCGCCGGATCCTTCGGCCGCTCCGGAAGATTCGGGGCATGCGGGATCTCGGCATGCCGCGGCCCGGCCGGATGCGCGCTCACAGCACAGCCTCGACGGCAGCCGGCGCCGCGCCGACGCTCGTCTCGGGCACGAGCGCGGCCGCACCCATGGTTCGCTCGCTCACGACGAATGATCCCTTCCTCGGTACAAACTCATCTCCGTGCCGCGCTGCACGGAACTCCCCGCCCATCTCGGGCGTGGTCGAAAGAGCCTGCCGGACAACATATCCGGCCGGATCCATCGGAGTACGGCGCGAATTCACATGCGCTCCGGGGCGCTGACGCCCAATAACGACAGACCGTTGCGCAGCACCTGCCGCGTCGCCTTCACCAGTTCCAGCCGCGCGGCGTGCCGCGGGGTCAGCGGCTCGTCGCCCTGCGGCAGGACGCGCATCTCGTTGTCGGACTGGAAGGGGTGGTACACACCGGCCAGTTCTTCCAGGTACCGCACCACCCGGTGCGGCTCGCGCATCTCCGCGGCGGTGGCCACGATCCGGGGGAATTCGCCGAGCGTGCGGATCAGCTCGCCCTCGCGGTCCGCGGTCATCGCGGCGAAATCCGGTGTCACCGAGGCGAAGTCGAATGCCTGCGAGTTCTCGATGATCCGGCAGGTGCGCGCGTGCGCGTACTGCACGTAGTAGATCGGGTTGACGCTCTCCTGCTTGGTCCACAGGTCCAGGTCGATATCGATGTTGCTGTTGGCCGAGGAGCGCATCAGCGAGTACCGCGCGGCGTCGACGCCGATCGCGTCGACCAGGTCGTCGAGCGTGACGATGGTGCCCGCGCGCTTGGACATCCGCACGGCCACACCGTCTTTCACCAGATTCACCATCTGGCCGATGAGCACCTCGACGGTGGCCGGATCGTCACCGAAGGCGGCCGCGGCGGCCTTCAGCCGGCCGATGTAGCCGTGGTGGTCCGCACCGAGCATGTAGATGCACAGGTTGAATCCACGCGACCGCTTATTGTGGAAATACGCGATATCACCGGCGATATAGGCGGAATTGCCGTCGCTCTTGATGACCACGCGGTCCTTGTCGTCACCGTATTCGGTGGAGGCGATCCACCACGCGCCGTCCTTCTCGTACAGCTTCCCGGAGGATTTCAGCGTGGCCACGGCGCGCTCGACCTCACCGGATTCGAACAGCGCGCTCTCGTTGAAATAGACGTCGAAGTCGGTGCCGAAGTTGTGCAGGGACGCCTTGATCTGCGTGAACATCAGCTCGACGCCCTCTCGGCGGAACAATTCGTGCCGCTGTGCCTCGGGCAGCTCCGTCGCGCCCGGATTCGCCGCGACGATCGTGTCGGCGATCTCGGTGATGTACGCGCCCGCATACCCGTCGTCCGGGGTGGGCGCACCGGTGGCCTTGGCTACCAGGGAGTTGGCGAAACGGTCGATCTGCGCGCCGTGGTCGTTGAAGTAGTACTCCCGGGTCACCTGCGCGCCCTGGGAGATCAGGATACGGCCGAGGGCATCGCCCACCGCCGCCCAGCGGGTGCCGCCGAGATGAACCGGACCGGTCGGATTCGCGGAGACGAATTCCAGGTTGATGTTCGCGCCCGCCAGGGTGTCCGCGGTGCCGTAGCGCTCACCGGCGCTGAGGATCTTCTCGATGATCGCGCCCTGGGCGGCCGCGGCGAGGCGGATGTTGAGGAATCCGGGGCCGGCCACCTCGGCGGTGTCGATACCGTCGGCGGCCGAGAGCGCCTCGGCGAGCAGACCGGCGAGTTCGCGCGGATTCATTCCGGCCTTCTTGGCCACCTGCATGGCCACATTCGTGGCATAGTCACCGTGCTCGGGATTGCGCGGACGCTCCACGGTGACCTCGTCGGGCAGGACCGCCGGGTCCGATCCACGTTCCACGAGCACCTTCGCGGCGGTAGCACGAAGGAGATCTGCAAGGTCAACTGGAGTCACGAGTAACTATCCTATGGTTCGAGCAGGGGGGCGCCGCCAGTGGGTTTCCCGGACTCGGATCCGCCGACCGATCGAAGAGAGCCCATCAGCGATGCCGAACACCAGCGCAAAATCGGCCAAGGCCATTCGTGCCGCCGCCCGGTCCGCTCCCGCGAGCAAATCGGGAGGCGGTGCGAAACTTCCCGGCGGACGGCGCGTCCAGTGGCCCATCGTCGGCGGCGTCGTGGTGATCGTCGCGCTGGTCGCGGCACTGGCAATCTACCTGGTGCCGAAATATCAGCAGAAAGCCGATGCGCAGAAGTTCACCCCGACCGCTGAGAACAAGGATCCCTCGACCGGTATTCCGGGCGTCGTGCGCAAGGACTATCCGGCCGGGCTGCACGTCTCGGCGACCCAGCGGGTGGCCTACGATATGACCCCGCCGATGGGCGGCCCGCACGACGCGTCCTGGGCAACCTGCACCGGCGTTGTCTACGGCAAGGCGATTCGCACCGAGAACGCGGTGCATTCGATCGAGCACGGCGCGATCTGGATCGCCTACAACCCCGACAAGGTCACCGGCGCCGCCCTGGATTCGCTGAAGCAGCGGGTGCAGGGCAAGCCTGCCATGCTGATGTCGCCCTATCCCGGCCTGGATCACGCCGTCTCGCTGCAATCCTGGGGCCATCAGCTGAAACTGGACAGCGCCGAGGACAAGCGCATCGGTGAATTCGTCAGCGCCCTGCGCCTGAACCAGTACACCTACCCCGAGGTCGGCGCGGATTGCGCCAACCCGACCTTCGATACCGACAACCCGCCCGCATTCGACCCCACTCCACCCGGAAAGGACGCGGTTCCCATGGACGGCAAGGGACTGCGGGCGGATCTCAGCGAAATGGGCGGCGCGTTGCCGGGCGGGATCCCGGGCATTCCGATGCCTTCCGGAGGCGGGCAGTTCGCCCCGGGCACGGGGCGATAGATGCCGGCCGGAAACGACGATGCCACCGACAGATCTGCGAATACCGGCCTCGACGAGAACGTGACGTCGACCGACGCCGACGAGGTTGCGGCGTCCGGGTCCGACCAGGCCGTCGAGCCGAACCGCTCGGGCGTAACCGCCACCGAGCAGGACGGGAACCACCCACGCGACGTGGCGGGCGCCGCCGAGTCGGCCAGGATCGGCGATGCCACCGGTCGATCGGCGGGTACCGGCCTCGACGAGAACGTGAGGTCAACCGACGTCGGCGAGGTTGCGATGTCCCGGTCCGCCCAGGCTGCCGAGCCGAACCGCTCGGACGTAACCGCCACCGAGCAGGACACGAACCGCCCCCACGAGGTGGCGGGCGCCGCCGAGTCGGCCGGAGATCTCGATGCGGCTCGCAACGACGCCGAAGAGGACGCAGGCCAGGGCGGGGATCCCCCGCGACACCGCACGACATTGCCGGCGCTGATCGCGGCGTGCTTGTTGCTGACCGGATTCGCGGTCGGCGTGATCGCGCGAATCCCGTTGCAGCACAACGGTGATGCCGCACCCAACGCGGTCGATGTCGGCTTCTGCCAGGACATGTCGGTGCATCACGCGCAGGCCGTGCAGATGGCCGCGCTCGAATTGTCCGGGGGCAGCGATACCGCGGTGAAGCGGCTGGCCTACGACATTCTCACCACCCAGCAGAATCAGGCAGGGCGGATGCAGGGCTGGCTGCAGCTGTGGGAGCGTCCGAGCGTGGATCCGGACGGTTACATGGGCTGGATGACCGACCACGCGACGATGCACGGTTCGATGTCGATGCACTCGATGCCCACCGGCCCGGCGCAATCCATGCCCGGTATGGCCACCGCCGCGGAGATCAACCAGCTGCGCCAACTCACCGGCCCGGCCCAGGACACCCTGTTCCTGCAGTTGATGCTTCGGCACCACCAGGGCGGAATCGCCATGGTCACCTACGCGAGCACCCACGCCGATACGGACGCGGTGCGCACCCTGGCCGCGAGTATGAACACCACTCAGCAGGGCGAGATCACCCTGATGACCCAACTCCTCGCCGCCCGCGACGCCACCCCGCTACCCACGACCTGACCCGCGCTGAAGCGCGCTTTTTGGCGCACAGCCCCGGATGCGATACGCTTTCCCAGCCCGATCGGACAACGGACGAGCGGGTCCATCCCCGCCCTCGTAGCTCAGGGGATAGAGCGTCTGCCTCCGGAGCAGAAGGCCGCAGGTTCGATTCCTGCCGAGGGCACCGAGAGAAATAGGCCCTGACCAGCAACAAGCCGGTCAGGGCCTATTCGCGTCCGGGGACTCGTCCTGCCTCGATGTGACCGGTTGTCACAACTGAGCCTTCAGGGTGTCCCGCACGGCCGTACCGCCGCGGTCGGCTCCACCGATCGACGTAAGCGACTCGGCATCGAAATCGACGTTCAGCCAATGCGATCCGCCTATCTCTTCGCGACCGCAGGCCCCACAACGCCGGAACCGCTCCGCGATTCACGAATCCGGGAGCGCCCCCGAATCCGGCAGCGGGTACGACGAATGGCCTTGCCCTCCTTCCGGATAGCCGGAGGACTGCCGAAGTGCTCAGCGCGGCATCATTGGACGCCCAGATTGACACCGAGCGTCAACTCGACCCACCGCACGGCGGCGGTGAATGCGGCGTTGACATCGAGTCCGAATGAACCCATAGCTCTCATCTCCTTCGACGGCGATCTTTCCGGGTCCCGACCCACTCACCGTCTACCGCGTCCCACAGGATCGAAACAGCAGAACAGTTTTCGATTTGCCGACAGCGTGAAACTCACGAAGGGCGGACATTGCCGGCACTCGACACGGCGGCGCATACAGCGCATCAGTTGCTGTCCCGGAAATTCCGCTTCTACCAGGAGGATTCCGCATCTCGGCACGGCCCCGTCCGAGGGGATGGCGGCGGCCGAAATGGCAGCGCATCCGATTCGGTTGCGGCGCATGCGTATCGGATATCGAAAGCGGAGGCCTAATGAGCTTTCGAATTCCGGCTAATACGGCGCAGGACAGCCAGGTCACTGGCATCGGCGCTGGTTCGGATGGGTTTCCAGGAAGCTCAGGCCCGTTCGTGGACAGCACCCGGTGACCGCGCCGCCGCCCCACCGTTTAAGCACTCCCGCTCTGACTCCGCCAACACTATGTGTCTCAGATCTCGCGAGAGCTCCACCAAGTCCGAACACCACGGCGAGCCCTCGCAACCTATCTCCGCAGGTCATAGCACCGAGCACTGATGAGGTATCCTTCCCGCACCGCGCCACCGGCGTGTCGAATTCCCGCGCTCGCGACCACACGCATTTCACGCTGGTAGAGGCGTATAAAATCAAGACCCTGCCGCAGGTCCTCCCGGACCTGCACTTCATTGGGGCCAGCAGTGGCCGATGGGTGTCCCGCCGCGCCCGTCTCAAAGCCGCAGGTCCTCCCGGACCTGCACTTCATTGAGGCTCGGTGTAGCCGACACGATCAACAGTCAGCGTGCAGGCCGCAGGGCCTCCTAGACCTGCACTTCATTGAGGCGGATGCAGCTTGGTCACGGTGCGCCGGTGGATGTCCGCGCCCGCAGGTCCATCCGGACCTGCACTTCATTGAGGCGCCGCGGCGACCCGCGAGGGGCTGACGTACCGCGACATCCCGCAGGTCCTTCCGGACCCACACTTCACGGAGGGAGCCGGCCGCCGCCAATGCGGCGTGCCGCAGCAAGCCCGCCAGACTTGCACTGTTATCGAGTGCCGCACATGGAGGGGCTCGTGGCTTGTATGACGGTGCCGATACCATTTGTCCGGCGGCCTGCACTTCATCGAGGCACGATGTTTTCTAGGCGCACCATCGGGCCGACACTCAGCAGGCCGCCACTCTCAACGTCGATGGTGGTCGGCCAGGCGTTGCCGACGCTGGTCCATCCGCGCATTTGCCGACTGTCGGGATTCATTTCGATGCACAACGCGCTCATCCACGCCAGCCCGTTGGTTCGCAGCCAACTCGCAAACCTGACCCTGGACTGAATCTTTCCTCGATCGGAATAGCTACCTTCAAGACGTTCGTCAGCCCGCGTTGGGCTGTCTGGAACAGCCGACCGCCGAGGTATGGTCGTCGGACGCGCAGGCGATCACCGGACCTCGCCCGCGAAAGTCGCGAGCCTGCAGTGTCACGTCCCCATGGGCACCACCCGGATGGTCAGCCCTCCTACGGTCGCTGCGCCCGGCGTACCCCGCGTCGGCCGGAGGCACTGGCCCCAAGGCCGCTCAGGTTGATCTTGGTCGGCAACCTCTTTAGAGTCCACTGCCCCCTTCACAACCCATACACAGGGCCGACCCACTTGACACAGGCCTACCTACCCACAAACTGAACAGCCTCGGCGCTACGCCACCAATTCTACCTATACGATGTTTTTAAGATGAGGTTGCCCCTTCAACGCGGATGTCGGTAGGCTCCTCACGGGCATGGCAGCCCGAAATTTGCTCTCCCACAACACGTACTGCGGAAGGAGTCCCATGAAGAGGCGCCGAGGACAGCGAGCTGGCCACCATCGCTCAAAGACGTTGCGCAAACGGCACACATGGTTTCAGGACTTGTCGGATACCAAGCCAATCCAACGGGTGACGATCGGGCTGGCAGAACGGCTGGCAGAACGTCTCGTAATCCAGTTGATCGAGCCGTGGTTGCCGACTATCTGGGCGTAAAGGGCGGTCTGACAACCCAATTCGCTATCGCAGCCTGACACATCGCTGCCTACACGGAGGATGTCACAGAGTCGCCCGTGGTCAGGCCATGACCACAGGCGATACGGTTGCCATAGCGTTGGGGGTGGTCACGGATCTCCGGTCCGCCACCGCAGGCAGGGACCTCGCCGATGTCCTACGTCCACGAGTAACCGAGGCCGATGCACTGGTCGGCAAACAAGATCGCCGGCTTCGGCGGTACATGCTCCCGGAAACCGGCCGTATCACGAGAACCCCTGCGCGACAGTCTCCTACGCAGGGACGGATGGAAGCAGTTTGACTTGGCCGGCGAGAACGATTCGCTGGGGGGCGGCGTCGCTTCCTACCTTTTGGATCGGGAACAGCATGACCGCCGGGATTCCTCGGGCCTCGAGCCACTTGCTCGCGGCCTCGGCGCCTGTGGTGTCGGGTTCGTCGTGATCGTCGGTGGGTCGGCCGATGAGGTGGTCGGCGATCGTGTCCAACGCCTCGGAGACGAGGATTGTTCGCACCCGGGCGGTGGTGATCGGGTTGGTGATGATCGGCAGCACCATCTTGGTGGGGTGCAGGACGCGTCCAGGGAAAGCGGCCGGGGTGCGTGAGATGGCTGAGATGCGGTGAATCGTAGGGAAATTCGTGATTCCCCAGAGGGCGCACCAGGCGACTGCGCAGTCGGTTGTCGCGGGGCGGGTGAATCCGGTGGCTGTTTGGGAGTTGGGTTTGCGGCCCGCGAGTTCGTCGATGATGGTCTTGCCGGTGAGGCCGTCGAGGATGGCTTCTGGTGTCCGGGCGGCGACGGCTTCGGCCATGGGGAGTAGTCGTTGGCCGACGAATTCCTCGCCCTGGTTGCGGGTCTTCATTTCCCACCTACTGGCACCGTGATCGGGGCGGCGCTCCTTGCTGACGAATCGCCAGTGCGCGGGTTCGCCCAGACCACCGATCATTGCCAGATCCATGTAGGCATCGGTGTCCAGGAGCCTGTCGAGATGGGTGGTGCGGACGTTCTGGAGTGTGCGCCATTCCTCGTCTGTGTCAGCAAGTTTGATGCGTGGGCTGAACGCGGCGGTGTTCGGGCGTCCGCCGTGATCCACGCGTGCGTGTAACCACGATGCTTGCTCGGCGCACCTGGTTGCGTGGGCGTGAACCGCTTGGCCGATATCGTCGTGGTGGAGGGCGTCCAGATGAAGTTCCGCGGTGCGGGTCTCGGGGTTCCATCGCAGCAGGACGGTATGCGCGGTCTCGGATTCGACGATGTTGGCCAGTCCGTAGAGCGCGAAGTGGGTCAGTGCGCTGGTGTCCGCACCAGCGAGGTGCAGGATGGTCATGTTCCTTCCTGGGAGCATTGGCCGTCGGCGGCGCGGAGCAGGGCTTCGAGGTAGCAGGCTCCCCAGATTCCCCATTCGATATGGGTGTGTTCGATCAGGGTGTCCCACCGACCGGCGTCGAACAAGATGTCAGCGAGTGGATCTGTTGCGCCGCTTGATAGTTCGCCCGCAGTGTGCGGGAATCCCGGTCTGCCGCGGCCGTGGCTGGTGCCGACGAGTCGCAGGACCAAGTCCCGGAACCACGCGTCGACAACTCCGGCCCGGTCGAGTTCGTGTGCCGCGTCGATGACCGATTGCTGTTCGTGTCGCCAACCGGTGGGCATGCCGCAGGTGGCGCGAGCACGTTTGGCCTGGTATTCGGATTGTTTGCGGCTCTTGGCCAGCGGCAGGTCGTCGGATCTGCGGCCCAGAAGCCGCTGGAACCAATCGACCTCCTTGCCGAGGTCGTGGTGAAGACCCGCGTGCCGCAGGACTTCGTGGAGTGGTTCGGCGAGCCCGACTCGTCGGCCGAGCATGAGCGCCCGGGCTGCGACAGCCTCGGAATGTGCATCGAGGAACACGTGCTTGTTCGGGGTCCACTCCTGCCGGGTTTCCTCATCGACGTTGCCGCTCTTGGCATCTCGTATGACGATCCACGACAGTCTCGGGTCGATGAACCCCGGATCGGGTGGCCCAGGAACGAGTTGCCCGATACCTCCGGCGTCTTCGTAGGCGAGCTGGGCCTCTTCCGCGGTCATGTCGGCGAACTCGTCGAGCATGTCACCGGTGAGGATGATCTCGCGGATACCGGGCAGCTGGTCGACCGGTACCGCCTTTGCCGGTCGGCTCGAATTGTCTGTGACGACAACGCCTTTGACCTGGATGGGGTGGCGGTCGTCGAGGACGATCACGTCTCCGGGGCGGACTTCGACGTCGGAGTCATCGACGAATCGGTCACCACGCCACAGAAATACCCGGGACCGTTCCTCTGCCTGCTGCACACGCGTGATCAGCCCGGACGCTTCGCCGACACGACACGGAAATGCCTCGACATCGGTCGGCGGGACAGCACGCAGCAACTCGAGCGCGATACTGTCATCGTCCGGCAGGTCAGCGCGCACCACGACGGCAGCCATGGATTGATCGGCTTCGAGATCATCGCGCAGCCACAATCCCAGATCCGGCTCGTCACACAACGGGTCGCTGGTTCGGCTCAACAGCTGTGCGTCGGATAGCTCGAGACGCTGGAGCAAGGTCCGCCTCGACTGCGCAGCGGGTGCGCGGTCATTGGAGATCGCCAGCGGCGCAAAGCCTTTCGGATCAGTTTCGCGCCGTTGCACCCAATCGTATGCCGCGCTGAGATCGTCCTTGGCGTACGGTGGAGTATCAATGATCTTGTCGGGATCGTGCGGACCGACGACGAGGACTTCGGTATCGGTCGACTCGCCGAGCCGGTTGACTCGCCCGGCGCGCTGGGCCAGCGCGGATCCGGGAGCCAGCTCGGTGACCATCGCGGCCAGGTCGATATCGACACCGACCTCGACAGTCTGAGTGGCGACCAGCACATCGGTGGTGGCGTCTCCAGCGGCGGTCAGCAGGCCCGGTTTCTCGGCCAGTAATCGCTCCAGGTCGTAGGGCCGCATCCGGCCAACCTTGGCCTCGACCCGCAGTCCTTGTTTTTCCAGTAGCGCAGCGAGTTTCACCGCGGTGTCGACACGGTTGACCACGCAGCCCACCGTTCGCCCAATCGGGTTGCCCCGCCCGAAGCGCTTGTGTTGTTCCTGGACCAGCACCGCGAGATCCTCGAGGTACCGGGCACTGGGTACTCGGCCGGTCCAGGAGTCCAACCCCGTCCAATGGACAGGTTTCGCAGTCAGCAACCGCCGCGCCAGCACCGGTTCGGCATCGAGATCTTCGGCCTTCACCCCCTCCGCAGCCGGGTCGGTGCCGGATCCTGCTGGTGTGGCGGTGGTTTCGACTATCTGCAACGCTGCCACACCGAGCCGAGTGGCGGTTCGGGCAGCGAGTTCACCGACCCGCCGAGCCGTCAGCAGGAGTTGCCGGTTGAGGTGAGCCTCGTCGATGACGACCGCGGTGTCGTAGGCGAGCAGTCCGGCCTCACGCGGGCGGGCGTATCGGGACGAACCATAACCACGCATCAGAAGCCTGCTGCCCCACATATCCGGTGTGGCGCACAGGATTACACAACGACTGGGATCATCCACCCACCGCCGGTCGGCCGGAACCCCGCCACGCAGCATAGCCAGAACGAAGGACTCGGTGTCGTCATCGCTCCCCTGCCCGGTACGCAGCGATCGCAATGCGGCCGCCACCTCGGCGAGGATCGAGTCATCGGCGGCGGTATTCAGCAAGTCCGCGAGTTTTTGTGCGCGGACCGCATGCTGATCTACCAGGCCCCGCCGGTTCACCACCACCGACAGCCGCCGCGGGACGCGCGCCCCCGCTCCCACCGCGTGCAGCGCGTTGGCGAACAGATGAATATCGACCACGCTGGACTTGCCCGCGCCTGTCGGCGCATCAATTCTCTCGGGCCAGCGGCCGGTCGTGCACAGTCGCTTCGCTAGCCGCGTTTGCCACCCGAAAGGCACATCGTCGCCGTGCGTGAGGGCGAAAAACTCGTCGAAGTCGCCCAGCTCCAGGCTCACCAAGCCTCCTCGAAGAGCAACTCGGCCGCGTCGGTCGGCAGGTCCATCGGCACCAGCAGCCCGCCGCCGAGATGACGAGTCTGTCCAATAGCCGCGATCGTGCGATCGGCCACCAGCGATCCCAGATCGATCGTGGTCCGGTACGGCTGAGCGACGACTCCCTTGGGCATCTTGTGTGCATAGCGCGACATGTCACGCGTCACCAGTGAGGGCGAAAGCGCTTTGACACCAGCAGATTTCACAGCATCGACCAGACCGCGGTAGTCGCGTGGGGCGACGTCGGGGAACTCGCCACGCCACACGAAACCCACCGACAGCAGTGCCGCATCCACCAGCGACCACGGCTTGTCACCACCGCCCTGCCGCCGGGACGTCTCGGGCATCACCGCAGGGTGCGTACACCACAGCCGGCGATAGCCCGGCTGTACCGCGGGCCAGAACGCCGTCGCGTCGACAGTCCGACTGGACGGCTTCAGCCGTATGCGCTCGTCTCGAGAGCGAATACCCTTCAAATCACGCACCGCTCCCCCCAACGTCAAAAGATCCTGTGCCGCAACATCTCCCGGCAACAACAGCCCGAACGCCGGACCATCGAAGCCCAGACCAGCGGTCAACGAAGCATCGAGATACTGGATCGCCAACCGGTTCACCGGCGGCGTGACCCCGTCCTCGTATTTCCCGGTCACCAACGGTGGCGCACCGTATCCGATCCGAGCGATCAACGCGCGATGCAACGCGACCGCCCACATCACACGATCCCGCGGCTCGATCCGCTCATCGGTTTCCAGCAGCAGAACCTGCTGCCACGGTGCCACCGGCGGCTCGACAACCACTGGCGCATAACGCAATTCCGACAACCCGTCGACCGGAACAGCGGGCGGGGCCGGACTATCAGCGGACGTATGGCGATCGTTCGCGACGGTAGGACGCTTGGCAGGACGGACCGCGCGGTGCGCATCCACCAGCGCCGCGCTTCGGCCCGACGCCGCTGTACGCACCCTGCGCCCGCCAGGTTGATATGCCTTCAGATCCACTCGCAGCACCTCGGTCGGCACCACTTCACCGATCTCGAGAATCACCGGACTCGTCGCCTCACCAAGGCATGACACATCAGCACACAGTTCAGCCAATGTCGTTGCCACCGAACGCGGCACCTCGACACCATCCCACGACCACCCGACCGCGCCATCCACCGCGACACCGTCGGAGAAGGCGCGCTGCGTCTTCTTATCCACCCACCGCTTGCCCTCGTAACGCACGACCCCCTCGGCCCGGTACGCCGTCACCGGCCGCACCGCCACGGGCGTCATGCTTGGAAGCCGAATTCCGGTGGGCGGATTGCTTTCCAGCCATCTCAACGCCGCCATCGCCGCATCGCTGGGACGCAACTCATCCCCATCGAGCACCGCGGTCGATCCCTGCCCCGCCGCGTTCACCAGCGCCGCGTGCAACCGGGCAGGATCAGGAAACGGATCCGGCGTCCCGTCGGATCTGTGCCCCGTGTACACCCCCAGCGGGAACCGCGCATTGATACCGAACAACCCGGTCACTGGCCGTCCTCGGCGACTGCTCCCGCCAGCACCACCGGATTGCCGACAACATCGAAAATCTGCCCCTCCCAACGAATTCCGGCCTTCGCAACTGCCTCATCGATCGCGGACTCCAGCAGGTCATCCGCTTCGGGGATCGTCAGCGGCTCGAGTTCGACCGTCTTGCCATACCGCTGATCCAGAAGCACTGTCGCCGGCCCCAGCTCGACAAGGTCGCAATTCGCCCGCAGACTCAGCTCCGCATCCGATCGCGCCAAACCGTTCACCGCCAGCGCCGCGAGCAACGCCCGGCAAGCCGCATCACCGTCGCCATCCGCACCGAATCTCAACTGCCGCAATGCACTGAAACTCAAGACATGCGTGCGAATGATCCGCCGGCAGGCCACCGCCCCCAGAGCGTTCAACGTCGGCGGGATTCCACCCAGCCCCAGTGACGAAGCCGACAACGGCTTGGATTTCGCCTTCGCAATGTCATCGCGAAGCTCTTTCACCGTCTTGACGCTGAGCTCGCCCTCTTGAGCAGCAACCAGTTCTTCCAGCCTCGCTCCGGACAGCTGCACACTCATCGCCACCGGGTCGACCCGAGCACCACCACGCTTCGGCGGCGTCTTCGCAGTCTCATTCTGATCCGCCAGCACCCCGATGATTTCACCGACCAGAGCACTGCGGTACCGGCCCTGATGCGTACGCCGAGACGAATCCCATGACCCGAAAACCAAACTGACCGGGCTCATTTCCAGCAGCGCCCGAGCGTTACGCGGCGACGCATCCCGCGCTGCCCGATAATCCGCGTGCTCGGTCACCGCCTTACCGTCGACCGTGCCCGCACGGATATGCCCGTCGAAGGCCCGGTGCGGCAACTCCCAATCGGTATAACTCTCACCGTCATACGACACACGCACACGCGGAATACGGCCCAGCACAGCATGTCCGGCCTCCACCGCGATCGACAGCGGCTGCTCCACTCGATTCAACTGCGACTGCTTCGAATCGATCATCACCGTGGTCAACGGCTCACCATCGATGTATCGCGTCTCATACGCGAACACCGAGTTCCTCCCCTCCGCGAACTTGGCCGGCGCCACCGCCGTATGCGGCCCCCCAGCAGGTGCCAACTCAGTCACCGACGTCAGAACCGCAGCCCCACCCGGCAAACACGCCGACAGCAGATCCTGATACGCCAACTTCGCCATGAAACCTCCTCTGCTACAACCGGACACACCGCCCGTGTCGTCGACCAACGCCGCGGACTGCACAGTAGCCAATCCCACCGACAAGTCAGCCCGTTACAGACAGGTCCGCACGTCACGACCGCATCGTCGATCCCGTCACACCGCACAAGCCCCTGTAGCCGCGAGAGCTCCATCATGCGCAAAAACCCCGGCGAGCCCTCGCAACCTATTTCCGCAGGTCACGGACCTCCGCACCGCCAATAACCGCGCCACCACACCCATTCACCGGCGTGTCGAACAACAGCGCTCGCGGGCCCGTGCATTCGCCCTGGTAGATGGGGGTAAAATAGGTACCCTCCCGCAGGTCCTTCCGGACCTGCACTTCATTGAGGCACCAAGGTGTTCGCCTCATCGTACGGATGCCCTTGTGGGCCCGCAGGTCCTTCCGGACCTGCACTTCATTGAGGCAGTCCGACCGACACCAACCCCATGGGGCGAAACATATTGCGCCCGCAGGTCCTTCCGGACCTGCACTTCATTGAGGCAGGACCTGTCGATCGTCGGGGCAAGGATGGTTGGACGGCCCGCAGGTCCTTCCAGACATGCACTTCCCCGAGACGGCCGCGGGGAATCGGAGCCAAAGCCCGTGACCGGCTCGCACCCGCAGGTCCTTCCGGACCTGCACTTCATTGAGGCAACGCCCAAGCCAACACACTGATGGTGTCGGCGGCTGCCCGCAGGTCCTTCCGGACCTGCACTTCCTTGAGGATGCTGGACCACTCCGGCGAATCCGCTCACCGCCTTGCTCCCGCAGGTCCTTCCGGAACTGCACTTCATTGAGGCTGCTGGACCACTCCGGCGAATCCGCTAACCGCCTTGCTCCCGCAGGTCCTTCCGGACCTGCACTTCATTGAGGCGCGGGACCCGCCGGCGCCGGCGTCGGGCCGGGCGCGGCGGCCCCCGCAGGTCCTTCCGGACCTGCACTTCATTGAGGCCCCTCGACTTGGTGATGATGCGGGTGGCGGTCTGCTCCCCCCCGCAGGTCCTTCCGGACCTGCACTTCATTGAGGCGAGTGCTGAGATCGTGTGTGCCCTGGAGTTCGCGGATGCCCGCAGGTCCTTCCGGACCTGCACTCCATTGAGGCTGCGGCAATGCGAAGCGTTGCGCGAGATCGTGGCAGAGCCCCGCAGGTCCTTCCGGCCCTGCACTTCATTGAGGCCTGGTCGCAGGTCAACGTGGGCATACCGGCACCCCCAGCACCCGCAGGTCCTTCCGGACCTGCACTTCATTGAGGCAGCCGCGCGGCGCAAGGAATT
>CBJNFW010000080.1:0-29367 GCA_966435935.1 uncultured Nocardia sp.
GGCCTTTCCTTGTGTATTCCAACCCGACAGCAACCCAGCCCTCCTCGCCTCCCTTCCTCCCTCCCGCACCCCCCCCCCCACGCCCGCTGCCACCACTTCGGTGGGCACGTTCGCGGGCTGCCATTGTCCCGCCGGAGACGCCGATGCCCGTGCGGGTCCGCCATGGCCGGGCGACCCTCGTGCCATTGCGCCGCGAAGCCGGCCTCAAGCAATACGGCGCAGGATGATTCCGACTGCCACGAGTACGGGCTCGCCCACGCTCAGGAATACACGCATTCCGGGCGCGACGCCCAGCACGCAGACGACCAGTCCCACGCTGAACACCGCCAACCGCAGAGCCGTGGGCGGACTCGCCCATGCCGCCCGCAGCACGAACCGCCACCGACGCCGCGGCACCGCCCGCAGCCACCACACCGAGACCACGACGATCAGCCCGAATCCGACCCCGCCGACAATCCGCGCCAACGTCTCCAGCCGCGCTGGGTCGTGCGTCGCCGAGGACGAATCAGCGGTTGCGCGCAGTTGGTTCAGATCGCCGGGGACCGACGAATCTGTCGGCGAATCCCCTTGCCCGCCAACCTTGTTCGCCGACGACTGCGGGCCTGCTTGTGCGGAAGCCCGCGCCACTGATGGACCTGGTCCGGCCGGTACACCGGGGTCGTGCGGTTCGGCAGAACCTGGCGCATGCGCGCTCGACGTATCCGGCACCGAACCGGCCTGCTGCGCCGGACCGGCGCCCCGCGTCGCAGTGCCCGGGGCGGCGACCGAAGCCGGGTTCCCGGGCGGGGACGGCGCCTCGGGTGCGGGCAGCCCCGCCGAATCAGCGCCCCGGCCGACCGGAACCAGTTGCGGCGCTGGGTGTTCGGACGACCCGTAGCCGGTCTGATCGGTGTCCGGACCGGCGGGAACGGCACTGGGCGGGAGCCGGAAGCCGCCCAGGACCAGGGTCACGAACGCGACGGCGACGAGCACCCAGTGCATGCGGCGCAGCGCGTGCCGAACGACCGTCGCGACGTTGGTGCGCACCAGATCCCCCAAACCGGGTTCCATGGTGGCGGCTTTCAACACCCCGCGCAGGGCGCTGCGCAGCCGGCGGCCGTTGAGTTCGACGATCGCGAGATCGTGCACGGCATAGGCGCTCTCGGGTTCCAGGCGCAGCGCGGTGTGATACGCCTCGGCGGCCGGGCCCGGACGGAATCGAGTGCCGCACCGGCCCATTCGACGCAGGATCGAGCCACGAGCGACGTGGATGTCGGCCTCGTCGGGATCCAGTTCCACCGCCCGGTCGATGGCGGCCAGCGCCGCGGGCAGATCGCCGCACTCACGCAGCACGATCGCCAGAATCCGGTGGTTCTCGGCGAATTCGGGCCCCAGCGCCACCACCTGACGTGCCACCTGTTGCGCCTGCCGACGTCCGGAATCGCCGGTATTGAGCAGCGCGAGGGCGTGGATCCGCATGGCGAACTGGTTGCGCGGCTGGATGCGCAGCGCCGCGGCACTCTGCTCGGCGGCCTCGCGATACCGCTGATCCAGATAGGCCGCCTGAGCGAGATACGTTGCGGCCTCGGCATTATCGGGTTCGGCCGCGAGCACCGCGGCCAACTGCTCCCGGGCCTCGGCCAGCCGACGCAGCTCGACGAGTACCTTGGCCCGCTCCAGATCAGCCATGCGCGTGCCGGTGGTACCGGCGGCTCACCGGAGCTTCTTCTCGCGCATGTACTTGGCCAGCTCGTCGTAGGTGCCGTCGTTGTTGGCGAATTCCACGACATTGCGGGCGGATTCGAACCAGGCGCCCGCGCTCGGCTTGACCTGGCCGAGCGCGGTGTCGATATCGCGCATCGTGACCGGCCGGACGGTGCCGGTGCGAATCGAATCGGCCATCGCCAGCTGAGTGGCCGAGGTGCACACATGGGCGAGATCCGCGCCGGAGAAACCGTCGGTGCGTTTGGCGATCGCGGCCAGATCTATGCCGCTGACCGGGCGGTCCTTCAGATGGTGCCGCAGAATCGCCCGGCGCGCCTCACGGTCGGGCAACGTCACCAGGATCATCCGGTCGAACCGGCCCGGGCGGCGCAGCGCGACATCGATATCCCACGGATGGTTCGTCGCCCCGAGCAGATAGACGCCTTCATTATTGTTGGTGGCCGAATCCATCTCGGTGAGAAGCTGATTCACCACCGTACGCATGGTGGCCGAGCCGGACATCTGACTTCGCTTGTGCCCCAGCGCGTCCACCTCGTCGATGAACAGCACGCAGGGCGCGTTCCGCCGGGCGACCTCGAAGACCTGATGCAGATTGCGTTCGCTGGAACCGGTGTAGATGTCGAGGATGTCGGCGATCTCGATCGGATAGAAATTCGCGCCCAGCTCACCGGCGACCGCCGCGGCGATGAAGGTCTTGCCGCATCCCGGCGGCCCGTACAGCAGCAGCCCGCCGCGCGCACTGGTACCGAACGCCTTGGCCAGATCGGGATTACGCAGCGGACCGAGCAGGGACAGCTCGAGCTGCTGCTTCACGTTCGCCATCCCGCCGACATCGGCCAGCGCGACACTCGGACGCTCGAACAACCCGACATCGCCTTCGGCATGGGCGAGCGGCTCACCGTCGTGGCGCCGGGACAACTCACCGTCGGCCCGGCCGTCGTCGACGAAGGCAGGGGCGATGATGTCTCCGACCTCACGCTCGGCCGCCGCCCAGTCGAACTGAGGCGGCAGGTCCGCGTCCGGATCCGGGGCGGTCTCCTCGGCCCCGGTCTCGTTCGTGTCCAGCTCGTGGGCCGCGCCACCGGCCCGGCTCGCGGAATTCGCGGCACGGTCCGGCCCACCCGCGGCATCATCCGCCGGATTCCGAACGCCCCCTGGTCGATTCGCGGCACCGTCCGTTGCGGTCGGGACACCGCCGGATTGCGGTGCGGTCGGCGCATCCGATCCGGTGGCGAGCGCGGCGGTACAGCGCTGCAGCAGTGCGAGCACCGTGGCATTGCCGGGGTCGTCGCCGAGGGCGGCCGCGCAGTGCGCAAGCGCGTCGGCGTGCCGCCAACGGTCTGCGAGCAACTCGATCACCCGGATCCGCACCGGCAGCAGTTCCGGGTTGGTTTCGAGGATGCGCAGCATCTCGCTCAGAACCGGATCGTCGGTCACAACTCCCCCTCGCTCGGCAGACTCCTGCGATGCTATCCCGTGAGACCACGGCATGACCAGGCGTTATGTCGGATCCGTCGACCCTCGGCACTATGCGCTAGCTCACATCCGCAGAGCCGGAATAGATCGCGGCCCATCCCGGTTGATCACTGTTGCCGATGCCGGGACAGCCCCGGGCCGCACCCTTCGTCGCTACGAGCGACCACTCGCCGAGAGGCGCTTGTTGGGCATCGGCACCTCGGTTCGCGAGGCTGGCGTGGCGTTCGCGAACCTGTTGCAGTAGTGCTGCAGAACGAACGCCGCCGGGTCGACGAGATCCGGCGGCTTTCTGCGTTCCACGCCCATCACGCGCTAGCCTCACAGCCATGTGCCGCATTCTGGGGTGGTTTGCGACTGCTGTGATCCTGGCGACGATCGGTGTGGTACCCGGGTACGCCGGTGCGTCGACCGACACCGAACTCCACTGCGGGGTGAGTTCCGGACGGGCCTTCCCCCGAGCCACTGCCGAACAGGCCGGATTCGATCCCGCGCGGCTCGCCGACGCGCTCGACTTCGCGATCCGCCGAAACCGGCTGAACGTGCAGGTCTTTCGGCACAACTGCCTGGTCGGCACGGGCCCGTCCGACGACCGCACCGGCCGGACGCCGTGGAACGTCTGGAGCGTCACCAAGAGCGTGGTCTCGCTGATCGCCGGAATCGCCTCGGACAAAGGCGAACTCGACCTGACCGCGCCCATCGGCCGTTATCTGCCGCCAGGACTGGGCGACGCGGAGCATCGTGCGATCACGGTCACCGATCTGCTGACCGAGACCTCCGGCCTGCATGTGGGCGCGATCAACGAGGGCGTCAGCGGCGTCATCCCGATCGATCCCGACAGCGCGGTGCAGGCCCTGGGCGTGCCGTTCGACAATCCGCCCGGCACCACGTTCGCCTACAGCCAGCGCAATGTGGATCTGCTGTCCTATGTCGTCGAACTCGCCGTGCGAGAACCGTTGCAGCAGTTCGCCCAGCGCGAGCTGTTCGACCCGCTGGGCATCGCGCGCGGCGACTACTACTGGGCGCGAGATCGCTCCGGGCACACCTACGGCTACGCACACCTGCTGATTCCGCCGGACGATCTGGCCAAACTCGGTCTGCTGCTGAGCAATCGGGGCCGGTGGGGCGATCGGCAGATCGTCTCCTCGGAATATCTGAGCGCCGCGCGGCGGCCCTCGGCGACCAATCCCTGTTACGGATATCTGTTCTGGGTCGGTCCCGGCTGCGCGGAGGTGCCCGCATTCCTGCCCGGCAGCTATCAGATGTCCGGCATCGGGTTGCAGGACGTGTTCGTCGTTCCGAACCTCGACCTGACGGTGGAATGGACCGGCGCGTTCGGCAATCACAGCACCGAGGGGCTGCCCGGCGTCCTGCAGAACATGGGTGAGCTGTCCCACGAGTTCTTCCGCAAGCTGCTCGCCGCCTTCGCGCGTCCACCGATCCCCGATCCGGGACCCTATGTGGAACCGCCGCTGCCGCTGGATCCGCGCGCGTACTTCGACTCGAACATCACCCTGGCCCTGTTCGGCATCGGACCCGATGCCTATCCGAACTGTAATGTGTTGTCCTGCTTGCAAACTCCGCTCGCGCCGCCGTTCTCCGACGCGCCTGTGGGCTGCCTGATCCTGACCTGCCTCGGACCCGATCCGCGAACGCCCGGCATCCGCTGACCGCCCTGCCCGGCGGTCGGCCGGGCAGGGCGGCACGGATCACTGCTCGACCAGGGCCGCCAAGCGCCCGGTGTCCATGTAGTCGCGGAACAGCACCACCCGGCCGTCCCGCACGCGCACCGTGTTGACCGAGGTCCGAGCGCGCGAGCGCACCCCGTCGGGCGTGGTCATATCGACCTCGTTCTCCACGAAGAACAACTCGGGATCGGAGGTCGCGTAGATCTCCGGATGGATGCCGTGCACCTGGATGCGGGACGCGTTCGCCCAGCGCTCGGCCAGATGTGCGCGGATCGCCTCCCGGCCCTCGAGTCGTTCGGGCATGCCGGGGCGGGTCCACGGAATCTCGAACACCGCGTCCGGCGCCATCGCGTCGGCGAACGCGTCGGCGTCGGGCGTACCGAGGCCGAGGAACAACTGCTCGACCACCGCGCGTGGTGTGAGGTTCTGATCTGCTGTCATGATTACCCCTAAAAATCGGAACGTATGCCCCGCTTATAATCCGGAACGCACGCCCCGTTTGTCAACGACCTTCCGGGTAGACTCACGCCGTGACCGAAACACAGGCGAAGGCGGCCACGCCCACCGGGACGGGCCGCGCGCTGCGCGCCGATGCCCGCCGCAACCGTGAACGCGTCCTGGCCGCGGCCCAGGAGGCCTTCGCCGCAGAGGGCATCTCGGTCCCGCTGGACGAGATCGCCCGGCGCGCCGGGGTCGGCCCCGGTACGGTCTACCGGCATTTCCCCACCAAGGAGGCGCTGTTCCACGCGGCGATGGTGGACCGCGTCGAGCGAATGGTCGCCCAGGCCCGCGCTCTGGCCGATGCCCCGGACCCCGGTCGCGCCTTCTTCGACTACCTCGACCTGATGGTCGTCGAGGGCGGGGTCAAACGCGATCTCGCCGAAGCGGTCGGCGGCCACGAAAGCCTCGAAACCCCCGGCCCCACAGTCGAACTCCTCGCCGCCATCGACGTCCTGCTGCGCCGCGCGCAGTCCGCCGGCGCGGCCCGCGCCGATATCGATATCGACGACCTCATGCGAATTCTCAAGGGCGGCTTCCTGGCCACCCACACCACGGGCGCGAACGCCGAACAACGCCGCCGCACCTTCGCCGTCCTCTTCGACGGCCTGCGCGCCCGCTGAGCGTGGTCCGCCCCCTGGCATACACCCGAATGCCGAACGGGCCGTTGGAATTCCATATCGGAATCCAACGGCCCGTTCCAAGGCGATCGGCTCAGCGGTCGGCGAGCAGGACCTCGGCGATCTGAATCGTGTTGAGGGCAGCGCCCTTTCGCAGGTTGTCGCCGGAGACGAACAGGGCCAGGCCGCGGCCGTCCGGGACACCCGGGTCCTGGCGGATGCGGCCGACGAGGGATTCGTCGATGCCGGCGGCCTGCAGCGGGGTGGGCACCTCGACCAGCTTCACACCGGGGGCGTCGGCCAGGAGTTTGCGGGCCTCCTCGACCGACAGCGACCGGGCGAACTCGGCATTGATCGACAGCGAGTGACCGCTGAAGACCGGGACGCGCACGCAGGTGCCGCTCACCAGCAGTTCGGGAATGCCGAGGATCTTGCGGCTCTCGTTGCGCAGCTTCTGATCCTCGTCGGTCTCCCCGGAACCGTCGTCCACCAGCGAACCCGCCAGCGGCAGCACGTTGAACGCGATCGGCGCGACGTACTTGTTCGGTGCCGGGAACTCGACCGCCGAGCCGTCGTGGGTCAGCTTCTCGGCGTCGTCGATCACCGCGCGCGCCTGCGAGGCCAGCTCGTCCACACCGGCCAGGCCGCTGCCGGAGACGGCCTGATAGGTCGACACGATCAGGCGCCGCAGACCCGCCGCGTCGTGCAGCGGCTTGAGCACCGGCATCGCGGCCATGGTGGTGCAGTTCGGGTTGGCGATGATGCCCTTGACCAGATTGCGGGTCTGCTCCGGGTTGACCTCGCTGACCACCAGCGGCACCTCGGGGTCCTTGCGCCAGGCCGAGGAGTTGTCGATGACGGTCACCCCGGCCGCGGCGAACCGCGGCGCCTGCACCCGGGACATCGTGGCGCCGGCCGAGAACAGCGCGATGTCCAGACCGCTGGGATCGGCGGTCTCGGCGTCCTCGACCACGATCTCGCCGTCCCGCCACGGCAGCGTCTTGCCCGCCGACCGCGAGGAGGCGAAGAAGCGCACCTCGTCGGCGGGAAAGTTCCGCTCCTGCAACAGTTTTCGCATGACGGCGCCGACCTGTCCGGTCGCGCCGACCACTCCGACACGTACGCCCATGATTACCGCCCCGTTCCCGCGTGTACGACCGCCACCTCGTCGCCGCCGAGATCGAAGGCCCGGTGCAGCACCTGCACGGCCTGGTCGAGTTCGTCGTCCCGGACCAGCACCGAGATCCGGATCTCCGAGGTGGAGATGAGATCGATGTTGATCCCCGCCTCGGCCAGCGCCTCACAGAACGTCGCGGTGACGCCCGGATGACTCTTCATACCGGCGCCGACCAGCGAAACCTTGCCGATGTGATCGTCGAACAGCACCTGCGAGAAGCCGATCTCGCTCTGCCGGTTCGTCAGCATCTCCACCGCGCGGGCGCTGTCGGTCTTGGGCATGGTGAAGGTGATGTCGGTCTTGCCGGTCTCCACCTTCGAGACGTTCTGCAACACCATATCGATGTTGATCTCGGCATCGGCGACCGCGCGGAACACCTTGGCGGCGTAGCCCGGTTCGTCCGGTATCGCGACGACGGTCACCTTGGCCTCGCTGCGGTCGTGCGCGACGCCGGTGAGGATTGCTTGCTCCAAGGGGATGTCCTCCATCGATCCGTAAACGTAGGTACCCGGCTTGTCGGTGTAGGACGAGCGCACATGCACGGGCACGTTGTAACTGCGCGCGTACTCCACGCAACGCAGCATCAGCACTTTGGAACCGCAGGCCGCCATCTCCAGCATCTCCTCGTAGGAGACCTGTTCCAGGCGCTGCGCATCGGAGACGATGCGCGGGTCGGCGGTGAACACGCCGTCCACATCGGTGTAGATCTCGCACACGTCGGCTTCCAGCGCCGCGGCCAGCGCGACCGCGGTGGTGTCGGAGCCACCGCGACCGAGCGTGGTCACGTCCTTGCTGTCCTGGGACACGCCCTGGAATCCGGCGACCAGCACGATCGTGCCCTCGTCGAGTGCCTCGCGCAGCCGCGACGGGGTCACATCGATGATCTTCGCCTTACCGTGCGCACCGGTGGTGATGACGCCCGCCTGCGAGCCGGTGAACGAGCGCGCTTCGGCGCCGAGCGAATGAATCGCCATGGCCACCAGAGCATTGGAGATGCGCTCACCCGAGGTCAGCAGCATGTCCATCTCACGCGCCGGTGCGGCGGGCGAGACCTGCTGCGCCAGGTCCATCAACTCGTCGGTGGTGTCGCCCATCGCCGAGCAGACCACGACGACGTCGTGCCCCTGCTTCTTCGTCTCGACGATCCGTTCGGCGACGCGCCGGATGCGCTCGGCGGTAGCCACCGAGGATCCTCCGTACTTCTGGACGACGAGAGCCACGAGGGATCCTCCAAGATCGACTTACCAGCTGTTAACAGCAACCCAGAGTACCGACTCGCGGCAAGAAGTTAACGGTGCACCTCGATCCCCGGCAGTGCCGAGGAAGCCATCCGAGCATCGAAACGGGCGGTCAGCGGCGCGAGGATCCAGTGATATTTCGTGTTGTGAAAGGCAGCGATTTCCCATTCTCCGTTGCGCCGTACGGCAACCCAGGTCTGCACCTTCGTGCGGCGCGGGGTGCGACGCCGACTCCCCTTCACCAGCGCGCCCTTGCCGTGCACGAGGGCGACGTCGGGAGTGAGCAATCGCACCTGGGTGATCTCGCTGTCGATCCGCGAGCCCTTCTGATACTTCTCGAACAACGGCACGTGACAGGCCTCGATCGCCTCGCGGCCCTTGTGGTGGGTGCCCATGAAGGTCACGTAGTCCGCGTCGGGGGAGAAGACGGCGGCATAGGCGCGGGCATCGCCGGCCGCCCAGGCCTGCTCGGCGCGGGTGATCAGCGCACGAACAGCGGTCTCGGCATCGGCATTGATTTCGGCGGTCATCGGCGCTTCCTCCAATAACTGAGTGAGTCAGTAACTTCGCAAAACAATAGTTGCATGAGTAAGATGATGAATTGGTGAGGTTAAGCTGTCAAGAGCGGGGAAACGAGCGGAACCGACGAGAGACGGGAACACAGCACCGATGACACGACGTGCCACCGCGGCAGCCACCGACCTGGGGCGGCGACTGACGGTCGCCGCACAGCGCAACGCCACCGACGCGGTGATGATGCATCAGGCCGTGGCCGACCGGCTGGGATTGCACGTCACCGATCTGCGCTGCCTCAACCTGTTGCGCCTCGGCGGCCCGGCCACCCCGGGCGAACTGGCCGCCCGCACCGGCCTGACCACCGGGGCGGTCACCCGGATGATCGACCGATTGCTCAAGAGCGGCTTCGTGACCCGCGAGCACGACCGGAACGATCGCCGCCGGGTGATCATCTCCCTGGCCGAGGACCGCACCGCCGAGATCGCCCGGCAGTACGAGCCGCTGGCCCGCGAATTCGGCAGGGTCATGGGCGATTACAGCGCCGAGCAACTGGAATTGATACTGGGCCTGTTCAATCGGCTGCACGACACGTCCGTGCGCGTGACGGCCATGCTGCGCGAAGCGGAGTAGCGGCGCGCGCCGAACGGAGATCAGGGGTACCCGAGAGTGTTATATCCGACGCGGCCGGGCAATCTGAAACGTTCGTATACCTTGTGATGTTCATCACGCCGGACGGATAATTCAGACCATGCAGGCAAATGTCGGAGATCGATTATCTGTGCACAGCCACATGGTCGGAATGCCGGATCGTAAGGGTGAAATCCTCGAGGTACGCGGCGCCGACGGCGCACCGCCGTACATGGTCCGATTCGACGACGGCCACGAGAGCCTGGTGTTCCCCGGCCCCGACTGGGTCGTTCAGCGCCACTGAGCACAGTCCACCGTCCCGCACCGCGTCGCCGGGACGTGTCCCCCGATCGAGTCGGCGCGAGCAACCGACGCTCCGGACGGCTCGATAGCCAGTTGTGCATACTGGACGGTCTGCGTAATCCCGACCCCGCGGGCATGGTTGACGACCGAGTGTGACCACGGAGACAATCGGTCAGGTATTTCCGGGGGGTGGAGGGCAAGGCTATGCGCACGAAGACCGACCACCGATTCATCGTCGATGTCGATCCCGACCAAGTGATGGAGGCACTGCTCGCGGTCGAGCGGACTCCCGACTGGTCCCCCTCGCACAAGGATGTGCGCGTGGCAACCCATGACGCGTACGGACGCCCGAAGCGGGTCTACGCCACGGTGAGCCCGATGGGGAATTCCGATCGACAGGTGCTCGAGTACGACTGCACCGGCGAACGCATCTCCTGGAAAGTGGTGGAGAGCGGCGCGGGCGGCGGCGGCAAGGGCTGGTTCGAACTCGAGCAGTCCCCCGAGGGCACCGAGGTCTGGTACCACTCCGAGGTCTATCTGCCGATTCCGGTTCCGGGCATCCTGATGAAACGCAGTATGGCCAAGGCCAACGAAGAAGCGGTCCAGAACCTCATCGAATTCATCGAGAAGTTCCAGTTCGGCGAGAACTACGAGGTGAGCTGAGTTCCGCTCGCGCTTCGCGCGATCCGGGCGACGCGGTCGGTGACCTGTCACGATGGTGCCCATGATTCGTGGCAAACGATCCCGGATTCAGGCGGTCACCGAGCAGGCCTCGGTCACGCAGCTGGAACTGTTCTTCGATCTGGTGCTGGTGTTCGCCTTCACCCAGGTCGATGATCTGGCCGCACACGAGACCACCGCGCTGAACATGCTGCGCGCATTTCTCGTGCTTGCGGTGCTGTGGTGGGTGTGGATCGCCTACGCCTGGCTCGGCAATGTCGTGAAAGCCGACGAGGGCATCGCCAGGCTCGCGATGTTCGGGGCCATGGGCGCGGCGCTGATCGTGGCCATCACCATTCCCGAGGCGTTCGACGATATGGCCGGCGGCTGGTACGGACCGCTGGTGTTCGCCCTGGCGTATCTGTTCATCCGGCTGGTGCACCTGTGGATGTTCTGGTGCGCCAGTGCGCAGGACCCGCAGTTGCGCGGGCAGGTGACGCGCTGGGCGGTGGGGTCGATCACGATCGGTACGACACTGCTGATCATCGCCGCGGTCAACCACGGGAGCACGCAGCTGTGGCTGTGGGTCGCGGCCGTCGCCGGCGATATGGCCTGGACGCTGTTCTCCGGCAACGAATGGCGGGTCAACTCGACCTCGCATTTCGCCGAGCGGCACGGCCTGATCGTCATCATCGCGCTGGGCGAATCGGTCGTCTCCATCGGCGTCGGCGTGGCCGGGCTGCCGATCTCCTGGCCGATTACGGTGGGATCGATTCTGGGACTTGCTGTTTCGGGTCTGCTGTGGTGGGCGTACTTCGACGTCGGCGCGGCCGTGGTCGAGGGGCATCTGGCCCGCGCGACCGGGCAACAGCAGATCAAGATCGCCCGAAACTGTTACACCTATTGGCATTTCCCGATGGTCGTCGCGATCATCGCGATGTCACTCGGCCTGAAGTACGTGCTCGAGTACCTCGGCGGAGCGCAGGAACACACCTTGCACGATGCGCTGCACGGGATTCCGCTGTTCGCGCTCTACGGCGGCGCAGCCGGCTATCTGCTCGCGCTGATCGGATTCCGGCACTACGCGACGAGAGTGCTGCTGTGGCCGCGTCTGGCGGCGGCGGTGGTCGTTCTCGCGCTCATCCCGCTGGCCTCGATCCTGCCGGCGATGGCCGCGCTCGCGCTGCTGTGCGCGGTGCTGGGCGTGCTGATCGCCTGGGAGACAGTGCGTTACGCGGAACCGCGCGAGGTCGTGCGACACGGCGTCGGGCACTGAACAACTCCGCCGGAGCGAAGCGGAGGCCGAAGCTACAGCAGTTTGTTGTCCACCGTCTCCTCGACGCGGACGCCCTCCTGGACCGCGCGACGCATCTGATGTACGTTCTCGCGCAACACATCTCCCACCAGCTCGTCGGTGCGCGGATCGGCGAGCACCTGGAAGACGATGCGGAAACTGGTGCTGGCGATGCCGCGGATGATGTCCTCGTGGAAGGGCAGGTAGCGCACCCGGCCCAGGGCCGGATCCTTCTCGATCAGCTCCAGGATCATCTCGTCCAGTTCGGCGCGGTTCTCCTCGAGCGCCGAGGCGATATTGCTGGTGTACCGGCCGACACGCAGCACCTCGGAGACCTCCTCGAGCACCGCCATCGTCACCGGGCGTTTGATCGCCTCCACGATCGCGTTCAACGCCCGGTTCACGACCGCGACGGTGACCCGGTCACCCAGCGCGCGATCGGCCACACGCAGCAGCCGGGCCAGCAGAACCACGACCCGCACCACATGCGAGTCGGCGAAATACGTGGCGGCCGCGGGAATCAGGCACAGCACCTCGTACCAGTACAGGAACGGATAGTTCCAGGACCAGTCCTCGCGCCGCCAGCGCCACAGCAGTTCCAGGGCGAAGATCGCGCACGTGACGTACTCCGCGATGACGATCGGGCGCAGCGCCGGATGCGGCACCGGCAGGATGTCCACCCAGAAGATCAGCGCCGCGGAGCCCAGCGCCGCGAGAAGCATCAGGTAATCGGTCCACAGAACCGGTGGTTTGCGCGGATATTCCTGCGCCGACACGACGGTGTTCTTCGGCACGACGGACCCCTTCTGGCGGCGAAATGATCCCGCCGAGACTAACCCGTCGGCGTACCGGGTATCAGTGACCTGCGCGAATGATGTTCTCGATATTGCGTTCCGCCAGTGCCGAGATGGTCAGCGACGGATTCACCGTGCCGGTGCTGCCCGGCACCGCCGCACCGTCCATGACATACAGGCCGGGATGTCCGATCACCCGGCCGTAGTTGTCGGTGGCCCGGCCCAGCACCGCACCGCCCAGCGGATGCGCGGTGAAGACGGCGTTCGCGTCGTAGCCGAGGGCGCCGTACTCGACCAGTGAGCCGCCGCGTTCGGCGATGCGGTGGTCTACCGCGCGGCAGGCCGCGGTGATCCGGTCCTGCGCCTGCTTGGGCCAGCGCAGCCCGACCGCGTCGCGGGCCTTGTCGTAGCCGAAACGGGCGCGGGTCGGATCGAAGACCAGGCCGAGGGAGGCCAGTGCGCCGGTCTCCACCGGAATCCCCGGGATGTACCAGCTCTCCAGGCTCAGCGGCATACCGGAGTCGTCGAAGATGCGGCTGGCGCTGGGCACACCCTGGCCCAGGCCCCGCAGCGAAATCTCGCCGCGGGCGAGCACCACATCACCGTTGGTGCCCCAGCCGTCGCCGACGTGTTCGTTCAGGTGCGGCAGGGCGCCGGTGGCCTGGGCGCGCACCAGCAGTTCCGAGGTGCCCACCGAACCGGCGCCGAGGAACAGCCGATTGCAGGTGAGGGTGCGCCGGCGCAGGACCGCGCCGGTCGGATCGAGCTTGGTAACGGTCACCGCGTAGCGGCCGCCGGATTCCTGGGCGATGGATTCGACCCGGTGCCCGGCGAAGATCTTCGACTTACCCGTTGCCTGAGCGTATTTCAGGTAGTTCTGGTTGAGATCGAACTTCGCGCCGTTGGAGTTGCCCAGATTGCTGCGGGCAGCGGTGCCCGAAGCTCGCGATCTCCCGGCCAATTCGGCGCGCAGCACATCCCAGTTGAACACCGAGTCGTTGCGCAACGGGGTGAATCCGGCCTTGCGCGCCTGGGCATCCCAGCATCGCGAGTGGGTGAACGGCGCGGAGTTGTAGATGTCCGCGGGCATCGGGTCCAGTCGCAGCATCTGCCGCACCCGCGGATAGTAGACCCGATCCATCTCGTCGAAAGCGACTGTGCCACGGAAGATTTCGTCGAAGAAACGACGTTCGGGCTCGATCATCGCGCCGGTGTACACCACCGAACCGCCGCCGACCGCCGCACCCCGCCAGACATCGATCCCGTCGAAGGGGGTGACGTCCAGCACGCCGCCGAAGTTCGCGAAGCTCATCGCCACCTTGGTGACCCCGGTGAATTCGGTCCGGTGCCAGAAACCGCGCCCGTCGGGCAGGTCGTCACCGGTGAAGATCTCCCGCTGGGGATCGTTGGGCCAGCGCGAGCCGCGCTCGAGCACGGTATTGGCGACCCCGGCCTGGGCCAGGCGCAGCGCGGTGATGGCCGCGCCGAATCCGGACCCGACGACGATCGCCTCGGTGTGGTCCGGCGGATCGGGAAGGGGCGCAAAGATTTCCGGAACCCACTGCCGGAACAGATCGGTCCAGATCGGATCGGCCGACGCGCGCGGAGAACCACTCACGCTCGCGGTGGCAGAGCCTGCCGCACCCAGCAGAACCGCTGCACCCGCAGCCTTCACGAACGCGCGTCTACGCACCCGGCCACCTCCTCGTCACGCATGGCCGCGCGCGAGATTACCGGGTCGAGGGAGATTGTCTCAACCGGACGAATTCCCCGGTCAGGGCATGATTTCCTGGCAACAGGGAAGCAACTTCAGAGCCGGGAAGAACTCACGGCCGAACGCCGTCGGCGATCGAGGCGATCGGCCGACCTCGCTAGGTGCGCAGTCGTTCTCGGCGGAGCTGAGTGACCTCGGGAAGATCCAGCGGGGCGAGCTCGTCCACGCCGAGCGCGCGAGCCAGCAAGTAGTCGGCAAGCTCAGGGTTGCGGGCCAGGGCGGGGCCGTGCATGTAGGTACCGATGACCGACCCCTGGACGACCCCCTCGAGGCCGTCGCCCGCACCGTTGCCGACGCCGCGCGTGACGCGCGCCAGCCCGGTGGCGTCGGGGCCCAGAGTTGTTCCGCCCCGGTGGTTTTCGAATCCGGTGAGCGGTTCGGTGAGGCCGGGGAGCAGCGGGACGGTGGCCACCTCGCCGATCGCGCGCTCGGCCCGGGGCGCGGTGGTGACGTCGAACATGCCGACACCCTCGACGCGTTCGCCGCCGGAGGTCTCGTACCAGTGGCCCAGCACCTGGATGGCCGCGCAGATGGCCAGCACCGGCGCACCGCGCTCGGCGGCGGCCCGCATACCCGGATAACGCTGCAGATGGCGGGTGGCCAGTCGCTGTGCCGAATCCTCCGCACCGCCGAGCAGGTAGACGTCCAGGGAGTCCGGCACCGGGTCGCTCAGGGTGATCTCGACGATCTCGGCGTCGTATCCGCGCATCCGCAGCCGCTGCCGCAGCACGACCGCGTTGCCGCCGTCGCCGTAGGTGCCCATCACGTCGGGCAGCACCAGCCCGATTCGTACGGTCGACTCGCTCATGCGCGATATCCCTCCAGCCGTTCCCGGGTCGCGGTCACACGCCTCATCCTCGGGCCTCCAGATCGCGGTTCAGATCGCGGAACGCGGTGTAGTTGGCGAGCACCTCGACCTGTCCAGGCGGACAGGAAGCTATGGCGCGCAACGGATTCGAAACCGTGGTGTGCTCCACTCCGGCATAGGTCAGGCGTACCGCCAGATCGGTGGCGCGCTCACCCGCGGCCACCACCTGGGTGCCCTCGAAATGTTCGAACCGCACGTCCCACAGCCAGGAAAGATCCTCGCCGTCGGGCACCTGGCCGTTCACCGCGATCACCAAACCCGTTGCGGCAGGGTCGATCATGGACAGCGCCTCCTGCCAGCCCGCCGGATTCTTGGCCAGCAGCAGACGCGCGGTACGTTCGCCGACCCGCACGGTGCGATAGCGGCCCGCGATCTCGCGCACCGTCGCGGCGGCGTCGGCCGCCGCCTCCGGCGCGACGCCCAACGCCACTGCCGCGGCCACCGCCTGCGCGGCGTTACCGCGATTGGCTCGTCCCGGAAGGGCAAGGTGCAGTGGGATTTTCACGCCTTCGGGACCGTGCAGATGCTCCTCGTCCACCCACCAGTCCGGCTCCGGGCGCCGGAAATCCGCACCGGTGCTGCGCCAGTGCACGCCCTCCCACACGATCGGCTCACCACTGCGCGGGCAACTGGTGGCATCCATCGCCCAGCCGCCGCCCGCGGCCACCCACACCACATTCGGGTGGTCGTAGGCGATCGAGGTGATCAGCACGTCGTCGCAGTTGGCGATCAGGACCGCGTCGGGATGCCGGGCCATACCGGCGCGCAACTTGCGCTCGATCATATTTATCTCGCCGACCCGGTCCAGCTGATCGCGGCTCAGATTCAACAGCACCACCGCGGCCGGGTTCAGCGCATCGCTGACATGCGGCAGATGCAGCTCGTCCACCTCGATGGCCGCGACCGACGCGTCGCGACGGGCGTTGAGCGCGGCCACGATGCCGGCGTCCATGTTCGCACCGTCGGCCTGAGTGGCCACCGGGTCTAGCGAGCCCAGCGCCGCCGCGGTTATCCGGGTGGTGTTCGATTTGCCATTGGTGCCGGGCACCAGCACCGTGCGCCGGTCGCGTCCCAGTTGCGTCATGATCGTCGGATCGATCTGCAGGGCGATCAACCCGCCGATCATCGACCCCTTACCGCGCCCGGCCCGCTGCGAGGCCCAGGCCGCAGCCGCCGCCGCACGCAACGCGACCCGTCCGCGCATCGAGATGTCTGCCACCCCGCGAGTTTATTGCCACGCGGGCTCGCGGCACCTCCCGGGCGCGTCATCGGGATGAGGGACGTAGATCACAGTCTCGCGCGGCCCTCGCGCGTCGCGCGACTCGGCGCGCGCCGACGCTCCCGGGCGCAATCGGTCGGGCCCCGCGATCGCCGGAGAGTCGCTCGCATCCGGCGCGAGCGTTCGCCGTCCACCCGGACCCGGACGCCACCGGCAGGTCCGCCGGCGCCGTGGACGTCGCCGAGCGGGTCAGGGTCCGGCCCTGCTCGTCCTGTACCTCAACATCGTGATGATCCGGCCCAGTCGTCTCCGACCGACAACATTCGCACTCCACAGATGCCGTGTTCGATTGTGTTTGCAGCCACCAGGAGACACAGCGGACCGATGGACAAGTGCTCACACCAACACCATTGGCGGGCCCGACAGCCCGTGAGTTGTTACGCTCCCGGGCCACCAGCAGGGGCACGATCTGACCATAGAATTCGAAGCTCTGTCGGCGAGAGTGCTCACCTACCGGCGGCTACGGCACCGAGCTTGCCCCATCGGCTCACTCGGTAGCTCCCATTGGTCGGCGATGTCATGCGAGGGTGTTCGCGGCCCTGCGCGTCGAGGGCGGCAGCGGATGCCCCGGTACCGGTTCCAGTAGCACGTACCGGCAAGGTCTGCGGGCCCCGGACGTCACCAGCGGTCCCTCGGGCGGATAACGACACCGACCTATTCGGGCAGGTCGGTGTGGGGACTCTCGCACCCCGGGGCATTGTCGATGCGCTCCACCGGCACAGGCCGGCCGGGCTCGCAGCGTTGCGATTGATCCTGGACGATTCCGGCGGGCGCCGCCGGGAGGCTCCCTCGCGGCCGTACCGCGGGACTCGCCGACCACGGAGCGACCGTACCCGCAACGAAATACGCCGCACGGCAAGGACTTCGGTGCGGCCTGCCCGAAATCAGCCTCGACTGTCGAAGCTGTTCGGCCGCCCGGCCGCATAACGGGCGGCGTCGAGTTGGCGGAAGGGTTCCAGCTGCGGGGCGCGGTAGAGGGGAAAGAGCTTGCAGCGCGGGGAGTTCGAGCCGACGGTGTCCAGCAGGGCGTTCGCGGCCCGGCGACCCGATTCGCAGGCTCCTTCCATGGTGGCCAGGTCGATCGTCGTGCGCACGTAATCGCCTGCGAGGAAGAGGTTTTCCAATGCGCCGTGCGACTGGGGGCGGGCAGCCAAGGAGCCGACGGTGTTGATCAGCAGCGGGTCGGCGTTCGAATTGCGCCCGCGCGCGGCGTCCCAGGTGACGCCGGTATCCAGGAACCACGAATGCAGATCGGCGTCGGGCAGCGCGGTCTTGCCGCCCAGATGTGCCTGGAGCTGCGCCCAGACCTCCCGGGCGATCTGCTCGTGGGTGCACTCGCGGGCCGGTTTGCCGTACAGGATGCCCGGCGTATTCCAATTCGACACGTCCACCGAGAGGCAATCTCGAACGGTTCCGTCGCCGAACCCGGAAAGTGGTGTGCGCGACCAGAATTGGTTCTGCGCGATGGAGGTCAGCGACCACGGCGAGTCGACGTAGGCGACGTGGCCGCGGGCGATCGCGGCCGGGCGTCGCAGATAGAACTGGATGCCGGACATCCAGTCGACCACCAGCCGGTTCATCGCCGCCAACTCCGGCTGTACCGCGAGGATATCGGGCGTCCACAGCCGCCGGGCCACCTCGGCGGGCACCGCCATCACGAAATGGTCTGCCGCGACGGCGCTTTCCCGTCCCGCCGCGTCGGCCACCCGCGCACCGGAGATCCGGCGATCGCGCACCTCGAGCTTGCGCAGCCGGGCGGTCACGAACCGGACGCCGAGGTCGCGCAGGCGGCGCGCCCACGGCTCGATCCAGACCTGTGAGGTCGGGCCGTTCAGCAGCCGGTCGAGTGGGCCGTCGTCGCCGATCCGGAGCGGGTTGCCCAGGAACTGCTCACCCATCGAGCCGATCGTGCGGGTACTGGCGTGATCGTCCTTCGCGGCCACCAGCAGCGTGGTCAGCGTGCGCGACATCAGCACCCGAAACTCCGCCGAATGCTGTTGTGCGCCGATGAAATCACGCCACGACACGTTTTCCCAGCGACCCGTGCGCCGGGCATCGCAACTGGTCATGAAGACCAGCAACCGTTCGGCGAAATACCCGGCGTCGGCCATCGGCATCTTCGACGAGGTCGCGATCACCGAGGAGACGCTCTGCCGGAAATCGTCCGGATTCGACCACGACTTCCCGGGTCCCATCGGCACGATGGTGTCCGGCCCGCCGCTGCGCGAGAAACGCGCCTCGGACGCCGCCACCAGATTGTCCCAGACGCCGTTCGCGTTGCCCGGGAACGGGATTCGCCGCATCGTATCCGGAATGTGGTGATAGAACCCGGGAAAGAACCGGAATCCGTGCTCGCCAGGCAGATCCGGCCGCCCGTCGCGCGCACTGCCGGGCACCGCGATACTGCGAGCCTTACCGCCCAACGCCCGCGGCTCGTACACGGTGACCTCGAAACCCCGCTCGGCCAGTTCGTGCGCGGCCGTCATGCCGGCCACCCCGCCGCCGAACACCGCGACGTGCCGCCCGGTGGCCGCCGCCGCGGGCACCGCCCGCGCACTCAACGCACCCGCCGTCAACGCACCCGCCACGGCCGTCCCACGAAGAACCGTTCTTCGCGAAACCTTCGCGTACTGCTCAACCATCGTTCCGGACCTCCACGCCGGGCAACACTGTAAGCGGTCGCGGCGGGCGGTGCATGCGCAGGCAGCGCGCACGGGCCGCGCGGGAATCGGAGCGTCGCGGCGCAGGCAGGGCGTTGCCGGTACCCACATCGTTCCGGCCGCACGTCACCGGGTCGGCAAGCGACGGGCGGCCCGGATCACCCCAGCCCGGCAAGCCGACCGGCAGCGCGCACGTCGCCGGGAACCGGCACCGCACCCTCCGCGCGGCGGTCCTCCGCAGCATCTCCGGCATTTCTCCCGCCGGTGACCGCGCGTGCGGCGGAGCGCACTCGCCCGCCCGACGTGGCCGCGAAAGCGCCGACGATCACGATCACACCGCCGGCCAGGGACAACGGCGTGGGACGTTCGCCGAGGAAAATCCACGAGGAGGTTATGCCCACCACCGGAACCATCAAGGACAGCGGGGCGACCGCGCCCGCGGGATAGCGGCTCATGAGATACGTCCACAGGCCCGAGCCGAGCACCGTCGCGAGGAGCACGGTGTACGCGAGGGCGGCCAGTGCGGGCCAACCGGTGGTCGAGAAGGATTCCCGCAGTGCGTGTGCGCCGGAAGCCGGGCCCTCGACCAGAAGCGACAGGGCGAACAGCGGGACGGGCGGCACCACGGCCATCCACAGGGTCAGATGCAGCGGATCGGGCTTTTCCGCGGACTCCGCGCCCGCGGCCGCCAACCGCGAGCCGATATTCCCGAACGCCCAGCCCAGCCCTCCGGCGAGCGTCAGCAGAACGGGTAGCAACGCGGCGTGACGCGCCCGGTCCCAACCGATCAGGGCCATACCGAGGACCGCTGCGATAAGCCCGAGAAGCTGTGTGGCCCTGAGCCTTTCATGCAGGAACAGGGCGCCCAACAGCACGGTGAACGGTGCGGATGACTGCAACACCAGAGAGGCCAGTCCGGTCGGCATTCCCGCTCGCATCGCGATGAACAGGAAGGCGAATTGCGCCACCCCGAACCCCAGCCCGTAGAGCAGCAGCCATCGGACCGGAAGCCGCGGTCGCGGCACCAGCGCGACGACCGGGACGGCGATGACGACGAAACGCAGCCCGGCGAAGAACAGTGGTGGAAAATGCTCCACCCCGATGTGCAGCGCCAGGAAATTCAAGCCCCACAAGAGCACGACGGCCAGGCCGAGCAGACGATCACGGTAACTCACGTCGTCCAGGATGCGCGGGCGGATACATAAGGACAATCGAATATATATGCATAGACACTGTAGTAGAACTTAACTATGTCCAATGCGGTGCCGCTGTCCGTCGACCGGCTACGAATCCTGCGCGAACTCGCCGACCGCGGCACGGTCGCGAGCGTGGCCGAGGCGTTGTCGATGACGCCCTCGGCGGTCTCGCAACAGTTGAAGGTGCTCGCCCGCGAGGCAGGTGTGCCGCTGCTGGAACCCGACGGGCGTCGAGTTCGGCTGACCGATGCCGGGCAGGCGCTCGTCGTCCGCGCCGACGAGATATTGGCCGCCGTGGACCGCGCGGACGCCGAGATGGCACTGTACCGCGGCGCTTCCCACGGCCGGGTGCGGGTGGCGATGTTCCCGTCCGGGGCCGCGCTGCTGCTGCCCCGCATACTCACCGCACTGTCCGGGACCGGCGTGGACATCGCCGCCAGCGACGAGGATGTGCCGCCGACCGAGGTTCCCCGCCTGCTCGCCGACTACGACGTGGTGCTGACCCACCGGGACGAGCACGCCCCCTCGCTCGCCGGAGCGCGGGTACACGCCGAGCCGCTGATGCGCGAGCCGATCGATATCGCCGTCGCCCTCGGACACGACCTCGCCGGGCGCGAGTCGGTCACGGCCGACGAACTCGCCGACGAGACGTGGCTGAGCGTGCGCGGCGGTTTTCCCGTCGACGACGTCTTGCGCACGATCGCCACCGTCACCGGTGTACAACCGCGAATCGCCCAGCGCCTCAACGACTTCGGCGTCATAGAGGAACTCGTCGCGGCAGGCCACGGCATCGCCCTCATTCCCCGCCATGCCGCCCGCCACCCGGGTCTTGTCCTGCTGCGGCTGTCCGGCGTCCGAGCCGGCCGCATCTACGACCTGACCACCCGCCCCCACGCGACCCGCCGCCCCGCCACGGCCGCCGTCCTGGCCGCGTTCCGCACCGCCGCCGACGAGGTGGCGGCCGCCGCTATCACTCCTGGGCCGGCGCCCGCACCTGGGGGTCGCCCGCGCGGCTACGAAGACGCTGCACCCCATTGAGCGCTACGCCACCCGTAACCAGCGTCCCGACGGCAGTGGTCTTCGCCACCGCTCCCCCTTCAATTTCACAGCGCGCGAACGTGTTCGACACTATCTCGGCCCGGCGGTATCGCCCTCGCGGGGCAGCGCTGCACTGCTGCCGGTACGTCCTCGCACGCACTCGCTCGACGCCATCCGAAGCGGTTGCGCGACAGTACTTATCAGCGTTTGAATCCGCAGGCGCGGGCAAGCGGGATCCTGTTCGGGGCAGAACGGGCCGGTTGTTCGCCTGGCCTCCGGCATCGAGCGAGCAGATCACTACGCGTGCGAGACCGGCTCGCAGCAGGTTCTCCCGGCACGTGCAATACAGCAGTGCGAGAAGTACCGCACCACGGCCGGCAAGACCCGGTCTCACAAGAGGAATAGGGCGCTGCGCCAGCGCGCGCGGATACCGGCACCGGGCCGAGGCGCGCGCCGAAACCGACTGCGCCGCAGGCACTATCTCGATCCGGCCGCGACAGACCCGCCCCGAGACAGACGTGGCACTGCCTCAACACTGGCATCGCGGCTCACCGGGACCGGTGAACCGCGATGCCAGGTAGAACTAGCGGCCGTACTGGTTGCGGCCGTACTGATCCGGGATGCCGTACTGGCCGGTTTGCGGGCCGGGGTACGGGGGGTTCTGCGGTCCCGGGTATTGCTGTTGCACGGGTTGGAACGCGGGAGTGGGAATGTTGTACGCGAAATCGTCGGCGACCATGGCGGCCAGTTCCAGCAGCGCCATCCGGGTCGGTTTGCTGACGAGTTCCAGATCGATCTCCGCACCCTCGGCGAGGTGATCGTCGAACGGCACCACCTGCACCGCGCGAGTGCGGTCCAGGAACAGTTTGCGCAACTGATCGAGGTCGACCGTGGAGGCGCCGCGGCGAGAGGCGTTGACCACCACCACCGTCCGCTCCACCAGCTTGTTGTAGCCGTGGTGCTCGAGCCAGTCGAGCGTGGCCGAGGCGCTGCGCGCACCGTCGATGGCCGGGGAGGTCACCAGAATCAGCGAACTGGCCATATCCAGCACGCCGGACATCGCCGAGTGCATCAGACCGGTACCGCAGTCGGTCAGGATGATGTTGTAGAACTGCTGCAGGATATTGATCGCGCGCCGGTAGTCCGCCTCGCTGAACGCCTCCGAGACGGCCGGATCCTGTTCACTGGCAAGCACTTCCAGGCGACTCGGCGCCTGAGAGGTGTGCGCCCGCACATCCGAGTACCGGCTGATGCTCTGGTCCTCGAGCAGGTTGCGCACCGTGGATCGGGTCTGGCGCGGCACCCGGTGGGCCAGCGTGCCGAGGTCCGGATTCGCGTCGATGGCGATGACGCGGTCACCACGCACCGAGGCGAAGGTCGATCCGAGGCCGACCGTCGTCGTGGTCTTGCCGACGCCGCCCTTCAGCGACAGGATCGCGATCCGATAATCGCCGCGCACCGGCTGATTCACCCGTTCGGTGAGCTCGCGGAACAGTACGTCCGCAGAGGATTCACCCGGATTGATCGCACCGCCGGAGATCTTGTGCACCGCGCGACGCCAACCACCGCGTGGTGAGCGCCGGGCCCGCTTGAGCAGATTCAGATCGTTGACCGACTGCCCGCCCGGACCCAGCTGTCCGAACTGCGGCTGAAATCCCTGCTGCGGCGGCTGGTGTTGTTGCTGCACAGGGTGATTCGGCTGACTGGGCGGACCGCCCTGCCAACCGGGAGCCGGCGGCGGCTGCGGCGGCTGATACATCTGCGGCTGCGGCGGTGGCGGTGGCGCCCAGCTGTGCTGCTCCTGCGCGAACTGCGGCGGCTCCTGACCGGCGGCGGGCTGCTCGGGCGGCTGCTCCTCGTTGAACCCCCGGCGAGCCGGGCCGTCGCCGCCGAATTCCTGACGCACCTCGCCGTACGGCGGCTCCTGGTGCGCCTCAGCGTAATTCGTGGCGGGCGGCTCGGTGAAACTGCGCGGCGGCGCATCGGGGAACAACTGCGGTTGCGGCGCGGTGAAGTTCGGCGGCGCGAACGAGGTCGGTTCCCCAGGACCACCGGGCGGCGCGAAGGGCCCGCCGGGCTCGGCTACCGGGAAGTTGCCGGGCGGGCCGAAACCGGGGTCGGGCGGGAACTGCCCGGCTCCCGGTGGGCCGTACTGCATTTGCGGCGGCGGGAATCCGCCCATTTGCGGCGGCGCGCCCGGAGGTGCGAACGGCCCCTGCTGTTCCTGGCCGAACGGCGGCGCGGGAGCGAAGTGGTGCGGCTCCGAACCGAAGTGCTGCTCGGGAGCGAACTGCCCCTCCGGGCCGGGTTGCGGCCCCGGTGGGAACGGCTGTTGCTCGTCCACGGAATCCGGCATCGGCGGGAAGATTCCCGATGCCGGTTCCTGGGCGGGTGCCGAATCGTGGTCGCCCGGCTCGGATCCGGAATCGGCGCTCACGGCGGGTTCGTCAGCCCTCGCGTCCTCGTGCGCCGATGCCGATTTCGGGTCGTCCTGCTCGGTAGCCGTATCCGTGCCTTGGACTTGCAGCCAAGGCGGTGAGTTCGAGTTGTCGTTGGTCGTCACGTATCCCCCATCTGCTCGGGAGTTTTCGAGCAGTGAGCTCGGCGCTGATGCTGTTCAACGCTAGCACGCTGTTCGGATGCTCGTAGTGCCACAGAGCCCCTCGCACCGCATGCGACGGGGAGTTGTCCACATGTGGACAACTCCCCGTACGAGTACTGCCGCGACGCGCCGGAAACGGTGCCCGACACGCGGTTCCGCGCGATCTACTTCCGCTCGCGGTGCGACCGGTTGACCGCGGAGACGACCGCACGCAGCGACGCGGTGGTGATGGAGGTGGCGATACCGACACCCCAGCTGACCGAATCCCCGACGGCGCATTCGACATACGCGGCGGCCTGCGCGTCGTCACCGGAGGACATGGCGTGCTCGGAGTAGTCCAGCACCCGCACGTCGTAACCGATCGTGGCCAGCGCGTCGACGAACGCCGCGAGCGGACCGTTACCGGCACCGGTGATCTCCTGCTCGACACCGTCCACCTTGACCACCGCGGAAATGGCGTCCGTCCCGCTGTCGGTCTCGGCGGCGGTGACCTTCTGGCGCATCCGCTCCAGCGGCCGGATCGGGTTCAGGTACTCCTCGGCGAAGACGTCCCACATCTCCTTCGGGCTGACCTCGCCGCCCTCACCGTCGGTGATCTTCTGAATCGCCTGGGAGAACTCGATCTGCAGCCGGCGCGGCAGGGCCAGACCGTGGTCGGTCTTCATGATGTAGGCCACGCCGCCCTTACCGGACTGCGAGTTGACCCGGATCACGGCCTCGTAGGTGCGCCCGACGTCCTTGGGGTCGATCGGCAGGTACGGGACCTCCCAGGTGATGTCCGCGACATCCGAGCCCGCGGCGTCGGCGGCGGCCTTCATCGCGTCCAGACCCTTGTTGATCGCGTCCTGGTGGCTGCCGGAGAACGCGGTGTACACCAGGTCGCCCCCGTACGGATGACGCTCGTGCACCGGCAGCTGGTTGCAGTACTCGACGGTGCGGCGGATCTCGTCGATGCTGGAGAAGTCGATCTGCGGGTCGATGCCCCGGGAGAACATGTTCATGCCCAACGTGACCAGGCAGACGTTGCCGGTCCGCTCACCGTTGCCGAACAGGCAGCCCTCGATGCGGTCCGCGCCGGCCATATAGCCCAGCTCGGCGGCGGCGACGCCGGTACCGCGGTCGTTGTGCGGGTGCAGGGACAGCACGATCGACTCGCGACGGGCCAGATTGCGGCTCATCCACTCGATGGAGTCGGCGTAGACGTTCGGCGTCGCCATCTCCACGGTCGCGGGCAGGTTGACGATCAGCGGCTTGTCGGGGGTCGGCGCGATGATCTCCGAGACCGCGTCGCACACCTGCTTGGCGTACTCCAGCTCGGTGCCGGTGTAGGACTCCGGGCTGTACTCGTACCGCCAGTTGGTGTCCGGGTAGTTCTGCTCGATCTGTTTGCACAGTGTCGCCGCGTCGGTGGCGATCTTCTGCACGGCCGCGCGGTCGGCCCGGAAGACCACCCTGCGCTGCAGGATCGAGGTCGAGTTGTAGAAGTGCACGATCACGTTGGCCGCGCCCCGGCAGGCCTCGAAGGTTCGCTCGATCAACTCGGGGCGGCACTGGGTCAGCACCTGGATGGTGACGTCGTCCGGGATCGCGTTCTCCTCGACGATCTCCCGGACGAAGTCGAAATCGGTCTGGCTGGCCGACGGGAAACCGACCTCGATCTCCTTGTACCCCATCCGCACCAGCAGATCGAACATGCGCCGCTTCCGGGCCGGGCTCATCGGATCGATGAGCGCCTGGTTGCCGTCGCGCAGATCCACCGCGCACCAGCCCGGCGCCCGGTCGATGATCTTGTCGGGCCAGGTGCGGTCGGGCAGCGTGATCTGCTCGACCTCCTCGGCGAAGGGCCGGTACCGGAAGGTCGGCATCGAGGAGTTCTTCTGTGCGTTCCACGCGGGCTGGTCGGCGGGAGCGGGCTTGGACGGCGCGGTGATGGCGCGCGTTACGAAGGCGTCAGCGGATGGCATGCAATTCTCCGTGAGGTGTGGGTTGGTGTATCCCAGGTAAATGGGTCGACCGGCACAGCTGAACCCCGCGACGGGAGCCGGTCCGTGTCAGACCCCGTCGCGGCGGCCGAGGAGGAGTGCCCGCTGCATGATGTTGGGTAGTTTACAGGCCACGGCTCATCCCGTGCAGGCAGGCCGGGCTGCGTCCCCGCCTCCCTGTCGCTGCGGCGGGCACCGGCGTCATCCGAGGTGGACGAGCCCACGGCACTCAAACGGACAACTCGCCCGAGGTCAGGAACTGCTGTAATCGCGTCCGGTACGGCTCGATATCGATGTTCTGGTCGGCGAGCCAGTCGGGACTGTAGTACTTGTCGACGTAGCGGTCGCCTGGATCGCAGATCAGTCCGACGACGCTGCCCTCGCGGCCCTCGCGCGCCATCTCGGACATGATGTGGAACGCCGCCCACAGGCCGGTTCCGGTGGACGCGCCCGCCTTGCGGCCGATCAGTTCCTCGAGCACGTGGATCGCGGCGATCGCCGCCGCGTCGGGGACGTGGATCATCCGGTCGATGGCCGAGGCGACGAAACTGGGCTCCACGCGCTGGCGTCCGATGCCCTCGATGCGCGAGCAGATCTCCGTGGTGACCTCGGCGTCGTCGTCGCGCCAGCCCGGGAAGAAGGCCGAGTTGTCCGGGTCGGCCACGCACAACCCGGTCGGGCGGCCGGTGTAGCGGATGTAGCGGGCGATCGTCGCCGAGGTGCCGCCGGTGCCCGCCGTCGCCACCACCCAGGCCGGATCCGGGAAACGTTCCTGATCCATCTGGTCGAAGATGGATTCGGCGATGTTGTTGTTGCCGCGCCAATCGGTGGCCCGCTCGGCATAGGTGAACTGGTCCATGTAGTGCCCGCCGCTGTCGCGGGCCAGCCGCGCCGCCACCTCGTAGACAGCATTCGCGCTGTCCACGAAATGGCAAGTGCCACCGTAGAATTCGATCAACCGTACCTTTTCCCGACTGGTCCCGCGGGCCATCACGGCGATGAACGGCACCCCGATCAGCCGGGCGAAGTACGCCTCGGACACCGCGGTCGAACCGCTCGACGCCTCGATCACCGGCCGCTCCGGACGGATCCAGCCGCTGCACAGCGCGTGCAGGAACAGCGACCGCGCCAGCCGGTGTTTGAGCGAACCGGTCGGATGGGTGGACTCGTCCTTGAGATACAGATCCACCCCCGGCAACGCGGGCAGCGGCACCCGCAGCAGATGCGTATCGGAGGAACGCCGCGCGTCGGCCCGGACCTTCGCCACCGCGTCCGCCAACCAGCGCCGAAGTTCGGGGTCGTACCGGTTGATATCGGTTATCGCCGACTCCGCGGACGTCATGCGCACCTCCGTATGTTCGGCCTCCGCTTCGCCGTGGCGGGGCTGCGACGGACCCCAGATTACCTGCGGCGTTGTTCGGCTCGGTCACGGTCGGCCCGGACGTGAGGCGGGTGAACCGATGATTCGCGGCGCTCGACTCGACGCCGGCGCCGGCCGATCGCCGCCGCGCGAAGCCGAAGATGTAGTGCCCTTATGGAATTCACAGCGAAAGCCCGGCGCGCACCGGGTTTTATTCGGTTACCGTCGAGGCGTGTTCGGCATTATCCGTCCGTGTAGACACCGGCTGGGCGAAGAGTTGAGTTCCGCGTGGATGGCGCAGCTGTGCGGCCTGTGTCTGGCCCTGCGCGACGACCACGGCCAGGCCGCCCGCATGGCCACCAATTACGACGGCCTGATCATCTCCGCGCTGGTCGACGCCCAGGCGCCGGCCGCCACCAGACGTTCGGCCGGGCCGTGTCCGCTGCGCGCGATGCGCACGGCGGATGTGGCCACCGGCGACAGCGTGCGGCTGGCCGCGACCGTCTCGCTGGTACTGGCCGCGGCCAAGGTGCGCGACCACGTCGAGGACGGTGACGGCGTCGCCGGAACCGCGGGCATCCGCCCGGCGGCGCGGCGAATCGCCCGGCGCTGGGCGCGACAGGGCGCGGAAACCGGTGCGGGCCTGGGCTTCGACACCGCGGTCCTGCTGGACGCGGTGGACCGGCAGATCGCGGTCGAATCGGCCGCCGGACCGCACACCACCCTGCTCGAACTCACCGAACCGACCGAGGCCGCCACCGCCGCCGCGTTCGGACATACCGCGCTGCTGGCCGGACGCCCCGGTAACGAGGCCGCGCTCACCGAGGCGGGCCGGTTGTTCGGTCGCGTCGCGCATCTGGTCGACGCCGTCGAGGATCTGCACGATGACCTCGCGCACGGCAAGTGGAACCCGTTGGCGGTCACCGGAACTCCCGCGCAGGAAACGCACCGGCTGTGCACCGACGCCCTGCTCGGCATCGAATTAGCCTTGGCCGAAGTCGAATTCACCGACGGACGTCTGGTCCGCCGCCTGCTGACCAAGGAACTGGGCCGCTCGATCCACCGCACGTTCGGGCATTCCGGCCACGAGAGCTGCCGGGTCGAGCACCGCACCGACCACAAGGTCGTCAACCGGCGCTGGCGTCGATACGGACCGCCCCCGCCCGGATACGGTTATCCCCCACAGGGTTACGGCGGTTATCCCCCGCCCGGCTACGGCTACGGTCCCGCGCCGCGCCGCCGGGGCGGGTTCTGCGTACCCTTCTGCGAGGGCGTCGCCTGCTGCGAATGCTGCCGCTGCGGCGAGGACTGCTGCTGCGCCTGCGAGGGGTGCGAATGCTGCGGAGACGCCTGCTGCGACTGCTGAGACACGTTGCGTGAGAGGCGCTTTCGACCTGCTCACGCGGCTCAGAGGTCGACCCTGTCCCAGGTGAGTTCTGCGAGGCGAGCCTGATCGCCGACGGTCCAGTCCCAGATGAGGTCCGCGACGCGGCCGGGTTCGGTCAGGCGGGTACCGAAGTGCTGGTCCGGGGAGCCGTCCCGGTACTCCAGGATGTAGCTGTGCTCGTCGTCGCGGAAGGTCTGGATGTAGACCTCGGGCTCGCGCTCCACGATGAGGTAGGGCCCCGGCTCCGACAGCTCCGGAACCCATTGGCGGACGAGATGTTCGGTCAGATAAGGGAATTCTCCCGCACCACCGTGCGTGACGGTCACCGGGACGTGCCCGGCGGGATCGATCAACCACGCCAGCTGCGGGTCGTACACCGCGTGATCACGCGGGGTGGCCAGTTCGAACAGCAGTGCGCGCACATGTCCGATGGCATCGTACGGACTGGCCACGTGCAGTGCGCCGCCGTGCGCCTCGATCGGCGCAACACTCAGGAAACCGTCCTGTTCGGGCAGTTCCTCGTTGCGCCGATTCACCTCGGCGGCGAGCCACGCCGCCGCCTCGGATGCCGGCTCGCCCTGCTGGGCGGTCAGATAGGCGTCGGCCTCGGCCGGCGTGGACGCCGTACC